>JBARER010000097.1:0-3659 GCA_049796395.1 Xanthobacteraceae bacterium
GCCTGCACCATCGCGTCGTTGAGGCTGGCAATGACGCTCGGCGGCGTGCCCTTCGGCGCGTAGAGGCCGAACCAGCCGGATATATAGAGGCCCGGCAAACCCGATTGATCGGCCGAAGCGATGTCCGGCATCGACGCCGAGCGTCGCGGCGCAAGTTCGGCGAGTGCCTTGATGGTCCCGGCGCGCACTTGCGGCAGCGCGACGGCGCCCTGCACCAGCAGCAGATCGACCTGCCCGGAAATGAGATCGGTCATCGCCGGGCCGGCGCCGCGATAAGGCACGAATAGCACCTGCGTGCCGCTGAGCTTTTGCAGCAGCAAGCCACCGACTTGCGCCGAGGCGTTCTGATTGACGAATTTGGCGTCGCCGGGATTTGCCTTCATCCAAGCCACGAGCGTTTTCAGATCGTCCGCCGGCAAGGTCTTCCTGGCCACCAGCAGCATCGGATTAATCGAGACAAGTCCGATCGGCGAAAAGTCGGTCTGCAGATCGTAGGTGATATGATAGATGATGGTACCGACATGGGTGTCCCATTGGCCGATGTCGATGGTGTAGCCGTCCGGCGCGGCGCGCGCGAGGCGCGCGACCCCGATGGAGCCGCCAGCGCCGCCGACATTCTCGACGATCACCGGTTGATGCAGCGCCGCCCCCATCCGGTCGGCGATGATGCGCGCGGCGACATCGGTCGATCCGCCGGGCGGGAATGGCACGATCAGCGTGATCGGCCGCGACGGGTAGCTGTCAGCCCAAGCGGGACTGAAAAAGCCAAGCAGAACAAGCGCAACGACGATGATTGCTTTTTGCATCTTTTCCTCCCCATGCGGCATCTTACATCGCTACCCCCACCGGCGCAGCGTGGTTGTCGCCTCCCCCTCCCGCTTTGGCGCGAGCCATCTCATCCGCGATGCCAAACAGCGCACGCACAAGTCGTCCGTCACCCTGAGGTGCGACGCCTGACTTCGGGCGGAGCCTCGAAGGACGACGGCCCGTGAGTCCTCGGCCGTCTTCTTCGAGGGTCGCTGCGCGGCCACAGGATGACGGATCGAGGCTTTCGTCACGGCGTCATTGCGAGCGAAGCGAAGCAATCCAGTGCTGCGGAAACGTTCTGGATTGCTTCGTCGCTTCGCTCCTCGCAATGACGAAATTAATTGAAGGAAGCGGAGCGCCGGCAGACGCGGTGTTTCGTAACCTGTACGCAAGCGGCGCACAGGGCGCGCCACGGATAGAGCGGCTTGCGCCGCCCCTCCGCTTGCGGGCGCGCTCGCCTGCCGGCGTTCCACTGCGGTTCTGCCCAAGGGGTGTCGTTGTCCCTTGGTGCGATCCGGGCCAGGCTTCGTGGCGGCTTTGCCAACGCGGCGGACATGACCGCCGGCTTAAACCGCCACTTCCAGCGACGCACCTCGCGCACCGGTCATAGTGCCGGTGGGCATGATGCCCGGACCGCCCGGGAGCGAAGCTGATGAGGCCTCGCCCGCGGGCACCGCACTCGCCCCCTGCCGTCCGGCATCACCCGGGCGGCATCCTTCTTCTTGGGACGAGATTTAATTCTTCGAATATGTATCTATATCGAGGACTAATGTCAATGACGTGGTGACATATTTTCTCTTAGCACCGGAGGACCTGACAACCGGCCCTTGCAAGGCGCCCACCGGCAATACTACTATTGCGTGTATTTCTCAAAACGGTGTCCACGCGACCAGGAGGGCAGCCGTGTTCCGTTTCATCCTTGCATTCGTCGTTTTCATCGGCGTCGGCGCCAACGCCTTCGCTCAGAGCTTGCCGGTGCCATCTTACTGGATCAACCAGCGCAATTCGGACATGAAACTCTTTTTTACTAATCCGCCGTCTCCGGGACATTTCGCCGGGCTCTATTGGAATCGCGCTGCCGGCTTCAAATGTCAGGCTTCACCCTCCAATCCGCCCTATGCCGTAACGGGGCAAAACGTTGGAGCCAATGTGACATTCAAGGTGGTCTGAATAACGGCTTCGTAAATTGCAACTCAACGACGATCTGGCACGGCACCGTGTCCGGCGGAACGCTGACGACCCATTGGGTTCTTTTTGGACCGAGCGTTCCGAGACCGGTTTACGGCGAGGATACCTTCAAACAACAATAGCCATAGCGATCCTGCCGAATTGCTTTAGCTCGCGTCGTGCGCAGACGTCCTCAGGACGGCTAGGCCGGGCCAGGACGGTTAGCGAGGTGGGGCTATTTGCCGCCGCGGTGCGCGGACTTGCCCGGCGCCGGCTGGGTGATGCTCACCGGATCGGAGCCCGCCATGCTCTCTTCCAGGCCCTGCTCGAGCTTTCGTTCAGCGGGATCTGTGGGAATCTCCTGCTTGGGCTTTTGCGGCACATGCGGATCCGCGCCTCGCTTTTTGGTCGCGGGGTGAGTGGCCTTCGCGGAATGCGTCATGTCAGCTCCTTCTCGGGCATCATCTCGGCAGCCCCAATAAGAGAGAACGCCGGCGCCGTACGTCCTGTTCCGTGACACGCCTCCCTCTATTGCGGCATCCCGATTCCGGCATTCAGATTCCGGCATTCAGATTCCGGCATCCACGTCGCGCTGGCCGGCCATGCGGCCTGGCCGTGTGGATGACCGCGATCGGCCCGGCTATGACAGAGCCGCATCGGCGCGGCGGGTGCGGTTTCGCAAGGAGGGTGATTTGGATCTCGGACTGAAAGACAGGGTTGCCATCGTTACCGGCGGCAGCCGCGGCATCGGCAAGGCGTGCGCCAAGGGATTGCTTGCCGAGGGCGCCGCCGTCGTCCTCGTCAGCAAGGACGCCGCCGCCAATGCCGGCGCCGTGCGCGAGCTCGGCCAGCCCGAGCGCGTCCTCGGTGTCCCGACCGACCTCACCGATGACCAAGCGATCGCGGCAATGGTGGCGCGGGCGGCCGAAAAATTCGGCCGCATCGACATTCTGGTGAATTCGGCGGCGACCGTCATCCCGCAGGATTTTTTCAAGATGGACGACGGTGCGCTCTCCGCGCTGCTCGAGCAAAAATTCAATCCCGCCGCGCGCGCCATCCGTCATGCCGTGCCGCACATGCGCAAGCGCCAATGGGGCCGCATCATCAACATATCCGGGCTCGCCGGGCGGCAGCCGCATTACCCCGTGGTGCCGGCGGCGCTGAATAATTCCGCCATGCTCAATTTGACCAAGGCGCTCGCCGCCGAACTCGCCAAGGACAATATTCTGGTCAATGCCGTGGTGCCCTACATCATCAACACCTAGCGGCAGGACGACACCATGCGGGAATGGGCGCAAACGACCGGCCAGACCGAGGCCGAGGTGCGGCAGCAACGGGTCTCGCGCCTGCCGGTCGGCCGCATGGGCCGGCCGGAGGAAGTCTCCGCGGTCGTCGCCTTCATGGCTTCGGAGCGGTCGAGCTATGTCGTCGGCACCGCCTGGTATGTCGATGGCGGCGGCTCGATGACGCTGTAGCTTTCCTCCTGCCCCGCGATAGCGGGGAAGGGGGACCGCCCATAGCTCACGAAGTGAGCGAAGGGTGGTGGAAGGGGCGCTGGACGAGACGAGCTGCAGCGCTCTAAGGAGATACGGGCGGCGACATTTTGACCGCCATGCATTGACAAGGAAGCTTCAACTCACAGGCCCCCTCCACCACGCTTCGCGTGGTCCCCCTCCCCCGCTTTG
>JBARER010000098.1:0-7150 GCA_049796395.1 Xanthobacteraceae bacterium
GGCCGATCGCCGGCTGCGACGAAGCGGGCAGGGGACCGCTCGCCGGCCCGGTCGTCGCCGCGGCGGTCATTCTCGACCCGGACAATATTCCGCGTGGCCTCGACGATTCCAAACGCCTGACCGCGGAACGCCGCGAAGTCCTTTACGACCGCATTTGCGCGCGGGCGCACGTTGCCGTGGCGCTGGCGCCGCCGGCGCGGATCGATCGCGACAATATCTTGCGCGCCTCGCTGTGGGCGCTAGCCCGCGCGGTGATGGCGCTCCCGGTAACGCCGCGCCTGGTGTTCGTCGACGGGCGCGACCGCATCGATGCCGGTTGCGATTGCGAGGCGGTCATCGGCGGCGATGGTCTGGTCGCCTCGATCGCCGCGGCCTCGATCGTGGCGAAGGTCACCCGCGACCGGCTGATGAGGTGTCTCGGCGCGGCCCATCCCGGTTACGGTTTCGAGCGCCATATGGGCTACAGCGTGCCCGAACATTTCGCCGCCCTCGACCGGTTGGGAGCGACGATTCACCACCGCCGGTCGTTCTCTCCGGTCGCCGATGCGCTCGGCCTGATCGGCAAAGAGGCGGTCGAGGCGGCAGCCGCCGTATTGCCACTCTAGCTTCGCCGCCGTACCAAGCTTGTTTGGGCGGAGTGGCATTAGCCTCGATGTTCTACGTTCCCCTGTATGTCGAAATGCTGCGCTCGCGGCCGTGGCTGGTGTTCTGGACCGCCGCTCTCGCGCAAGCCGCGGTCTGGATCGCGGTGCCGGCATTATTTTATTCGGCGCCGCCGAGCGGTCTCGCCCAGCTTCTGGCGATCGGTCATGAATTCCGTTTTGACGCGGGCGTAGGACCGCCGCTCGCTTATTGGCTGGCGGAGGTCGCGTTTCGCGCGGCCGGCATGGTCGGCGTCTATGTTTTGGCGCAAGCCTGCGTGGTGACGACCTATTGGTGCGTCTTTGCGCTCGGTCGCGCGATCGTCGGTCCCAGCCACGCCGCCATAGCAGTGCTGCTGATGGTCGGCATTGCCCTCCTGACGGTGCCGTCGCCGGATTTCGGGCCGCCGATCCTCGCCTTGGCGCTATGGTCGATGGTGCTGCTGCATTACTGGCGGGCGATGCAGGGCGAACGCCGCGCCTGGTATCCGGCCGGCGTGGCGGCGGCGCTCCTTCTCTGCACCAGCGATGCGGCGCTCATTCTGCTCGGCGCTCTGGTTGTCTTCACCGCCGTCACCGAGCGCGGCCGCGCCGCAATGAACGCGGTCGAACCTTGGATCGCGGCCCTCGGGCTCGTGGCTTTCCTGTTTCTGCATCTGGTCTGGCTCGGTGGAATGGGCGCAGCGCTCGCCGCGACGCTTGAGCGATTGCGCTATAGCGACATCGCCGGTGCCAACGCGGCGCTGTGGCTTCGCCTCTTGGCTGCACTCATTCTCGCTCATGCCGGGCTCGCCATTCTTCTCGTTCTCGCCGGCGGCTGGCCGCGCGCGCGGGCGGCGCCAGCGCCGCCGCTCTCGCGTTCTCCCGTCGATCCCTTTGGCGCAACTTATGTGACGGTCTTTGCACTGTTTCCAGGATTGCTGGCGACGATTGCCGCGGTCATTCTCGGCCGAACGGCGCCGATCGGCGGTGCGGCCCCGCTTGTCGTGCTTTCCGGGCTTGCACTCGTGGTCGCCGCCGGCGACAGCATTGCGCTCTATCACCAGCGCATCCTCGGCTTCACCTGGACCGGATTGCTGATCGCGCCCGCGCTGTTCGTGCCGATTTTGATCGTCGCGTTGCCTTGGGCCGCCGGCATGGATCTGAGAGTGGCCCAGCCGGCGAATGCGATGGGCCGGTTCTTCGCCGACAGCTTCAAGCGGCGGACCGGCCAGCCGCTGGCGGTGGTGACCGGCGATCCGCGCCTTGCCGCGCTGATTGCGCTCGCCGCGCCTAGCCGCCCGAGCGTGTTCTTCGACGCCGATCCGGCCCGCTCGCCCTGGGTCACCGCCGACGACATCCGCAAGAAAGGCGCCATGGTGGTCTGGCTCAGCGCCGACACCACGCCGACGCCGCCGCCCGACATCAAGGCTTATTTTCCCGATCTGGTGCCGGAAGTGCCGCGCGCCTTCGACCGGCCGGTGCAAGGACGGTTGCCGGTCCTGTGGATTGGCTGGGGCATGATCAGGCCGGGGAGCGTCGCCGCCGCAAAATGATCTGCGGCTTTTGGCGGCGATTTCAGGTCGGCGAGGAGCTACGCCGCCAGCGCCTTCTTCAGCGCCAAAAAATCGCGCCAGGCGAAGCGCTTCTGCAATGGACTGCGCAGCAGGAAGGCCGGATGGAAGGTCGCCAGCGCGCGGATTTCGCGCGTGCCGGTATCGTAGGGGTACCAGCGGCCGCGGGCGCGGGTAATGCCTTCCTTGATCGCGAGCAGCGTCTGCATGGCGGGGCCGCCGAGGCAGACTAGAAAGTCCGGGTTGGCTAGCTCGATCTGGCGGCGGATGAACGGCAGGCAAATCGCGGTCTCTTGTGGGGTCGGCGTGCGATTGCCGGGCGGACGCCACGGCACCACATTGGCGATATAGGCGGACGTGCGATCGAGCCCGATCGCCGCCATCATCAGATCGAGCAGCTTGCCGGAGCGGCCGATGAAGGGGCGGCCGCTAATGTCCTCGTCATAGCCGGGCGCTTCGCCGACGAACATGACGCGGCTTCCGGCAGTGCCGTCGGCAAAGACAAGCTGCGTCGCGGTCGCGCGCAATGCACAGCCCTCGAAGGTTTCAAGAAGCGCGCGCAGCTCGTCGAGGGTCTGCGCCGTCCGGGCCGCTTCGCGCGCCGCCATGACCGCGGCCTCGGGCGAGGCCGGTGCTGAAGGGGGCGCCCGCATTGTTCCCTCTCCCGCAGGGGGAGGGTCGGAGCGGCGAAGCCGGTCCGTGGAGGGGCCGCGTAGACCCGGGCCCGCCGCGCCTTCGCTCGCGACGTGAACTGCGGCAGGCGCCGCGGGTCTTTCCGGCGGAGGCGCCTCCGCCATGCGGTCGATCGGCTCTTCCCCGATCAGCGCGTCGGCGCCGGCGTCGAGATAAAAGGCGAGAAGCTCGCGTGCGTCTTTAAAGTGGGGAACCACGGAAACTCGGATGCGATTGGAGCGATTGTGTTCGGCGGCTTTTCCAGGCGATAGTTACCGCAATAATTTCGTGAACTATCGCCGTCAACTGTCCGGGGATACGGAGCAGGCCATGAACACCGCGGAGTCTCCGGCCCGAGAGGCGATGGAATTCGACACCGTCATCGTGGGGGCGGGGCCGGCCGGCCTTGCCGCGGCGATCCGGCTTAAGCAGGTCGCGCCGGATAAATCCGTCGTGGTGGTGGAGAAAGGCTCCGAGGTTGGCGCGCATATCCTCTCCGGCGCGGTGATCGATCCGGTCGGGCTCGACCGCCTCATTCCCGAATGGCGTGGCGAAGATACGCCGCTCAAGACCGCGGTCACCACCGATCGTTTTTACGCGCTGGGCGCTTCGGGGGGCTTGCGGATACCGCTGGCCTTGATGCCGCCGCTGATGAGCAATCACGGCAATTTCATTGCCTCGCTGGGCGATGTCTGCCGCTATCTGGCGAAGAAAGCCGAAGCCCTGGGCGTCGAGATTTACCCGGGCTTTGCCGCCGCCGAAGTGCTTTTCGAAAACGATGCGGTGGCCGGCGTTGCCACCGGCGACATGGGCATCGCCAAGGACGGCCATCACAAAGCGGGATTCGCCCGCGGCATGGAGCTACGCGGCAAATATACTTTGTTCGCCGAAGGCGCGCGCGGCAGCCTGTCCAAGATTCTCATCGAGCGCTTCGGTCTGCAGCAGGAGCGCCAGCCGCAGAAATTCGGCATCGGCCTCAAGGAGCTCTGGCAAGTCGCGCCGGAGCGGTTCCAGAAGGGACTTGTGCAACACACGATGGGCTGGCCGCTCGACAATCGCACCGGTGGCGGCTCGTTCCTTTATCACTACGACGACAATCTCGTTGCCGTCGGCTTCGTCGTCCACCTCAATTATCGCAATCCGTATTTGTCGCCGTTTGAGGAATTTCAACGCTTCAAGACACACCCGCTGATCCGCGACACCTTCGCCGGCGGCAAGCGCGTTTGTTATGGCGCGCGCGCCATCACCGAGGGCGGCTGGCAATCGGTGCCGAAGCTGGTGTTTCCGGGCGGCGCGTTGATCGGCTGCGCGGCCGGTTTCGTCAACGTGCCCCGCATCAAGGGCTCGCATAACGCCGTCCTTTCCGGGATGCTGGCGGCTGAGCATGTCGCCGCAGCGCTTGCTGCGGGCCGCGGCAATGACGAACTCGCCGGCTACGAAAACGCCTGGCGCGGCTCGCCGGTCGGACGCGATCTGTGGCGGGTGCGCAACGCCAAGCCGCTATGGTCCAAATTCGGCACCGTCGCCGGGATCGCGCTCGGCGGGATTGATATGTGGACGAATACCTTGGGTTTTTCGCTGTTCGGCACGCTCGGTCACGGCAAGCCCGACTACGCCACGCTCCGGCCGGCGGCGCAGTGCCAGCGCATTGCCTATGCCAAGCCTGACGGCAAGCTGACCTTCGACCGGCTTTCCTCGGTCTATCTATCGAACACCAATCATGAGGAGGATCAGCCGCCGCATCTGTTGGTGCGCGACCCGGCTTTACAGAAATCGTCGGAGCACGACGTCTTCGCCGGTCCCTCGGCCCGCTATTGCCCAGCCGGTGTCTATGAGTGGGTCGAGGACGCGGGCCAGCTGCGCTTCGTCATCAACGCGCAGAACTGCGTTCACTGCAAGACCTGCGACATCAAGGATCCAAACCAGAACATTACCTGGGTGCCGCCGGAAGGCGGCGGCGGGCCGAATTACCCGAACATGTGATCGCGTGGCGGTGCGCCGCGGCGACCGCAACTGCCGCGATTTCGCCGCCGTTGAGGCCTAAGCCCCGGCGCGGAGCGGGAAAATGCACCGGTAAGGCCGGTCCTTGCGGCATTGCGGCAAAAGGATCATTCTCGCCCGGATATGGAGCGTCGGGCATTCGATTCCCGTTTCGCCGATCGAATTCGTCACCCCTACCATTCGCTAATGGAGATCTCGTGACTCATTTGCTGCCTCGGCGTGCCGCTCTCGTCGGTGTCGCCCTTGCCTTCGGTTTGTCCGCGGCGGTCGCCGCCGAGACGCCGGCTCAGGATCAACTTTCGCCCGAGAACGCCGCCGGCAGCTATCTCGCCGCCCGGCATGCCACGGCCGAGCGCGACGAAGGCGCGGCGGCGGCCTATTACCTCGATGTACTAAAACTCGATCCGCACAATTCCGATCTGTTAAGCCGCGCTTTCCTTTCCGAACTGAGCGACGGCGATGTCGATGGCGCCGCCAAGCTCGCCGACAAGCTGCTGGCAATTGATCACACCGACCGCATCGCCCGGCTTGTCATCGGCATCCGGGAATTGAAGAAGAAGCATTACGGAGCGGCCCGCGACGACTTTACACAGTCGGTGCGCGGTCCGGTGACCGATCTGACCGCGACCCTGTTGTCGGCCTGGGCGCTTGCCGGACAGGGCGACACGCAGGCGGCGATCGACACTTTGGATAAGCTGTCGGGCCCCGATTGGTACGGCATTTTCAAAGATTTGCATGCCGGCTTCATCCTCGACGCGGCTCACGACACCAAGGCGGCCGGCAAACGCTATGCCAGCGCCTACAAGGCCGATCCGACGGCGCTGCGCACGGTCGAGGCCTATGGCCGGCTTCTGTCGCGCACGGCGAGCAAAGACGATGCCCTGAAAGTCTATCAGGATTTCGCCCAGGAACTGCCGAACCATCCGATCATCAACGCCGAGATGAAGCAGATCTCCGACGGCGAGAAGCTGCCGCCCCTGATCGATACGCCGCAGGCCGGCGCCGCCGAGGCGCTCTATGGGCTTGGTGCTTCGATTGGACGTCGCGGCGGCGAGGATCTCGCGCTCATCTATCTGCAGCTCGCGCTCTACCTCGAACCGTCCCACGCCATGGCGCTGTTGTCGCTCGGCGACCTCTATGAGGACCTCAAGAAGCCCGATCTCGCGATCAAGGCCTATGACCGGGTGCCGGCGAGTTCGCCGCTGGCGCGCAATGCGCAAATCCAGATGGCGGTCGATCTCGACTCGCTCGACCGTACCGACGAGTCCACGAAGCTTCTGGAAAAGGTTATCGCCGCCAATCCGAAGGATACCGAGGCGATCATCGAGCTCGGCAATGTGCAGCGCGGACACAAGGAGTTTGCCGACTGCGCCAAGACCTACAGCAAAGCCATTGATGCCGTGCCGGACCCGCAGAAGTCGAACTGGGTCATGTTCTACTTTCGTGGCATTTGCTACGAGCGCTCCAACCAGTGGCCGCTGGCCGAAGCCGATATGACGAAGGCGCTGGCGCTTTATCCCGACCAGCCGCTGGTCCTCAATTACCTCGGCTACTCATGGGTCGATAAAGGCGTCCATCTCGACCAGGGCATGGACATGATCCGCAAGGCCGTGGAGCAGCGGCCGGACGACGGCTACATCGTCGATTCGCTCGGCTGGGCCTATTTCCGTACCGGCAACTACGACGAAGCGGTGAAGAACCTCGAGCGCGCGGTCGAGCTCAAGCCCGAAGACCCGACCATCAACGATCACCTCGGCGACGCCTATTGGCGGGTCGGCCGTCGGCTGGAGGCGCATTTCCAGTGGTCGCAGGCCGTGGATTTGAAGCCCGATCCGGAAGATTTGCCGAAGCTCGAGACCAAGCTGGAACACGGCCTTCCCTCGGATACGTCGTCGGCGGCCGACAATAGCAAGCCGGACAGCGCCGCCGACAGCGACAAGGCAAATTCCGCGGCGGACGCCGATAAGGCCAAGAAAACCGGCAACGGCGGGTGAGCATCCGCCTTGCCCGTTCCGCTTGTTGAGAAGGCGCCGGCGAAGGTCAATCTGACGCTGCGGGTGCTGGGTCGCCGCCCCGACGGCTATCATGAGATCGTCAGTCTGGTGGTATTCGGCGATTTTGCCGACCGGCTGACGTTGACGCCGGGCGGCGAGCTCGTGCTGTCGGTCGGCGGCCCGCGCGCGGCAGACGCCGGCAGCGTTGCCGACAATCTCGTGCTCAAGGCGGCCCGAGCGCTGGCGTCGCGGCTGCCCGGCATGATCTTGGGTACAATCGATCTTGAGA
>JBARER010000099.1:0-18001 GCA_049796395.1 Xanthobacteraceae bacterium
GTGTCATGGGTTACCCAATGGCCGGGCACCTCAAGGCCAAGGGCGGGCACGACGTCACCGTCTACAACCGCACCGCGGCCAAGGCGGAAAAATGGGTCGGCCAGTTTGGCGGCAAGAGTGCGCCGACGCCGAAGGCTGCGACCGACGGGCAAGACTTTGTCATGGTCTGCGTCGGCAACGACAACGATTTGCGCGAAGTGATGCTGGGCAAGGACGGCGTCTTTGCCGGCACCGGCAAGGGCGCCATCGTGGTCGATCACACCACGGCGTCGGCCGAGATCGCCCGCGAGCTTCACGGCGAGGCGAAAAGCCGCGGCTTCGACTTCGTCGACGCGCCGGTTTCCGGCGGCCAGGCCGGCGCCGAGAATGGCGTACTCACGGTGATGTGCGGCGGCGACGACGGGCCGTTCGCCAAGGCCGAGAAGGTCATCGCCGCCTATGCGCGCGCGTGCAACCTGCTCGGGGCGCCCGGCTCCGGCCAGCTCGCCAAGATGGTCAATCAGATTTGCATCGCCGGCGCCGTGCAGGGATTATCGGAAGGTTTGCATTTCGCCATGAAGGCCGGGCTCGATGTCGAAAAGCTGATCGCCACCATTTCCAAAGGCGCGGCGCAGTCATGGCAGATGGAGAACCGTTACAAGACCATGGTCGCCGGCAAGTTCGATTTCGGCTTTGCGGTCGACTGGATGCGCAAAGATCTCGGCATCTGCCTGTCCGAAGCGCGAAGGAACGGCGCCCACCTGCCGGTATCGGCGCTGGTCGATCAGTTCTATGCGGAAATTCAGAGCATGGGCGGCAAGCGCTGGGATACGTCGAGCTTGATCGCGCTCTTGCAGCGGTAAACCGACTGTCCGTCAATTTCGGAGAACCGGGCGCGCGTTACGCTTTCGCCGTCGGCAGCGGCGAACGGTCGGCCAGCTCCATTTCGCGATAGGCGAGCCGCTCCATCAATTCGCCGCGCAGCGCACGATGCGCCGGATCGTCGAACAGATTGTCCATCTCGTGCGGATCGTTGCGCCGATCGTAGAGTTCGCCGTAAGCGTCGTCGGCGGCAATAGTCATGCGATGGCGATCGGTGATCAGCGTGCGCAAGCGCGGCGGCGCGCGAAAGCCAAGCGACATACGCTGGTGATCGTCCTCGATGACCAGGCAGTCGCGCGGCTTCGGCAACACCTTGCCATTGGCGGCCGGCAGCAGGCTCTGTCCCTGGATGCCGTTGTAGGGCTGGATTCGGGCGCGATCGAGAATTGTTGCCGCGATATCCAGCGTGCTTCCCAGCGCAGCGCTGCGCTGCGGCGAGCGCTCGCCGGGCTCCGCCCAAATGAAAGGCACATGCGTGATGCTCTCGAAATGCGCCGGGCCTTTCAGCATCAATCGATGGTCGCCCAGATAGTCGCCATGATCGGTGGTGAAAATAACGACCGTGTCCTCGGCCTTGCCTGACGCGGCGAGCGCCGACAATACGCGCCCGATGGCATCGTCGATCATGGCGATCATGCCGCAGGACAGCGCCATCGCCTCGCGGGCCTCCCGCGCATCGACGGCGAAAGCCGCTTGTTCGCCGGTATTAGCCTTGCCGCTTTCGCGTTGCGCCAGCGCCCAGGCAACCGAACGCGCGGGCAGCCGGTTACCGTGATCGAAGCTCGGCGGCAGCGCCATGTCGTCCGGCCGGTACATCGACCAATAGCGGCCCGGCGGCGTGAACGGGTGATGCGGGTCGGGAAACGACACCATCAAAAAGAACGGATCGCTCCGCTTTTCGCGCGCGTAACCATCGAGCCATTCGCAGGCTTTGTCGGCGATGTAACTGGTCGGATAAAGCTCCTCCGGAATTGCGGTGCGGACCGCCTGCGGGCAGACATAATCATGCGCCAACTGGTTATTAGGATCGCGCAGCAAGTCGGCATCCGGCCGCTTCGATTTCAGCCACGCATAATAGTGGCCGCCAACCCGATCGCCGTGACCGGTGCACAGATCGACGTGGGCGAAGCCGTAAAACGGCAGCCGCATCGTAAAATCCTGCCCTGACGACCAACGGGCCGGCGATTCCTGATCGTAGGAACCGTCCGCGGCAGCGGGCTTTCTGGCCTCGGCGAATTCCGCACCCAGCACGCGATCGCCTTCGCGCGCGGCCGGCCGATTTTGGATCGGCTCCGAGCCGGTGAAGTTTTGCAAATGACTCTTGCCCACCAGCGCGGTCGCGTAGCCACCGGCGCCGAGGGCGCCGACAAAGGTGTTGGAGCGCAGCGGCAGCGGCATGCCGTTGCCGCGCACACCGTGCACCGAGGGTATCCGTCCGGTCATCAGCGTCGAGCGGTTCGGCATGCAGACCGGCGTCGCCACGTAGAAATTATCGAACCGCGTGCCGCGTGCCGCGATCGAGTCGATGTGCGGCGTTTTCAACACCGGGTGGCCGTAACAGGACAGATAGTCGACCCGGTGCTGATCGGTGATGAACAGAACAAAGTTCGGTCGTGCCATGGTTTACTCGACGTCACTCGGCGTGGATGTTGGCGGCGGCGATGAAGTCGTGGATTTTCACCGTGTCGTTCGCGATCCTGTTGGCGAGTTGCGGCCCGGAAAGCCATTCGGGTTGTAAGCCCATCGCCGTCAGCTTGGCTTGAATATCGGGCTCGGCGGAAATCTTCTTGAATTCGTCTTGCAGCGTGGTCGTTATCTCCGCCGGCGTGCCCTTCGGCGCCATCAACCCGAACCATTGCGACAGCACGAGCCCCGGATAGCTCCTGGACAGCGTAGCCACGCCCGGCAATAGCGGCGACTCGGTCTCCGCGGCCACGCCGAGCGGCACCAAGGTGCCGGCCTTGATCTGAGGCAGCGCCTGCTGGATCGGACTGCAAAACATGGTGACGTTGCCAGCCAAGAGCGCATTCATTGCCGGCGCGGCGCCGGAGTATGGAACGTGGATCATTTGGACACCGGCCTGTTTCGCGAGCATCGCACCACACAGGTGACCCGGCGAACCATTGCCGGCCGAGGCGTAGGTCAACGTGCCCGGCTTGGCTTTGGCGGCAGCAACCAACTCGGCAAGCGAATGGATTTTCGACGCCGCGTTGACGACCAGAACATTGGTGCTTTCGACGACTGCGGCAATCGGAACAAGGTCGTGCTGCGGATCGTAAGGCACCTTGATCAGATTGGGCGCCATGGTGATCGGCAGATCGACGGTGAACAGCAGCGTGTAGCCGTCCGGCGCAGCCTTCGCCACCATTTCAGTCCCGATGGTGCCGGTGGCGCCGGGGCGGTTCTCGACGACGGCGGGCTGCTTCCAGTCCTGCGCAAGCTGCTGCGTGTAGAGCCGCAGCGTGATATCCGTCGGCCCCGACGGAAACGGCAAAATGAAATGAACGGCGCGCGACGGATAAGCTTGCGCCAGCGCCGATGCCTGGACAGTGAGATCGAATATCGCCGCGATTACAGCCATCGCAATCGTCGAGAGGACTGCGCGGTTGTCGACCATGGTTCTCCTCCGTTGTCGGCGCGCTATTCGTTTGCCCGATCATGCGGGCTCATCATGCACCGAGGTCGTAATTGTGATTGCGACAGTGCGCCGGTTGACGGTAGTCGGTCAGCTCGGATTTTCGATGTTTCATAGTCAAATGCCTATGGCCACGGCAATATTTAAATGACGAGGTCGTCCAAATTCGGCAAACATAGCGCCGTGTCGTTTGATCGGCGGCGCGGCAAGGGCGACAGCAGCGGCGAAAGCCTCAATCCACCGGCTGGATGTCCGCGGCTTTGGCGAGCTGGATCGTCGTGTCGTAGTCGTCCTTGAAGAACTTGGTGAACTGCGCCACGCTCATCAATTCGGGATCGACGCCGATCTTGGCCAGATGCTCTTTCACCGCCGGCACCTGCAGCGCCTTTTCGGTTGCGTCGTGGAGCTTGTCGACGACGTCAGCCGGCGTCTTTGCCGGGGCCGACAGGCCGACCCAGAAATTTGACTCCGCCGCCGGATAACCAGCCTCCGCCACGGTCGGAACGTTGGGTAAGAGCGGTGCGCGCTTGGGGGTGCTGACCGCAAGGGCCGTCAGCTTGCCGGTTGTGAGCATCGAGGCGGCCGCGGCCAGCGGAATGAAATAATAGTCGATGCGGCCCGCCATGACTTCGGTCAGGCCGTTCTCGCGAAACGGGATATGACGGACGTCGATCTTGGTGGCCAGCCGGAATTTTTCGCCGGCCATGTGCGACGTCGAGCCGACACCGGCGGAGGCAAACGTCAAAGTGCCCGGCTTGGATTTGGCGGCCGCAACCAGATCGGCGACCGTGTTGAATCCGCTCTGCTTGGAAGCGACCAATACGTTCGGCTGCACGCCGAACAGCGCCACCGGGATGAAATCGCTCAATACGTCGTAGGGCAAATGACTGTGCAGCACCTTGCCGTTGGCCATCGACGATGAACTGGTGACGAGCGTATAGCCGTCGGGAGCGGCCCTGGCGACCATCTGGAACCCAACGATACCGCCAGCGCCGCCCTGCGGCTCGACAACGATCGATTGTCCGAGAATCTGCGACAATTGATCCACCACGACGCGCGCGGTGGTATCTGACGCGCTCCCAGCAGGGAACGGGCTAATGAGCCGAATGGGCCGCGATGGATAGGTGTCTGCGGCCGATGCTGACCTGCCGTTGATGAATGCGGTGCCAAAGAAAGCACCGGCGAATGCGCGCCGTGACAGCACAGGAGCCCTCCCTCTTTCTTTTTTTCGTTCCTGCCGTGCCGAACACCCGCACCCGGGAAGTATCTCGACACCGCCGCGCCGATTTCATAGCACCCTTTGACTGTTTTTTGACAGGCCAAAACGGCGCAGGCCTGCCTAGACCGCGGGACCTGGCGATGGAACTCTTCGCTTCGGCCGGGACTTTTAAGCTTTCAGGGCCGGGGGGAGCGCTGATACCAGCGTGACCGGTGCGGCAAACGGGATAGGCGCGATGCAGGAAGTCAAAGTCAGGCTAGTCAATCCCGGCCTCAAGCCGAGACGCACCAAGGCCGAAATGCCAGGCTGGGCAGGAAAGCCAGAACCCCGCAGCGACGGTTCGCACGAACAGGCTTGGCACTGCGCCCCGTTCACCGAAAGCGCCCAATACGGCATCGAGATTTTCTACCCCTACGCCGACGAGCTTCGCGTCAGCCGGCGCGACGGCAAAGTCGTCTTCGAAGGCGATTTCGGCCCGCGGCCGGACGATAGCGACGTGATGTGGCCGCCGTTTCGCACCTTCGGCGCGGACTATTACAGCCACCAGCTCCTGCTCGATCTCAAAGTCGACAAGGAGTGGGCAATCCGGACCGAACCACATCCGCGGTTCTACACCGACAACAGCGGCACGGTACCGATCGCGGTGCCGGCGCTGCTGCGCACCGAGTGGTGGCCGATGATTTCATTTGTCATCTTCAAGGCGCCGACGGAGGGATGCACGCATATCTTCCGGCCCGGCGAGCCGATGCTGCAAATCCTGATACTTCCCGTCACCGCGGATTTCACGCTCGTGCCGATGGACGAAGATGAGGCCGCCGAGCGCGAAATGCGCGGCCGCCGCATTCACGCCAGCCGGCCGACTCTGGCAGCCGACAGCACCTGGACCTCAAGCACCGACACGGTGTTCGACGGCACCTATCGCCATCTCTTGCGCGCGGCGAAAGCAAGGACGCGGGAATGACAAAAAGGGCGCCCACAAAGAGGCGCCCTTTCGCCTTCCGGTTCGTTTCCAGCTAGTGGATGACGATCGCCGCGTGCGGGTGATGGTGATGATGCATGACCACCACATGATGGTGATGGTGGTGATGATGCATGACCGCCACGTGGTGGTGGTGATGATGATGACCCAGCTGCACGGAAATCTGGGCGACCTCTTCGGCCGACCGCTTCGCGAGCTGCGCGTCGTCCGCCTTTAGCAGCGGGACCGCATTCGCAACAGGATCAAGAAGATCCCGGTAACTCGTTGCCGGCGCAAGTTGGGAAGTCGGAGCCGGTGTCGCGTGAGCAGTAGAGACGACGGTGAACGCCGCCGCGGCTCCCAATAAGCCGGCTAGCCTCTTATCCATGATTCCTCCAATGGAAGTGAACCCCCTGCCCCCTAGGGCGACCAATCCGCCGACGGCTGATTGGTTCCCTTCGCCAATCCGGGCACCAGCCGTGCCTTTGACGGCAATGAGGCGGATGCGATGACCGGGTTTGCCTGTTTCGGCTTTTGGGCCACCGCCGCGATCTATGCCGCGATCGGCGTCATCGGCATTCCTTTTGGGCGCTCAGCCGAGCACCGCCTGTTCCAGTTGTGGCGTAACCGTCGCTGGAGGCGATAACGAAACGGCCGTTCCTCACGCCGCAGCGCTTGGACGGCCCGAAACCGCCTGATGCCAGCGCCGGACATTGACGAGATCATCCGGCACGGCAAGTTTCGACACCCGCATGAAATCGACCGCGATCATCGCGGTGATATCCGCCACCGTATAGTTCGCGCCGGCGATATAGGGCCGGTGCTTGAGCTCGCCGTCGAGGAATTGCAGAAACGTCGTAACCCGGGGCTTGTTGGCCTCGCCCCAGTCCGGCACCTGCGGCTGTACCATCTGCTTCATGGCCGGATGCAGATGCTGGAACACGGCGGCAACGGGAAACAATAGGTGCAACTCGGCCCGCCTGTTCCACATTTCGACCAAGGCGCTCTCGATCGCGCCGCGCCCGAACAGCGGCGGCTCGGGATGCAGCGCTTCGAAATAACGGCAGATGGCGATCGACTCCGCGATCACGGTGCCATCGTCGAGCACTAATGCCGGCACGCGCTGCATCGGGTTTATCGCGGTGTAGGCCTCCGAACGCTGCTGCAGGCTGCCGAGATCGACCTGTTCGGCGGGAACCGTGAGGCCCTTTTCGGCCAGAAAGATCCGGACCCGGCGCGGATTGGGAGCACGGCCCCCATCATAGAGCTTCATTCGACTGCCTCCCTATCCCGTTGCCGCGCTTGAACTTATCGTGCCGTCCGTGGCCTCGCCAGCGGTTCCGATGGGACGGCATCTCGCAAAGCGTGCCCTCCCGACCGTAAACGAATAGTTGTCGCTTCGGCCTGGCAAAGCCAGCGCTTAAGCCTGGTCTTAAGGAATTTGAGGGACTTTGAGGTCATCTGCGCCGACCCCGGACGAAGATGCCCAATACAATAAGCGAAACCCACGAGCTAGCTTCGCCCGCGGCCGCTCCATCGACCCAGCGGCGGCTGGCTTCCCAGCATGTGCGCGAGGCACGCGACCGGCTGACCTCGACCAGCGGCACCCGGCCGGTTTTCGATTACGAATTATTGCGCCAATTCTCGCAAAATCGCATCTCCGCCTCTCCGGTTATCCTGCTGCTGATCATCACCATCGGCGTGCTGTCCGGATTGTGGACCGGCGCGCTGATTTGCGGCGTCTGGACCGCCGGCACGCTCCTCATCCATGTCGTGATCCTTCGCACCTGCCGGCAGTTTCTTGCCGAGCCGCCGTCGACCACGCAGTTACGCTCCTGGCGTATGCGCTTTATTCTGCTCGATCTGTTTTTCGGCATGGCGTGGACCTTCATCCTGATCAATCCCGTCGGTATGGACGATCAGGCGGCGACCTTCATGCTGTTCGTCATGCTGCTGGTGGTGGCGATATCGAGCATGCTGGCGTCGAGCCTGCCCATCGCGGTCTTGGCGCTGACGCTACCGGTCGCGGTCGCTATCGCGCTCGATTTCGCCGTCAAGCACACGCTGCATGACTATATCCTTGCCATCATGGCGTTGACCGCCGAGGGCTATTTCTCACTGCTCGCCTACCGGCTCTATTCGACGACGCTGGCGACGCTCGAGGCGCGCGCCGAGAAGGATGCGCTGATCGGAGAACTCGAACAATCGAAGTCGGTATCCGACGAAGCGCGCCGCCGCGCCGAAACCGCCAATATCGCCAAATCGCGCTTCCTCGCTCAAATGAGCCACGAGCTGCGCACGCCGCTTAACGCCATTCTCGGCTTCTCCGAGGTGATGAAAGGCGAGATTTTCGGGCCGCACGGGGTGCCCATGTACAAGGATTACGCGGCCGACATCCACAGCTCGGGCGTGCATCTGCTTAATCTCATCAACGAGATTCTGGATCTGTCGCGCATCGAGGCCGGCCGCTACGAGCTCAACGAGGAAGCAGTCTCGCTCAACCGCGTGGTCGAGGATTGCCATCACCTTTTGAAATTGCGCGCTACCAATCGCGGCATCACTATCCACGAAATGTTCGAGCCCGATCTGCCGCGGCTGTGGGCCGACGAGCGCGCCGTGCGGCAAATCTGCCTCAACCTTGTCTCCAACGCGATCAAGTTCACGCCGCAAGGCGGTGAGATCTGGCTCAAGGTCGGCTGGACCGCGTCGGGCGGCCAATATATGAGCGTCAAGGACACCGGACCCGGTATTCCGGAGGAAGAAATCCCGATCGTGCTGGCCTCGTTCGGCCAGGGCTCGAACTCGATCAAATCGGCCGAACAAGGCGCCGGTCTCGGCCTGCCGATCGCCAAGAACCTGATCGACCTGCATGGGGGCACCTTCACGTTGAAATCGAAGCTGCGCATCGGCACCGAGGTGGTCGTCACCTTCCCGCCGGAGCGCGTGATGTCGGCGCTGGGGCCGATCTCCGAGCATTCGCCGCCGACCCAGCCGCAGGCGGACATGTCATCGTCGTCCTCTTCGTTTCCCGCCGATTCGACGAACCGCGCCAGGCGCGCGCTGTTCGGCGCCGGCGGCTGAAGCCCGTCAGTCTTGATCCTTGCCTTCGCCCGCTTCTCGCCTATGGTGCGCCCCGCGCTTTAAGAGGACGATCGTGCGCCGGCGGCTCTTGTGGTTTCTCCTGATCGGGATTGTGATCGCAATCCTCATCATCATCGCCGAAAACGGCCAAGGCACGGTCGGGCCGTTGTCGACCGACCAGTTCGGCTCACTGGCGTACAAGATCGCGCTCCTGGTGTTCCTCGCCGCCGCCGTGGCGACGATGTTCCGCGAGCGCTTCACGCAGGCTGTCACCGCGGCGCTATTATGGGTGGTGGTCGGGCTTCTCCTGGTGATCGGCTATTCCTACCGTTACGAGATCAACGCCGTTGCCGACCGGGTGATGGCGGAGCTCGTTCCCGGCCACGTTATCTCCCATGGACGCGCTGTCGAAGTGGCGCGCACCAACGGCGGCGATTTCGCCATCGCCGCCCAAATCAACGGTACCCACGTCCATATGGTGCTCGATACCGGGGCAAGCTCCGTGGTGCTGACGCAGAGCGACGCCAAAGCCGCCGGACTGCCGATCGATCTGCTCGACTATTCAGTGAGCATCGATACCGCCAATGGGCGCACCCGCGCCGCGCCGGTCACGCTCGACCGCGTCGCCATCGGCAGTCTTGAGGAAAAATCGGTCGAGGCGCTGGTGGTGCAGCCGGGACAGCTCCAGATGAGCCTCCTGGGCATGAGTTTTCTCAACCGACTGCAAAGCTGGCAGGTCGTTGGCGATCGGCTGGTGCTGAAGGGCTATCCGTGACCGCGGCCTAAAAATTAAAGATCAGGCTGACCAGAAACCGCGACGACACCACCAAAAGAAAGCATGAAAACGCGATCTCCATCGTGCGCCGCGACAGCCGGTGAGCGAGCCGCGCGCCGTAGGGCGCGGTAAAACTCGACACCGGCGCCATCACCGCCACGCCGATCAGCGACACGAAGCCGAGCGACAGCGGCGGCAACAGCGCCTCATGCGGCAGACCGGCGAGCGTATAGCCGAGCGTGCCGACAATCGTGATCGGCACGCCGAGTCCCGCCGATGTTGCAACCGCGTTGTGAATCGGCTTGCCGTACAACGTGAGCACCATGTTCGACAGCGATCCGCCGCTCACGCCCATCAACGAACCCGCAAGCCCGATGCCGAAGCCGTAGGCCGTCATCGGCAGCGGCCCGGGCAGGTCTTTGCCGAGGTTCCAGCGATCCCCCGCGAACAGAAACTTGATGGCGATGAACCCCGCGATCAATATGAAAGCGATCTTGAAAACCGCCGACGGGGCAAATGCCGCGATCACCGCGCCGCACGTCACGCCGAGCACCGCGGGCAGCGCCCATAACCTGATCACCCGTGGAATCACGAGTCCCCTCTGACGGTGCGTTAGAAAAGACCGTATCGTCGTCGGCATAATGATGGCGATCGACGTGCCGACGCAAAGCTGCATACGCACGGCATCCGGTACGGCGAGAAGCTGAAATACCTCGTAAAGCACCGGCACGATGACGGCGCCGCCGCCGATACCGAACATGCCGGCCAGAAGTCCAGTGATGACGCCGGCGATCACGACGGCCAGCGCAAGCCACGCGATCTCGCTCGAGGGAACGCCGAGAATCATGGTTGCTCTTTCGCTCGCGGGGCGGGAGACCTGCTGCCGCCTTTATCCTCCGCCTTGGAGGATCGCGAAAGATAACGCCGCGCATACACCCTCGCTTTAAGCGGGGAACGCTGGGGCGCAATCGCATCATGCCGCGGCACGCGCGCCGTCCGCTACGGCGCCAGGCAATGCACCATCGCCGACGAGCGCCAGCGCGGCGATGAGGAGGTCTGCGCCGCCTTGCGGCGAACACGCGGCATTGGCCAGTGCGCGGCGAAAGGCGCGCGCGCCACGGACCGCATGAAACAGGCCGTGGAGATGCCGTGTGATGGCATGAAGCCGCGTACCGCGCCCCAGCTCGCGCTCGATGTACGGCGCGAGAGCCGCGGCGGCCGCCTTCGGCGATGCAAAGGCGCAGGCCTCGCCGAAGAAAGCCGGATCGACCGCCATAAGCCGCCATGGTTCCTGGTAGGCGGCGCGGCCCATCATCACGCCGTCGACATGACGGCAATGCACGAGCGCCGCTTCGATGCTGCCCACGCCGCCGTTAAGAACGACGGTCAGCCGCGGATGCGCCGCCTTCAACCGGTACACGCGATCGTAATCCAGCGGCGGGATTTCGCGGTTTTCCTTCGGCGACAGACCTTTGAGCCAGGCTTTGCGCGCATGCACGATCAGCGCATCGGCCCCCGCTCGCTCCACGGCCTGGGTGAAGACTTCAAGCGCGAGTTCGGGATCCTGCTCATCGATACCGATGCGGCATTTGACGGTAACGGGAATGCCGACCACGGCCTTCATGGCGGCGACGCAATCGCCGACGCGTTCCGGCTCCCCCATCAGGCAAGCGCCGAAGCGGCCGTCCTGAACACGGTCGGACGGACACCCGGCGTTGAGATTGATCTCGTCGAAGCCGAGATCGGCGCCGATCTTGGCACAAGCCGCGAGCGCGCACGGATCGCAGCCGCCGAGTTGCAGCGCCAGCGGATGTTCTGCTTCCTCGAAATGCAGAAGCCGCGACCGGTCCCCATGCAACACCGCCCCGGTGGTCAGCATTTCGGTGTAGAGGAGCGCGCGGCGCGTCAACAGCCGATGGAAGGACCGGCAGTGCCGGTCGGTCCATTCCATCATCGGCGCGACGGAAAATTTATGGCTAAAGCCGTTCATCTTGACCGATCCACACCCCCTTGTTCCTGCTTTGCTTTTGCGTTGTCAACCAACGGGCTTGACGAATGGTGTACATTTGCAGCCCGTTAGGAGACATCGTCATGCCCTATGGTTTCCTCGACATCGCCCGAACGCCCAGCGTCAGGGCCGCGGAGGCCGCGAATGGCTGCGACGCCTTGTGGGACGACTTCAAGGGTCATCGGGCTTTCGACCGCTTCACCGACGCGGAGGCGCAATTTGTTGCAACCCGTGACAGCTTCTACCTCGCGACTGTTTCCGAGAGCGGCTGGCCCTATGTGCAACACCGCGGCGGACCACCGGGGTTTTTGCGTGTCCTCGACGACAAGACGCTGGCGTTCGCGGATTTTCGCGGCAATCGTCAATACATAAGTCTTGGCAATGCCGCCGCCAACGATCGCGCCGCATTGATCTTGATGGATTACCCGAACCGCCGCCGGCTCAAAATCTATGCGCACATCCAAACACAAGATTTGAACGCGGATACAACGCTCGCCTCAAAGCTCGAACTGCAAGGGTACACAGCCAAAGTCGAGCGCGCTTTCTTGTTGCATCTGGAAGCGTTCGATTGGAACTGCCCACAACACATCATGCCGCGTTTCACGGAGGCCGAGCTGGAGCCCGCGTTCGCGCCGGTGCGCGCGCGCCTTGCCGCGCTTGAAGCGGAAAACAAGGCGCTCCGGGAAAAGCTCGCCAGCTTGGAATGAAGCGATCGCGCGGGCGCAGCCCGGCATTTGACATTCACCGATTGACGCTAAAGTACGAGCCCGCTAACGGCCCCGCCAAAGCCGCCGACAAACGCCAAGAACAAGACGGCGCTGGCCCGAGAGAGACTTGAAAATGGCGAAGCAAATGCAAGGCAAGGTCTGCTTTGATCACCGGCGGGGCCGGCAGCATCGGGCTGGCGACGGCGAGGCTCTTTCATGCGGAAGGAGCCAGCGTCATGCTGCTCGACCTTGACTCCGGCGTTTTGGCTCAGGCGGCGGCCGCAGTCGGGAACGACGGGGTGGCCTGGGTGGAGGCCGACGTTACGAACTCCGATCAGGTGAGGGCCGGCGTCGACGAAACCGTGCGCAAATTCGGCAAGATCGACGTGCTATTCAGCAACGCCGGCAACTTCGGCACCATCGCTCCGATTGCCGATTATCCCGAAGATGTTTTCGATTCGGTATTGGCGGTGCATGTCAAAGGCGCATTTCTGGCTGCCAAGCACGCAGTGCCGCAAATGAACGACGGCGGTTCGATCGTCATCACCTCGAGCATTGTCGGCGTCAAAGGCGACCCGTGTGTCTACGGTTACATCACGGCCAAACACGCACAGGTCGGCCTGATGCGGGTACTGGCAAAAGAGCTCGCCGCCCGCAATATCCGCGTCAACACCATTCATCCGGGTCCGGTCGACAACGCGTTTCAATCGCGGGTCGAAGACCGCCTCGGCGGCGTGCTTGGGCGCGACGCAACGGCGTTCTTCAACGAAATCATTCCGCTCAGGCGTCATGTACGTGCTGAGGAGGTGGCGCGCTCGGTACTCTATCTTGCTTCCGACGCCAGCAGTTTCACGACCGGAAGCCTGTTAATGGTGGATGGTGGCCTGAGTGCCTGAATCAACCGCGTTCACGCTTTCGTCAGACGCCACTCACTCCTTCCCGGTCAGGGGCCGCGCATGAACGCCAAGGAGAAGGCCGCGCTCGGATCGATTGCCGCATCGGCCGGCCTGACGGTCGCCAAAGCGTCGGTCGGATTTCTGACCGGCTCGCTCGCCATCCTGTCTGAGGCCGGCCATTCCTTGATCGACTTGTCGGCGACGCTCTTGACCTTTCTTGCGGTGCGCGTTTCCGACAAACCGGCCGACGCCGAGCATCAATTCGGCCACGGCAAGGTCGAGAGCGTGACCGCGCTGGCCGAAACCGCGCTGCTGTTCGTCTTGACCGCGGCCGTCATTTTCGAAGCCGTGCAGCGGCTCGTCGCCGCCAAGCCTTACGCCGTCGAAGCGTCCGCGGCGGCCTTCACCATTATCGCGATTTCGATCGCCGTCGACTTTTTCCGCGCCCGCGCGCTGGAACGCGTCGCCCAGGCGACATCGAGCGAAGCCCTACACGCCGATGCCCTGCATTTCTCGTCCGACATGTGGTCGTCGGTTGCGGTGCTGGTTGGGCTTGCCGGCGTGGCCGCCGGCTTTGCCTGGGCCGATGCCGCGGCCGCCATCGTGGTCGCGGTCTTCATTTGCATTGCCGGCTGGCGGCTTGGCCGGCGCACCATCGATACGCTCACCGACGCCGCGCCGGCCGGCGTGAGCGAGCTGGTCGCGGCTATCGCACGCGAGGTCTCCGGCGTTGTCGCCGTCGAGCGGGTACGGGCGCGACCGGCCGGTGCGGTCCTGTTCGTCGAGCTCGACGTCGGTGTAAGCCGCACGCTTCCGCTCGACCGCGTGACAACGATCAAGCAGCAACTGACGAACGCCATCCGCACCGAATTGCCATCGGCCGAAGTTACCATCACCACTGAGGCGCGCGCGCTCGACGATGAAACCGTGCGTGAGCGCGTGATGGTGATTGCTCGCGACCTTGGCCTCGCCATCCATCACGTCGCGGTGCAGACGATCGCGGGGAATCTCTCAATATCGACCGATCTTGAGGTCGAAGGCACCGAATCGCTTGCTACCGCGCATGAAATCGCAAGCCGGCTCGAACAAGCGGTGCGCGACGAGCTCGGATCGGATGTCGAGGTGGAAACCCACATCGAGCCGCTCCCTGCCGATGTCCTGTCCGGTCGCGATGCCGGGGCGGAGCGAATTGTCGAAGTATGCGACGCGCTCGCCGCGTTGGCGGCGGACACACCGCAACTTGCCGAGATCCATGATGTCCGCGTCCGCGAGACGCCCGATGGTGAAATCGTCAATTTCCATTGCCACGTCGATCCGGACCTCTCGGTCGCCGCCGTGCATGACATGGTCGACGCCCTGGAGCGGCGGTTGCGCCGCCGCTTCCCGACGATCAGACGCGTTATCGGCCATGCCGAGCCGCGGCGTTAGTTCGCAGCCAGGCCCTTCCGGATAACCCGTTCGGCGGAGACAACCGGCCGGCCGCGCTTTCATTTGCGCGGCAAAGCCTCTACATCACCGTCATCATGCGCACCGAAGAACCCCGTCCCGTCCGCCTGCAAGACTATCGGCCGCCCGATTGGCTCGTCGAAACAGTCGATCTCGACGTTTCGTTGCACCCGACCGCAAGCACCATCCGCGCCAAGCTTAAGATCAAGCCCAATGCCGGCGGAACGCCGGCTCCTTTGGTGCTCGAGGGCGACGACTTAAAGCTCCGCGCGCTCGCGCTCGACGGCAAGCCGCTGGCGGCCGACAGTTTCGTCGCCACAGCGGACCGTTTGACCATCGCGCAAGTGCCGAACCGGCCGTTCACGCTTGAGATCGAAACAACCGTCGATCCGACCGGCAATACGCAATTGATGGGGCTGTACCGCGCCGGCGCGACCTATTGCACGCAATGCGAGGCCGAAGGCTTTCGCCGCATTACTTATTTCCTCGACCGGCCGGATGTGATGGCGGTCTACACGACCCGCATCGAAGCCGAAAAGTCCGAAGCTGCGGTGCTTTTGTCCAACGGCAATCTCGTCGACGCCGGGGCCATATCCGGTACCTCGCGGCATTTTGCCGTTTGGCACGATCCGTTCCCGAAGCCGTCCTATCTGTTCGCGCTGGTCGGCGGCAATCTCGCCTGCGTCGAAGATACCTTCACCACGATGTCGGGCCGCGTCGTTAAGCTCGCCATTTATGTCGAGCCGGGCAAGGAGAACCGCGTCGCCTATGCCATGGACAGTCTCAAGCGCTCCATGCGCTGGGACGAAACCGCTTTCGGCCGCGAATATGACCTCGACATCTTCATGATCGTCGCGGTGTCCGCTTTCAACATGGGGGCAATGGAGAACAAGGGGCTGAACGTCTTCAATGATAAATATGTGCTGGCGTCGCCGGCCAGCGCCACCGACGCCGATTACGCCGGCATCGAGGCGGTGATCGCCCACGAGTATTTCCATAACTGGACCGGCGACCGCATCACCTGTCGCGACTGGTTCCAACTTTGCCTCAAGGAAGGCCTTACCGTCTTCCGCGACCAGGAATTCACCGCCGATCAGCGTTCGCGCGCGGTCGAGCGCATCAGCGACGTGCGCGGGCTGCGCTCGCACCAGTTCGTCGAGGATGCCGGACCGCTTGCTCACCCGGTGCGGCCGGAGGTGTATCGCGAGATCAACAACTTCTACACCGCGACAGTCTACGAGAAAGGCGCCGAGGTGGTGCGCATGCTCCGCACGCTGCTCGGCCTCGCCGTATTCCGCCAAGGCATGGACCTCTATTTCACGCGCCATGACGGACAGGCAGCCACGGTCGAGCAATTCGTGCAGTGCTTCGCCGACGTCAGCCGCCGCGATTTCTTCCCCCAATTCATGCGCTGGTACTCGCAAGCCGGCACGCCGGATATCAAGGTCGCGCCCGATTACGACGCGCGCGCGAAGACCTTTACCCTTGACGTTACCCAGACGATTCCGCCAACCCCGGGCCAGCCCGACAAGGAACCGGCGATCGTTCCGCTCGCGCTTGGGCTGGTTGGGGCAAACGGCGAGGATCTACCGCTTGTAATGGACGGCCGACCGCTCGAACGCAGCGTGCTCGAATTGACGCGTCCGAACCAGCGCTTCGTCTTCAGCGGCGTGGCGCAGCGGCCGGTGCCGTCGGTCAATCGCGGCTTTTCCGCCCCGATCAAACTGTCGCTGCCGCTCGATCCCGACGACTTGCGCTTCCTTGCAGCGCACGATTCCGATCCATTCAACCGCTGGCAGGCGGTGCAAACTTTAGCGATGACTTTGCTCAAGGCCAATGTGGCGGCGCTTCGCGCCGGTGGCGCCGCAGGCGAGGACGACGGTTTGATGGCGGCGCTCGGCGCCATCCTCAGCGACGGCAAACTCGAACCGGCCTTCATCGCACTGACCTTATCGCCGCCGAGCGAGGCCGACATCGCCCGCGAACTCGGCGGCGATGTCGATCCGGACGCGATCTTTGCGGCCCGGCGTAAGCTGCGGGCCACGATCGGCGTGCGGCACGGCGCGGCGCTTGCCGACGCCTACCAGGGCATGATTACGCCCGGGCCCTATCGGCCGGACGCGCAAAGCGTCGGACGGCGAGCGCTTAAG
This sequence comes from Xanthobacteraceae bacterium, assembly GCA_049796395.1. Lineage (GTDB taxonomy): Bacteria > Pseudomonadota > Alphaproteobacteria > Rhizobiales > Xanthobacteraceae > BOG-931. The sequence continues at coordinate 16,737 of JBARER010000099.1, forward strand.
AACATCTGCCTCGATCTGCTCGCCATGACGGCAACGGACGAGGCGATCGCGCGCGCCTTCGCTCAATATCAAGGCGCCGACAATATGACCGACCGCATGGCCGCCTTGGAGACGCTGGCGCAGCACGATCGGCCGGAGCGCGCTACCGCGCTCGAAGACTTCTACCAGCGCTACGCGGATGACCCCCTGATCATCGACAAATGGCTAGCGCTGCAGGCGGCGATCCCGGAGCCGGCCACGCTCGAACGCGTGCGCGCGTTGACCAAGCATCCGGCTTTTTCGATGACCAATCCCAATCGCATCCGCGCGCTGATCGGCTCGTTCGCTCAAGTCAATCATACGCAGTTCAACCGCAGCGATGGCGCCGGCTACAGTTTCGTCGCCGAGATCGTACTGGCGCTCGATCCGAAGAACCCGCAGGTCGCCGCGCGGCTGATGGGTGCGTTCCGCTCCTGGCGCGCGCTCGAAGCCAAGCGCCGCTCCCAGGCGGAAGCAGTGCTCCGCCGCGTCGCCGCCGCACCGACTTTGTCGCGGGACGTCCACGACATCGTGGCCCGGAGCCTGGCGGAAAACTAAGGCTCGCAGCCTGTTCAAATGCCCGGAGACCGGCTGCGAGAGCGATTGGTATTTTGGCCAACGCAATGACGGTCGACGTCGCCATTAACGACTATGTTTACACGCTGAAGTAACCGTCTGCGGTGTGAATGCCCGACAGTCTGTGCAAGTGATTCAGCGAAAACAATTTTTCCGTTTAAGAGCAATCGAAGCCGCCGGCGCGTTGCTGCGCCGCAATAAAAAGCTTGGGACAATTCTTAAAAAAATATTGACGACGGACTCTCGACAAATCAGCACGCATCGATTCTATTGATTGATGATTCGAAGAGATGCGGCACACCTCTTCGATGGCGGGTGGACGAAATAATCCGAACGGAGGCAGGCATGGCGCGCGCCGCTGCGGCGAGTGCGTCTCTACGTTCCGATTCGATCAAGGGGCTGGCGCAATCGATCGCCAATCCGGCGTATCGGCGCCTGTTAACGGCCGAACCGCTGCTCCGACGCGCAGTTCCGGTTCTCATCATCGCCTTCATGGTGACCATCTGCATCGGCGCCGCCGTGCAGGTGCTCGAACATCGCCGCCAAGTCGAGTTCGACGCCGCTCAGACCATCGCGGCGTTAGCCGATCACTTCGCCGCCGCACTTGATCGCCCGCCGCACGACGGCACGCGTCTGCCGCGCACGTCGGCGGCGCTCCAGCAGGCTTTGCC
>JBARER010000100.1:0-11676 GCA_049796395.1 Xanthobacteraceae bacterium
GAAATGGGCGGGTCGGATCGCCAGGGGCGATCCGGGGAGGGGTCTGTTACCGACGCCCTGATGACCCCCCTTTCGGGGGAAGGAAATAATGCGGACGCGGATGAGCAGGACCAGTCGCCTTGGCCCGATCTCGTTTTGATCGACGGCGGGCAGGGCCAGCTTTCCGCCGCGCGCGTGGTGCTCGGCGCGCTCGGCATCGAGGTGCCGCTTGTTGCCATCGCCAAGGGGCCGGATCGCGACGCCGGGCGCGAGACCTTCTTTCTTCCGGGCCGCGACTCGTTCAAGCTGCCGCCGCGCGATCCGGTGCTCTATTTCGTCGAGCGGTTGCGCGATGAGGCGCACCGTTTTGCAGTGGGTTCCCACCGTGCCCGCCGGCGGCGGGATTTGCGGGAAGCCGGCCTGCAGGAGATCGCCGGCATCGGACCGACCCGCAAACGCGCGCTTTTGCACTATTTCGGCACGCTCAAATCGATCGAGCGCGCATCGGTCGCCGATCTGATGCAGGTCGATGGGATCAGCGCGGAGACAGCACGTCGCATTTACGAGTTCTTCCATGAGGGGGCGGCATAGGGGTATGGTGGTATTAGGAAACTCACGATGAACTCCTCCACCGCGGGCACACCCGGCCGGTTGCGTGCACGACCCCTGGCGCTGCCGAACATCTTGACTTATGGCCGCATCGTCGCGGTCGCGCTCGTGGTCGGCTGCATGTTCTGGCAGAATATTTTACACGGCGGCTTATGGCTGCGCTGGGTTGCGCTGGCGATTTTCGTCGCCGCCGGGATTTCCGACTTTCTCGACGGCTACTTTGCCCGCATCTGGGCCCAGCAATCCTCGCTCGGCCGCATGCTCGACCCGATCGCCGACAAGCTTCTGGTCGGCTCCTGCCTGCTGATGCTGGCCGCCGAAAGCACCATTCACGGCTGGGCGCTGGTCGCCGCCGTCATCATTCTGTGCCGTGAAATTCTGGTCTCCGGATTGCGCGAATATCTGGCTGAATTGCGCGTCAGTGTCCCGGTGACGCGCCTTGCCAAATGGAAGACCACGCTGCAGCTCATCGCCGTCGGCTTTTTGATCTGCGGCGAAGCCGGCGACGCCGTCATCCCCGGCGTGACGCGAGTCGGCATCGCGCTGTTGTGGTTCTCTGCGCTACTCACGCTCTATACCGGCTGGGATTATCTGCATGCCGGGTTGCATCACCTGACGCGGGAAGATGCATGAAGCTTCGCTATTTTGCCTGGGTGCGTGAGCGGATCGGCAAGGCCGAAGAAGATATCGATCTCCCGGCGGAAGTCACGACGGTCGGCGAATTGATCGCTTGGCTGGCCGGCAAGGGCGAGGGCTACGCCTATGCTTTCGAAAACGGCAATGTAATCCGCGCCGCGATCGACAAGAGCCATGTGCGGCCCGACGCCCGCATCGAGAGCGCACACGAAATCGCGTTTTTTCCGCCGATGACCGGCGGGTAACGCCTCATCCCATGACGCCGACGATCCGATTGCAAAGCGAACCATTCGACGCCGCCGCCGAGGCGGAGCGGATGACGCGCGGACGCACTGACATCGGCGCGGTGGTGACGTTCACCGGCCTCTGCCGCGCTGACGAAAACGGCGAGCCGATCACGGCGCTGACGCTGGAACATTATGCCGGTATGGCCGAGGCCGAGATCGCGCGGCATGTCGAGGAGGCGATGTCGCGCTGGCCGTTACTCGGCGCCACCGTGATACATCGTCATGGCCGGATCGTGCCGGGAGAGCCGATCGTGCTGGTGATCACAGCTTCGAGCCGCCGGCAGGCCGCCTTCGCCGCGGCGGAGTTTCTGATGGATTATCTGAAAACCCGCGCGCCGTTCTGGAAATTGGTCGAAAAGCCGGGCGGCACCGACTGGGTCGAGGCCAAAGCTACCGACGACGCGGCCGCCCAGCGCTGGTCGCCGCCGCAGCAGCCTGCGTGAGACGTGAAGGGCGGCTATTCCGCCGCCACCGACACTCCCGGGCCGAGCCGGGGATCGAGTTCGCAGGCTTCCTCCCAACTCACCACGTTGAGCGATTTGACGAACTTGCCGACGCCATCGACCTCGGCACAGAAAAGGCCAAGCTCGATAATCTCCTCGTCGCTGAAGTGCTTTTCGAGCTCGGCATAAACTTCGTCTTTGTCGATTGCATGCTCGCCCTGTTTGAACAGGTCGGCGTAATGCAGCGCCGCTTTCTCGCGTTCGCTGAAGTGGTTGCTGCCGGCATAGTCGAACAAATCGTTGATCATGATCTCGGTTAGGCCTTCGGCTTTGGCGACGTTCGAGCGAACGGTCGAGCAGTAACCGCATTGATGGGCGACCGAAATCTTGATGCGGCACATTTCCTTGAGCTTGTGCGGGAGCAAGCCCTGATAAAGAAGCTTGTTCCAATATTCGACCCAGGCGATACCGAGCTTGGATCGTGTCATTAGGCTCACCACGCGCGGATCGGGGGCGCCGGTGCGCTTGGCCGCGTCGATCAATTCTCGCGTGTGGGAGGTTTGTTCGCTGTCCTTGATGTAACGCAGCCTGGGCATGTGCTCCTCCACCTGTTTTATTATTTCATGGCATTTATAGCGATCAAAAGCGTTGTTGTCATCGCGGCCGCCGCCATAGCCTCGTCCCGACGTCACGGGGCAAAGTTGCGAAGCGACTGGCGGCTGAGCGGTTGGCGCGATATGCTTGGCCGACTGCACCAGGGAGAGACGTCATGTCCGCGCAAGCCCGCAAAGTCGTACACGCCGACATCAACGAGGCGAATTCGCCGGCGCGCGCGGCGCACTATGTCGATGCGCCGAACATGCCATGGGAGGCCACCAAGTTCCCCGGCATCAAGATCAAGGTGCTTTATACCGACGGCGCCGGCGTCACCACGGCGCTGTTCAAGCTTGAACCCGGCGCGGTGGTGCCGTTGCACGAGCACACCGCGCTGGAGCAGACTTATGTGATCGAGGGTTCGCTCGAAGATCACGAAGGAAAATGCGGTCCCGGCCAGTTTGTGTGGCGGCCGGCCGGCAATCAGCATGAGGCGAAAGCGCCGAACGGTGCGCTGTTGCTCGGCTTCTTTCTCAAGCCGAACCGCTTCGCTTATGGCGAGAAGTTTTTCACCGAGCCGGGCGAACGCAAGGCGTAACTTAAAGTTACGCCGCCGCGGCCTTGCCGCCCGGCTGCACCGTGTGCTCATAGTCGCGCATCAATTGCGCGGTGATGCGTGCCGGCGTGAAGCTCCACTGCGCGATCTCGGAAACGGCCGTCACCTCGGCGGCGGTGCCGGTGATGAAGCATTCCGAAAAGCCTGATACCTCCTCGGGCATGATGCGCCGCTCGATCACCTCGATATTGTTGCGGTGAGCGAGCCCGATCACAGTGGCCCGGGTGATGCCGGAGAGAAAGCAATCGGCGATCGGTGTGTGGATCTTGCCGTCTTTAACGAAGAAGATGTTGGCGCCGGTGCACTCGGCGACGCGGCCCTGCCAGTCGAGCATCAGGGCGTCGGCATAACCGCGCTGCTCGGCGCGGTGCTTGGAGATGGTGCAGATCATATAGAGGCCCGCCGCCTTGGCGAGACAGGGCGCGGTTTTCGGATCGGGTCGGCGATATTCGGCGAGGTCGAGCTTGATGCCTTTGAGCCGCTGTGCCGGATCGAAATAGCTCGGCCATTCCCAAGTGGCGATGGCAAGATGAATCTTGTTTTGCTGCGCAGACACGCCGAGCGCTTCCGAGCCGCGCCAGGCGATGGGCCGCACATAGGCGTTTTTCTGGTTGTTCCTGTCGAGAACAAGCTGCTTGGCGGCGTCGATCTCCGCGACCGAGTAGGGAATCTCGAAATCGAGAATCTTCGCCGAATTCTTCAGCCGCTCGGAATGTGCGGTGGATTCGAATACGCGTCCGCCATAGGCGCGTTCGCCCTCGAACACGCAGCTCGCATAATGCAGGCCATGGGTGAGCAGGCTGATCTTGCAGTCCGCGGTCGGAATGAGATTGCCGTCGAACCAGATCAGGTCGGAACGTTGATCGAAGGGCACTCCCATGGCGTTCTCCTCCTTTGGCCTCCCTCGCGCTTTTTGCCCGGTCGTTACCAGTCTCTTGGCAACCGTCTTGGTCGCCGGGGATTTTGCACCGAAACCATAGACCCGCTATGGTCTTGCCGCTCCGAGAAGCGCGTCATAACGCCTCCGCACCGGCCGGAGCAACCAAGATACCGTCAAGTAACGTAACGATATCGCGCTGGGGAGCTTAACAACTCAGTCAAAATATGTCAACATACCTTACCTAAATGGCCGATATCAGCATCAGTACCGCGAGCAAGCCCCGCGCCGCCTCGCCACTCGAGCCGGTAGCGCCGGGCGAGCCGTATTTCGACCTCATCGAATTGCTATTCTTTGCCTATCGTGACTTCGTTGGCGATCCCGATGAAGTCCTGGCCAAGCTCGGCTTCGGGCGCGCGCATCATCGGGTACTGCATTTCGTCAACCGCAATCCCGGCATGAAGGTTGCCGACCTGCTCGACATTTTGAAGATCACCAAACAATCGCTCGGCCGCGTCCTCAAGCAGCTCATCGATGAAGGCTATGTCGTGCAGAAGGAGGGCGCCAACGACCGCCGCCAGCGGCTCTTGTACGTCAGTCCGGCGGGTGAGGAACTGGCGTTGAGGCTTGCCGGCTTGCAGACCGAACGGATTGCGCGCGTGCTTGCCGAGCAGGGACCCGGTGCGCGCGAAGCGGCGCGCCGCTTTCTCGCCGGCATGATCGATGCCGGAGACCGGGATCGCGTGCTGCGCCTGATCGCGCAGTCGGATGCGCTCGCGGCACGGCGGGGCAGGCCGGACGAAACGCGGTGAGTTTGGCGCGATGACGGCGAACGGCGAGCATCGGGTGGCGATTGCGGTTTCGGGTCCGGCGCCGAACCCGGCCGACGATGCGCCGCATCTTCTGGTGGTCGACGACGACCGTCGAATTCGCGCGCTGTTGTCGCGGTTCCTACTCGGGGAGGGCTACCGGGTCTCGACCGCGGACACCGCCGCTGATGCCCGCGCCAAACTCGCCGGGCTGAAGTTCGACCTGCTTATTCTCGATGTCATGATGCCTGGCGAAAACGGCTTCGATTTCGCCCGTAGTATGCGCACAAGCTCGACCGTCCCGATCCTGATGCTGACCGCGCGCGACGAAAAAGAAAGCCGGATTCTCGGCTTGGAGATCGGCGCCGACGACTATTTGGCGAAGCCTTTCGAGCCGCGCGAGCTTTCGTTGCGCGTCGCCAATATTCTGCGGCGCGCCCGCCCGCCGGTCGCGCCGCCGGTCGAATCCGTCCGGTTCGGTCAATTCGTGTTTCATCTCGGGCGCGGCGAACTGCGCCGCGGCGAGGAGGTGATCAGGCTCACCGACCGCGAGCGCGACATGCTTCGCGTCTTGACCGCCAACGTCGGCGAAACCGTGCCGCGCCAGGCACTGGCCGGCAACGGCGAGGGCGTCGGCGAGCGCACCGTCGATGTGCAGGTCAATCGGCTGCGGCGCAAGATCGAGCGCGATCCCGGCAATCCGCTGATTGTGCAGACCGTGCGCGGCATAGGCTATCGCCTGATGGCGACAAGCGTGGCCGCAACGTGAGGCGGGCGCAACCATGACCAGCCTGGACGCCGGCATCGGACGCCTGCGCAACGCTGCAAGCCAGCTGATGGCGGCGGCCAATGCCCTTGCCGGCGCCGGCGCCACCGTGGTGCGGCCGGTTGTCGGCCCGTTGACGCAGCCATGGGACCGGTTCGGACGCTGGCTGAAGTCGGTGATGCCGAAAGGGCTTTATGCCCGCTCGCTGTTGATCATCATCGTGCCCATGGTGGTGCTGCAGTCGGTGGTAGCGCTGTTGTTTCTGGAGCGTCATTGGGACTTGGTAACGAACTATCTGTCATCGGCGGTGACGCAGGAAATCGCTACGCTGATCGACGTCTACAAGACCTATCCGCAGGATCCCGGTCATGCGCAATTGCGCCGCATCGCGCAGGACCGGCTCGGCCTGGTGGTCGATTTCATGCCGGGAACGCAGCTGCCGCCGCCCGGCCCGAAGCCGTTCTTCAACCAACTCGACGCCGCGCTGTCGGATCAGATCCGCAAGCAGATCGGCCTGCCGTTCTGGATCGACACGGTGGGGCGGTCCTCGATCGTGGAAATCCGTATCCAGCTTCCCGACTCCAACATCATGCGCGTTTTCGCCCAGCGCGCCGACGTCTACGATCCGAATTCGTGGATTTTCCTCCTCTGGATGGTAGCGACCTCGCTCGTCGTGCTGGCCATCGCGATTGCGTTCCTGCGCAATCAGATTCGACCGATCGTACGGCTGGCCGACGCTGCCGAGGCCTTCGGCAAAGGCCGCGAAGCTACGAATTTCCGGCCGCGCGGTGCACGCGAAGTGCGCCGCGCCGCCGCGGCGTTCCTGGAAATGAAAGGGCGCATCGAACGCGCCATCGAACAGCGCACCACCATGCTGGCCGGCGTGTCGCACGATCTGCGCACCATTCTGACCCGCTTCAAGCTCGAGCTGGCTCTGCTCGGCGACGCCCCGGAGATCGACGGCATCAAGAAGGATATCGACGAGATGGCGGCGATGCTCGAGGCTTATCTGGCCTTCGCCCGCGGCGATACCGGCGAGCAATCGGCGCCGACCGATATCGCGGCGCTGCTCGACGAACTCAAGCTCGATACCGAGCGCCACGGTCATCGCGCCAGCGCGACTTTCTACGGCCAGCACGAAGTCACGGTGCGCCCGGCGGCGTTCAAGCGCGGCCTCGCCAATCTGGTCGGCAATGCGTCGCGCTTCGCCTCGACCGTCGCCATCACTGGCCATCGCGACCACCGCTGGCTCACCGTTACCGTCGACGATGACGGCCCGGGCATCCCGGCTAATTTGCGCGAGGACGTATTCAAGCCGTTCCTGCGCCTTGACGATGCACGCAACCAGGATGAGGGCGGCACCGGACTGGGGCTCGCCATCGCCCGCGATATCGCTCGCTCGCACGGCGGCGACATCACGCTCGGCGATAGTCCGCTCGGCGGCCTGCGCGCGAGCGTACGCATTCCGGTATAGAGGCGTTGCGCCGCCACCCTGTTCCCTTCGGCGGGCGGAGCCGTTAAGCTCGGCGCGTCATGGCGATAACGACGCAATACGCGCCGGCAGAAGCGCGCTTGGAAACGCCCACAGGAACGAGTCACGGGCAGGCCTTTCGCGGCGGCATTGCCGCGCTTGCGCCGGACCGGCTCTACGCGCTGCAAAATCCCTTTCCACTCGACGGCCGGGTCTCCTCCTATCCGGCGAGCGCGCGCGGGTTTTCGGCGGTCAATTGTTACCTCTTGAAACAGCCCGACGCCGCCATGCTGATCGATACCGGCTTCGGCAAGGACGAAACCGCGATCCGGGCGCAGATCGAGGAATTGATCGCGCCGGGATTGCCGCTGTCGCTGTTTCCGCTGCGGCTCAATGAATTCATGTCGATCAACAACGTCGCGAGCTTTGCCGGGCACTTCGACGTCGAGACCTGTTACACCAGCAATATCGACGCGGCGCTGTGGTTCGATTTCGGCGACGCGGGCGGCCGCGATATTTTGAAATCGATGAAGGTCACCGCGGTGACCCGCGCCGACACCATCGCGCTGGGCAAGCTTGGCCGCTCGATCGACGTGATGCAGGCGCCGATTCGTCTCATTGCCACGCGCTGGCTCTACGACGCCGCCACCAAGACGCTGTTCTCCTCCGATCTGTTCACCCATCTGTGGCGCGACGCTGCGACCGGGCCGTGGATCGTGCGAGATAATGACCAGAATTCGGCCGACAACGATCCGACCACGACGCGCGACGTGCGCTCGTTCATGCTCAATACGCGCTATTGGTGGCTGGAAGGCGCGCCGACCGACTCGATCCGCCGCGGCATCGGCAACGTGTTCGACAAATACGACATCGAGACCATCGCGCCCGGCTATGGCTGCATCCTCTCCGGCCGCAATGTCGTCGCGCGGCATTACCGGATGCTCGATGACTTTCTCAAAGCCTGCGACAAGAGCGTTGCGGTCTCGCGCTATGTCACCCGCGACGAGGAGCGCTGACCATGCTCGATAAGCCGGCGGCCAAAACCATGCTTGCAACGCCGGTGGCCAAGCGCATGCCGCGCGAGATCGCGTCCGGCGTGTTCTGGATCGGCGACTGCCTGGCGCAGCGCCACAAAGGCAAAGCCTACCACGGCTATAATGCCGCCTTCCTGATCGCGGGCAACGACGCGTCGATCCTGGTCGAGACCGGCCATCCGAAGGATTTTCCCGTCATCGAGCGGCATTTGAACGTGCTGTTCGCGCGCGGCGTGGCACCGCTCAAATATTTGTTCGTGACCCATCAGGAAACGCCGCATTGCGGCGGGCTTGGCCGCATCCTTAAAGGCTTTCCCGACGCGCTCCTGGTCGGCGACGTATCCGATTATCATCTCGCCTTTCCGCAATACGAACACCGCATGCGCGCGATGCAGGAGGGGGACGAGATCGATCTGGGCGGCCGCAGCTTCATGGCGGTCGAACCGGTGATCCGCGATCTGCGCACCACTTGGTGGGGCTTCGACACCAAGGAGCGCGTGCTGTTTCCCGGCGACGGCTTCGCCTATAGCCATTATCACGAGGACGGACATTGCGGGCTCGTCGCCGAGGAGGCGGTGTCGCTCGATCTGCCGGACGTGTCTTCGACCTTCGCCGACCTCGCGCTGTTCTGGACCAAATTCGCCGACATGAATGTCTATTGCGACCGGCTCGATCATCTGATCGCGCGGCTTAACGTCAAGGTCATCGCGCCGACGCACGGCCTGCCGATCACCGACGTGAAGGTGACGGTGCCGAAGGTGCAAGAAGGCCTCAAGGCCGCGGCGCTGATGCCGGAGACAGGAACCAATGAGAAGGTGGCGGCGCCGGCGGCCTGAGTCGCGAGACCATTGCCATCGCCGGCACAGTGTGTTCAGCTTTCGTGTCGTCAATCCTCCGGGAGAATAATCCATGCGCAAAGAACTCGCCTTGCTTGCTTCGATCGCCGCGCTATTCACGTTCATCGCGTTTAGCGCCCAGGCGATGCCGGCTGCCCCGCTCAAGGGCGTCTCGAATTCGAGCCAGGTGATCCATGTCGCCGGCGGCTGCGGCCGCGGCTGGCATCGCGGCCGGTACGGCCACTGCCGCCGTAACTGATTCGGCCTTCACGCTAAGATTTGGTGTTAGGCTTGGCCCGGGCTCGCCCGGGCCAAGTTTTTTGTGCCGCAGGCAAAACACCGCCAAGGTTCCGTGCGCGGGTGCCTGGAATATTTTGGGGGAAGCATGAAGCAACTTTCGATCGGCGACGTCACCATCACCAGCATCATCGAGCGCGACGGGCCGTGGCGGAAGCCGGAAGAAATGTTCCCGGCTTACGATCCAGAGATCGGCAAGCGCCATTTGGCGGAACTCGACCGCGAAGTGTTCGATCCCGTTTCCGGCAAGATGGTGATCACGTATCAGACCTTCATCGTTCGCACGCCCAAGCACACGGTCCTGATCGATACCTGCACCGGCGAGGACAAGGGCTATCCGCCGCCGATGGATTTTCCCAAACAGCCTTGGCTCGACGGCTTTCGCGCAGCGGGGCTGCGCTTTGGCGATATCGATTACGTGTTCTGCACGCATCTGCACATCGATCATACTGGCTGGAACACCATGCTGCGCGACGGCAAATGGGTGCCGACCTTCCCGAAGGCGAAATACATCTTCCACAAGGGCGAATACGCCGCGTGGGAAGAATCCAACAAGCGCGGCGAGAACCGTCCGGGCGGCGGCGGCAATGTCTGGTGTTTCAACTGCGAGCCGGTGGTCGCCGCCGGGCAGGCGCTTCTGGTCGACGAGAGTTATCAACTCGACGATACGTTCTCGCTTATTCTCACGCCCGGCCATTCGCCGTGCCACTGCTGCGTCAATATCCGCTCGCGCGGGCAACAGGCGGCCGTGGTCGGCGACCTGATGCATCACGCGCTGCAGGTGCGCGAGCCGTCCTGGTCGACGATCTTCGACTGGGACGCGAATGAAGCGGCGCGCTCGCGCCGCAAGTTTCTGAGCGAGACCGCCGGCACCGGAAAATTCGTGCTGCCGGTGCATTTCCCGCATCCGACCGCCGGCCTCATCGAGGCCGACGGCGAGCGCTTCCACTACAAGTTCGTGCGGTAAAGGCGGCTATTGCCCGGCGATGTGGTTGTCGCGGATCACCTGGCCCCACAGCGCGATTTCGCTCTTGAGCAAAGCGGCGGAGGCTTCCAGCGTTTCCTGATCGGCCGGGTATTCGTAGATGCCGCCGTCGGCATAGGTCTTCTGTAGTTTGGGATCGGCCAGCGCCGTGCGCAGCGCGGCATTGAGCTTGTCGATGATCGGCTTTGGTGTTCCGGCCGGCGCCAGCAGCATGTGCCAGAAATCGACATTGAGCTTGTTGTAGCCGAGATCTCCGAACGTCGGCACGTCCGGCAATTGCGAGAACCGCCGTTTGCCGACGATGGCATAGACTTTCAACTTGCCGCTCTTGGCCAAGGGGCCGGCCACCACGGACGCTATGACGCTCAGATCGGTTTGGCCGCCGAGGACGTCGACCAGCGCCGGACCGGCGCCGCGATAGGGCACCTGCGTGACCTTTACGCCCAATCCTTGCATGATCAGCACATCGGCGAGATGACCGAACGAGCCGACGCCGGGATGCCCGACCTTGATGTTGCCGCTGTGCTCTTTCATCCAGGCCAACACCTCCCTGAAATTGTCCGCGGGCAGCGTCGGGCGCCCCGCCAGCGTATTCGAGGTGATATTGACAAGGCCGATCGGGACGAAATCCTTCTCGGCGTCGAAGGTGCGATCGGGATAGAGCGTCATCCCCGCCGCCAGCGCCGGCTGGTGCAGCAGAATGGTGTAGCCGTCGGGCTCGGCGCGGGCCGCCTTGGCGGCGGCGATCATGCCGCCGGCGCCGCCGATATTCTCGATCACGATCGGCTGGCCCAGCGCCTTCTGCAGCGGGTCCTGAAGGATGCGCGCGGTGGCATCGTCGGCGCCGCCGGGTGGGAACGCGACGATCATGGTGATTGGACGATTAGGATAGGTCTGCGCCGAGGCAGCGCCGGCAGTTAACAGACACGCGGTCAACACTGCCGCAAAGGCACGCACGACGTTCATCGTTCCCTCCCCAAATGCCGCTTCGTTTTTTCTTTTGCGGCCGCCGGTTTGTTCCGGCGAGCGCCGATAATCACCGGTTCGCAAAGCGTCCGCAAGGCAATTAGGCGCTGTGCGTCAATTGGGACCCGCCGGCTGCCACTCTAGGAAGAGAGGTCCGGCAATGCTATAATCTGGTTGGGATAAGAAAGGCAGCGGGGAGGACGTCATGGCGCGAGCCCAACTCCAATCGCCGGCACGCCCACCGCGCAATTGGCCGTTCACGGCTACGCCGCTGCATCCCGTCCTCGGCTGTGAGATCACCGGCATCACGCTCGAACAGGCGGTGTCGCCAAAGCTGTTCGCCAAGGTCTATGAGGCTTTTCTCGATTATCAGCTCATTTTGTTCCGTGACGTCGATCTGCCGCCGGCCACTCAGGTCGCGTTCGCGCGCAATTTCGGCGAGGTGCAGATTCACGTGCTGAGCGACCACTA
>JBARER010000101.1:0-9969 GCA_049796395.1 Xanthobacteraceae bacterium
ACGTCGTTCCGTGCCGTCCGGCAGCGCGCCGGAAAGCAGCGAACGTCGCTCGATGCCATTTGGCGGACCGCCGGCCGGAGCGACCGCGCCTGCGGCGGCGAGGTTGCCGCCACGGAACGAACGGCGCAGCAATTCCTGCCGCGCGGCATCGGCAAAGGACGGCGTCGGCGTTTCGGCGGCCGAAGGCGGCCACGCGGGGGCGACGTCCGGTTTTTGCTCGTCGGCCCTTTCACTGTCCTGGCCGCGCCCGCCGGTGGTGGCGCCGCGCCAGCGCTCGATCACCGACATGACCAGGTCGCGCTGCATCGGCGCACTGGCATCGGCGCGGGTATTGCCGGCCGCTTCGCTACGCGGCCGCATGGCCACCGGCAGCTCGCGAAAGCGCATGCGAGTCGGTATGCCGACGCCATAGCCGAAGGTGAATACTTCGCGGGTGCCGAGCGAGGGGATGAAAGACAGCATGTCGTTGGAGGCATCCGACACCGCCGAATGGATGAAGGCCTGGTCGCGATCGTTCGACAGCCGCATGACGAATAGCGTGCTGCACTGAGAGATGATCGTCGGATCGATCTCCGACGGCCGCTGCGTGACCAGCCCGAGATAGACGCCGTATTTGCGGCCCTCCCGCGCGATCCGCGACAGCGCGCGGCGGGTCGGGCCGAAACCGGCGTCGGGATCGGCGGGCGCGTAACGGTGCGCTTCCTCGCATACGAACAGCATCGGCATGGCGCCGTCGCTCCACAGACCGAAGTCGAACGCCATGCGGGAGAGCACCGACACCACCGAGTCGATGACTTCGGCCGGAAAGCCGGCGAGCTGCATGATGGCGACCGGCTTGCCGTCGGGCGGCAGGCGAAACAACTGGCCCAACAGCTCCGGCATGACGTCGCCGCCAAGATTGGCGTTCTCGAACATGAAGGTGTAGCGCGGGTGGCTTCGCAGCGCCTGAATGCGCGCGATCAGCTTGTGATAGACGGCCCGCGTCGAGCGGTTTTCCAGTTTGCCCATGCGCTCGTCGAGCAGCACCAGCAAATCTTCGATGCGATACGGCACCGGCGTGTCGGCGGTGAAGCCGCTGTTCTTCGGATCGCGCCGCTTGGCCGCCCCCTGCCGCTCATTGGCGCGGTATTGCAGATAGAGCGTCTTCGCCAGCGGAATGATGTCGGACAGGATTTCGCGTTCCTCGTCGGTGGCGGCGCGGCCGCCGAGAAACGCTTCGACCGTTTCCTCGAAATTGAACAACCAGAACGGCAGGCGCACATTGGCCGGGGAAAAAATCACCGCCTTGTCGCCGAAGCAGGTGGCAAATTCGTTGTGCGCGTCGATGAGAAAGACTCTCAAGTTCGGCCGCGTCGCGATGATCTGCTGCAGGAGGACAACGACGCCGCTCGATTTGCCGACGCCGGTGGTGCCGAGCACCGCGAAGTGGCGGCTGACCAGATCGTCGATGTTGATATGCACGCCGATCTTGGGATTCTGCTGCAGATCGCCGATATGGGCGCGGTCGTTATTGACGGCGCCGTAGACGACGCGCAATTCCTGCTCGGTCATCAAGATCGCGCTGTCGCCGATCTTCGGATAATTGTCGATGCCGCGCTTGAACTGCACCGAATTGCCGGCGCCGGCGCCGATCTCGCCAAGCAGTTCGAGGCGCGCAATGCCTTGCCGGGAGCGGCCGGCGTCGAGGCCTGAAACCAGCGTTTCATTGATTTCCGAGACGACGCCGATGATCAGCGTGCTGTCGGTCATCAAGCCGAGAAACCGTCCCACCGTCGCATAATCGGTAGGTTGCGCGCCCTGCGCGTCTTTGGCGGCCTGCAGCGCGACGGTCGCTTTAGCCCCGGATATGGCGGTGACGCGCCCGACTGCTTCACGCGCGCGCGGCACCGGTGCGGGTGCGCCGATTTTGGCTTGCTCGTTGCTGGCGATCATTGTGACTTTTCTGCCGGACGAAAATTCAGATCGTTCAGCACCCTAGCTGACGCCGGCATGCCGGCTTGTTAATTTGGCGGCCACTTTAGGAGATTTGGTTAGGATGCCGTTTAGGAAGTTCCTAACAGTCGCGCGATGAGGAATTGATTCACCATCAACCGAGCGGCCAGATGCGCACCGCGTCGGCGTCGATGTCGAAACGGCAAGCGCTGCCGCGGGGCAGGTCGACGTAACCCGCCGCCGCGTCGATATGCGCGTCGCCGAAGCGGAGCGCGATCTGATGGCCGGAGGCCGCACGGATGACGGCTTCGACCACGCCTTCGTAGGTGCCGCTGTCGCTCAGACGCACGCGCGCCGGCGACACGGTCCAGCCGACGCGCGCGCCGGATGTGAGCGCCGGACCGGCGACCTTGAGCAGCGCGCCGGCGCCGACCGCGATGGCATCGCCGCCGACGGCAATCCCCTCGGCCGCATGATCGGCGCCCAGGAGCCGCGCCACCGTTTCGTTGCTTGGGCGGCGAAACACCGCGTCGGTCGCGCCGGACTGCAGCACGCGGCCATGCTCGAAGACAAGAATTTCGTCGGCCAGCATCGCCGCCTCTGCCGGATCGTGGGTGACGATAATGGTGGTGGCGGCAAGCTCGCTTTGCAGCGCCAGCATTTCGCGCCGCAGCCGCGTGCGCAGCGGCGCATCCAGCGCCGAGAACGGTTCGTCGAGCAGCAACAGCCGTGCCGGGCGCACGAGCGCGCGCGCCAGCGCCACACGCTGCTGCTGGCCGAGCGAGAGTGTATCCGGTCGCCGTCGCTCCAGTCCGCGCAGCCCGAGCTGATCGATCCAGCGCCGCGCCAGGGCGGGATCGGCTCCGGCCGGAAAGGCGAGTTGTTCGGCTACAGTGAAATGGGGAAACAGCGCATAATTCTGCGGCACATAGGCGACGCCGCGCAGCGCCGGTTCGAGCCCGGAAATCTCCCGGCCATCGAGCATGATACTACCGCGATCGCACGGTTCGATCCCGGCGATCATCTTCAGCGTCAGCGACTTGCCCGAGCCGGATGGGCCGACGATGGCAAGTCGGCGCGCTTGCGGCGCCCACGCCACTGCGAGATCAAACTCGCCGAGCCGTCGCTCCAGCCGCAGCTTTAGGTCGGCTGCGGGCGTGGCAATCTGACGACGCGGCGGGATGTCCGCCGTCACGGCGGGCAGCGCGCTCAAGGATGCGGCCGCGGCCGGCCGCGCTTGCGAACGCCTGCCGGCGAGCGTGCTGAGCGCCATGATCAATACGGCGAGCGTCAATGTCGGCACCAGCACCGGCAGCATCGCCGGCAAGCCCTGCGAACCGAACGCGACGTAAGTGTAGACCGGCAATGAATACGGATGGTAGGCGACCATGACGGTCGCGCCGAATTCGCCGAAGCCGCGCAGCCACGCCAGCAACAATCCGGACATGATCGCCGGACGAGCGATCGGCATGCTGACGCAGAAGAATACGTAGAGCGGGCCGCGTCCGAGTGTAGCGGCGACGCCTTCGAGCGCCGGATCGATCGCGGCGAAAGCCGAGCGCGCGGCGATGATCAGAAACGGCGCCGCGACGAAGACTTCGGCCAGCACGATGCCGATAAAGCTGTCAGTCAGCGCCCCTGAGGTGAGCCGGCCGAGCGGCGTCGTGTAGCCGACCAGAAACAACAACAAGATGCCGCTGGCAAGCGGCGGCAACGCGAGCGGCAGCTGGACCAGAAAGCCCACCATCCCCATGGCGCGGCTCGACATCCGCGCCAACAGATAGCCGAGCGGAATGCCACCAAGGGCGATGACAAAAGTCGCCAGCGTGGCGCTGGCGACCGAGGTCAGGCAGGCGCGCGTCAGCGCCGCGGCATCGACCGTCGACCAATCGGCCATCCCCGCCTGCTGCACGCCGGCGACCAGCGGGGCAATCAGGTAAATCGCGAGCAGTCCGGCAAGCCAGGGCAGCGGGACGGGAATACGACGTGTCGCGCTGCCCGGCTTCACTGGCCCGATTCACTTGGCCTGATTGACGAGCGCTTGGACGTCTTTCGGCACGCTCGCGGCGTCGCCGCTCAACGTCAGCTTCTGCACGCCCAGCCCATGCTCTTTCATCACGCTCTGCCCACCGCTGCCCAAGAGAAATGCGACGAACTTGTCGGCGCCGTCGGCATTGGGCGCATTGTGCAGGATAGTGACAGTGTAGACCGCCTTGGGAGCGATTTGCGGAGGCAATGTGATTGCCGGAATCTTGGCGTCGGCGGTTTCGGTCGAATAGAAGAAGCCGACGTCGAGTTGACCGGATTGCAGCCGGCCCACCAGCGTTTCTTCCGGCAAGACCTGCGCCGCGTTGTCCGGCGCGCCGATGACCTTCTCCGACAGGTCCGGGCTCTTGTAGAACGTCTCGGCCTGTTTCATCAGCGTCACCGTGAGCGCGCCTTTGGGATCGAGCTTGGGATCGGTGCGGCCGATCTTGATTCCCGGCTCCTGCAGCACTTGATACCACGGTTTCGATTTTAAATCGGCGGCAAATTTGCTCGAGGCATTGTAGCCGATAACGAGCGGCGATTGCGCGAAGGTGATGTACCAGTTCACCCAGTCGCCGTTCGGCGCGCCCATAAGACTGTCATTCACCTTCGGGCTGGCGCTGACGAAGACGTCACCCTGGCGGAGCTTGCCTTTGATCTGATTGGCAAGCCCGCTGGAGCCACCGGCAAAGCCCTGGAAAGTGTCGCCGCCTGCTTTTTCGAAGGCCGGGCCGACGCCATGCTCCATCAGGTTCACCAGCGATCCGGCGTAAAGTACCGAAACCTTGCCGGCGGCGAACGCCGCGGGAGCCGGCATGAGCGATAAACCGGCCGCAAGCAGGGCCGCGCCTGGCAGCAAAGCGAGACGGGACAACCGGCGAACGGGTTTGACGACGGGACGCATGGGCTTCTCCTTCATGGCTTTCGATGATTTCAGTCCGGCGTGACGACAAAGGTGAGAGCGTGCGCCGTCGTGCTGCTGACCTCGACGGTGAACGGCGCCGCGGCGAGCTCGAACTTCACGCTTTTGGCAATCCCGGCGCAGCCGCTGGCGCCGCTGAATGCGGTCGACTGCAGCGTGTGGCCATTTTGAATGACATCGATCCAGGCCGGAGCCGACAGCGTCACGCGGTAGGTGCCGGGCTTTGGCACAGCGGAAACTTGGATGAAGCCGGCATTGTTGTTGGCGGCCTTTGGCGCCCGCGACGGCGTTACCGGCAGTTTTGCCTCGGCGTAGGGGACAAGCGCGACCGTCACGGCAGTCGCCAGCGGCTGCGGCAGGTCGGCGCCGGAAGGTTTTTGCGCCGGCGATGCCAGCAAAGCGCGCTCGTGGTCGAGCGGCCATTTGAATTTGTCGCAGCCGACCGGCTCTTGCGCCAATGCCGGCGCGGCGGCCAGCAACGCCATGGCGATCAAGGTCATGGCCATCAAGGTCATGGCAATAAGGACAGGTCTGATCATGGCGCGTGTCTAGGCAACGCCGATCATGACGTCGGAGGCCTTGATGACGACGATGGCCGCGCCGCCGGCCTTGAGTCCGAGTTCGTCGACGGCCTCGTTGGTGATCGAGGACGTGATGACCTGGCCGGGCGCGATCTCGACCCGCACATGCGCGGTCGTCGCACCCTTTTTGACCTCGAGGATTTTGCCTTTGATCTGATTGCGCGCGCTCAATTTCATGGGACGCCCTCAAAATAGTTGCCGCACGCGAAAAAGCCGCGCGCATTACGGTCAATGATTTGCCAAGGACGGGCTTCGGAGGGGCATTCCGGAGCAAATGCAGCCGCGCTTACGGCGCGTCAGTGTCGTTTCGCAGATTAGCAAGGTTTTTGGAGCGCCGCAAAGCGACGCAATGCCGCCAGTGTCGCAGTCCCGACTAACGGCCCTGCTGTGACAGCAGCGGCGCCTCGAAGCCGCTTTTCGCGAGGATCGCCTGCCCGTCATGTGAGAGTATGAACATCGCAAAGTCCGCAGCGTGAGCGTTTTTCGTCGGCAACACGGTGAGGCCGTAGTCCGCCCCCGTCGCCAGATCGGCAGGCACGTCGACTACCGTTGCGCCGGGCAGATCCTTTTTGAAACCGGCGCCGGCAGAGCAGTACTCGATGAAGACGTCGGCATGGCCTTCGCGCACATGCCAGGCAAAGACATCGATACCGGCCGGTGGCGCGGACGTAATCGGCGGCCCGCCGATGAGCTTTTGCGCCTTGGCTTCCAGTGCCGCGCTGCTGCCTGGGCGAATGGCGTCGGCTTTGCCGAACATCGCCCAGGTATAGTCACCTAACGGATCGGCTTTTGGCGTGGAGGTGCCGAGTTTGATCTGCGGATCGAGTAGCGTCGACAAAAACGTATCGGCACTCAGGTGCAGTCCCGGACGCACCAGTGCGCAAAGCCGGTTTCGCGCGAACAGCACGACCGGCCCGGCTTTGCCTGCCCGCGAAAGGGCAAGCGGATTGCCCATATCGGCGGAAGCAAAGACATCGGCGGGATCACCGCTCTCGATGCGTTGCCGCAACACTCCGGAAGCACCGAAACCGGGCTCCACTTTAACGTTCGTAGAGCTTGAAAAAGCAGCGGCAATCTCGGTCATGCCCGCGCGCAAGCTGCCGGCGGCCAGCACGCGAACTAGGGCGACATCATCGGCATGGAGCGTCTGTGTCATGGCGAAACACCCGGCAAAGAGCGACAGAGCGCAGACTAGCAATATTCTTGTCACCATGGAGCCGCTTCCCGTCCGCGAGGCGTTGGAGTCCGCACCATGAAGCCCTCGAGCGCAAGCGAGAACGCTGAAATCGCCGGCAGGGAGGGTGGTGCGCATCGGGCCAGCATCACAGCGCGGGCCGATTAAATGTTTCCGGTGAAATGCAAGATGACGTCGATGACCGCTCCGGTCGCAACGGCGAGGAATCGGGAGACGATGCCGAGGTTGAGCCCCAGCTGCGCGCCCAGCAACGGCAACACGATCAATAGACCGATCAGGATGACCAGCCCGTATGGCTCTAGCCGGGCGACGGGCGCGGCAAGCGCTTTTGGCAGAATGCCGACCAAGATGCGCCCGCCGTCGAGCGGGGGCAGCGGAAACAGATTGAACACGGCCAAGACCACGTTAAGGATCAGCGCGTTCCGCAAATTATCCGCCAGCCATTGCGCGCTCGTCGCCGGCAAATAGCCGACGACGTGGAATAACAATGCAGCAAGAACGGCGAGCGCAATGTTCATGGCCGGACCTGCGGCCGCGACCAGCACCATATCGCGTCGCGGTGAACGTAACGCCCGAAAATTGACCGGTACGGGTTTGGCGTAGCCGAACAGGAACGGCGAGCGCGTCAACAGCAGGATGCCGGGCAGCACGATCGTCCCAAATGGGTCGATGTGCTTGAGCGGATTGAAGCTGACGCGGCCTAGCTGCCATGCCGTATCGTCGCCAAGCAGATGGGCGACGAAACCGTGCGCCGCTTCGTGAAAGGTAACGGCGATGATCACCGGGAGGGCCCAGACCGTCGCCAGATAAATCATGTTGACAGCCACGGTCTCAATTCTCCATCGGTCCGTTGGTCTCCGCGGCCGTCGATGAAACGGAGCAGTAAGCTCCGCCTATTTCTTTCCTACCTTCAGCTTGAGCAGCGCGTCGGCGTTGCCATGCGTGAGCTTGACCATGTCGGCCGGCGATAAGGCAACCTCGTCGAGGAATTTGCGGCCCGCGGCATTGGGCGCGAACGGATAATCGACCGAGAACAATAGGCGATCGATGCCGAAGGTCTGCAGCGCGGCAATGAACGGCGGCTGGGTGAAAATTCCGCTGGTGGTGAACCACACCTGATCGTGAATGGCGCGTGTGATCGGCCGCTGCAGATGGCCGACGTCGTGCTGAAAAACGTCGTCGATGCGCGCCATCATCATCGGCAGCATCTCGCCCATATGCCCGACGATGAGCTTGAGATTCGGATGCTTGTCGAGCGTGCCGGCGACCACCATGCGCAGCAGATGCACGGCGGTCTCCGAATGCCAGCCCCAGCCGGCGGTTTCCAGTACGCGCGCGGCGCCTTCCGGCAGGCTAGAGAAGTAGGCGAGGCGCACCGGCTCCGGCGGGATGTGCGGATGAATATAGACCGGTACGTCGAGTTCGACCGCGGCGGCGAGCAGGCCGTCATAGCGCGGATCGTCGAGGAAGCGGCCTTCGGTCGTGCCGTTGACCATGGCGCCGAGAAAGCCGAGCTCCTTGACCGCGCGGCGCAACTCGACGGGGATGGCGTCCGGGTTTTGCATCGGCAGATTGGCGAAGCCGGCAAAGCGGTCCGGATGGCTGGCGATCGCCTTTGCCAGGTGGTCGTTGGTCTCGCGCGCCATGGCCACGCCGTCCGCTCCGGGCACGAGGTCGGCGCCGGGGCCGGCGACTGAGAGTACCTGCACCGTGATGCCGGTTTCGTCCATCGATTCGAGGCGGCCCTCGCCGATCTCGGGCAAAAGCTCCATCGGATTGACCGCGCCGGGCTTGATATTTCGCGGCCGGAAGCCGCGCGCGCTGATCACTTTCGGATCGATGCGCTTGGCCATGGCCGGAATTGAAAAATGCTCCTCGAGTGCGACGGTACGCATGGGCGGTTTCCTCCAATGACCGCGATGTTGTTGCATTGCCGGCGCGCCCGGGCAAGCGCGAGCGGTGATTGAGGCGATGGCGCACCGCCTGCTATGCTGCGGCGATGATCCGTGCCGCAATCGTTGGTCTCGGCCGTTGGGGCCGCTCGCTGGTCAACGCCGTCGCCGGCAAGAGCGACGACATTCGTTTCGTGCGCGCGGCAACCCGCACGCGCGCAACGGCCGAGGAATTTTGCCGCGAGCGCGGCATCGTGCTGGCGGACAGCTACGAGGAGATTCTGCAAGCGCGCGATATCGACGCCGTCGTGTTGGCGACGCCGCACAGCCGACACGAGGCGCAGGCGCTCGCCGCCATTGCCGCGAACAAGCACATTTTCGTCGAAAAGCCGCTGACGCTCGATCTTGCCAGTGCCCGGCGCGTGGCCGACGCCGCCCGGAACGCCGGACTGGTGCTCGCCGTCGGCTTCACCCGGCGCTTTCATCCCGGCATCGCCGAGCTGCGAACGCGCCTGCGCGCCGGCCAACTCGGCAAAGTGGTCGCCATGGTGGCGCAGCATACCACCTCGACGGCCCAATTCGTCGCCGCGGATAATTGGCGGGCGTCGGCCGACGAAGCGCCGGCCGGCGCGTTCACCGCGGTCGGCGTCCATTCGCTCGACCACATGATCGAATTTGCCGGCCGCGTGCGCGACGTGCGCTGCATCACTGCGCGCAATTATCCGGGCCCATCGGATGATACGACGACGGTGATGCTGCGCTTCGAATCCGGAGCAAGCGGCTTATTGTTTTGTTCGGTGGCGACCGCGACAAATTTCGAGTTCATCGCTTACGGCACCGAAGGTTTGGCCGAGATTTCCCGCTACGACCTGACAAAGTTTCGGTTTGTGCCGGGTTCGACGCGCGCCCCCACCGGCGCCGTCGTGGCGCCGACGGACGAGATTTTGGAGTTCACCGGTGTCGACATGCTGCACGCCGAGATGACGGCCTTTGCGCGTGCGATCGCCGATAATCGGCCTTATCCAATACCGATTGCCGAAGTTTTGCACGGAATGGCGGTGTTTGATGCCGTGGTGGAATCGGCCAGAGACGGCGAGATCGTTGCCGTTAGCAACTGATTCTCGCCGCGGTATCGGAGTCGGCAGACCGGCTTTTCCATTTGTTAAGGCTGTCAGGCCGCCGTCACAATCGGCTGCACCCGGTCTTGCGAAGCAACCTTCTTGCCGCTAAATATGTGGATCGAGTTTTTCGGCCGAATGACTTGGCCTTGCAGCGACTGATAAACGCGCCTGACTGACGATCTTTCACCAAAATCTCGAGCTAACCGAGCCGGGCACACGCGCGCGGCTCACATCGACATGTCTATGAGGAGAGACCCGTGAACAACGGTACCGTGAAGTGGTTCAACGCGCAGAAGGG
>JBARER010000102.1:0-1717 GCA_049796395.1 Xanthobacteraceae bacterium
GGCTTTTGGGCAACAACGGCGCTTGCGTCTCATAGGGCGTATCGGCGGACGGTCCGGGATCGCTTTTTTTCGCCATGCCGTCCAGCCCGGCATAAATCTGCGACGCCATGTAGAGATAGGGATTGGCGGCCGGCTCGCCGACGCGGTTTTCCAGATGCGTCGCCGGATCGCCGGGCTCGCCGAGCACGCGCACCATGACGCCACGATTGTCGCGCGCCCAGATCGCACGATCGGGCGCCAGCGTATAGGCGCGGTAGCGCTTATAGCCGTTGATTGTCGGCGCCGCGAAGGCGGCGCTGGCCGCCGCGTGTGCCAACAGGCCGCCAAGATAATTCCGGCCCATAGCGGAAAGTCCGTCGTCGCCGGCAAAGGCATTGCTGCGGCGCTTCTTGTCGATCAGCGACTGGTGAAGGTGCCAGCCCGACGAAAACAGGTTTGGCAAGCCGGGCCGGCACATGAAGCTGGCGAGACAGCCGTTGCGCCGCGCGATCTGCTTACAGGCGGCACGGAACAGGATCATGGTGTCGGCGGCATTCAATCCGAGCTGCGGCCGGAAGGTGAATTCGCACTGGCTCGGACCGAGCTCGATTTCGAGCGAGCGCAGCGGCATGTCGAGCGCGGCGATGCCGCGGCGGATCGGCTCCAAAGCCGCCGCCATCTGATCGAAGCGCGACTCGGTGAGATACTGATAGCCCTGGTTGAGCAGGCTCACCTCCGGCGCCTGCGGCGGCCATGTCGCGTCCGCCGGAAGAAGCCGCGGATTCTCCAGCTTGAACAGATGAAACTCGACTTCGAGGCCGGCGAGGAAATCGAACCCCGCCGTCCCGAGCCGCGCCAGCGCGTCGCGCAGAATTTGCCGCGTGGAGAACGGCACCGGCTTGCCATTGGTGAAGTAGATGTCGCACAACAGCCAGCCGGTGCGCGGCCCGTCGTTCTCCGCCGTCCACGGCAGCACGCGGAACGTGGCCGGGTCGGCCACCATGACGAAGTCGCCGCCGCCCTGCATCTCCGGCATGGCGAAGCCGCCGCCGGGCGTGAACACCGGATAGGCAGTCTTGTGCGCGGTGTCCTTGGCGAGAAGCGTGGTTGTCATGCTGACACCGCTTCGCATCAGGCCCGGCGCCTCCTCCGCCACCGTCGTCTTGCCGCGCAGCACGCCATGCTGGTCGGCGAAGGCAAAGCGCACCAGGTCGAGCTTGTACTTCTTGATTGCCTGGATGACCGCGCCGGCGGTGCGGGTCTGTTCAGCGTTCCACAGACCGTGGCGCTCGACGAAGCTCGCTGGTGACGTTGGGCGCGACGCCATCACGCGCCGTCATTCCGGATCGCCGCGCGGCGGCGGGTCCGGAATCCATAATCACGGTTCGGGGTTATGGATTCCGGGCTCCTCGCTTCGCTCGGCCCCGGAATGACAACATCAATGCTCATTCGCCCAGCTTTTGGTTTGCTGCCGGTCACGATCGACGCGCTGCCAATAGCCCTGCCAGTCGGCAGCCGGCCCGATGCCGTCGACGCAAGCCGGGCCGGTCATGCGTTGCGCCGCGGCGGGGTCGAGCACCATCATCGGCCGCTCGCCTTTGCCGGAGCGCTCGAGCGCCTGACGTAACAGCCGGCGGTAGATGCCGATCGCCTTGTCGGACGTTCCAAGATGCTCCTGCGTGCGGTCCTGGATGGCGCCCATCGACTCGCAGGCCCATTGGTCGTGCACGTTGATGTC
>JBARER010000103.1:0-2810 GCA_049796395.1 Xanthobacteraceae bacterium
CCACTGCGCCATGGCCTCGGGATTGGTGGTGCGCAGATGAATGTGGTCCCAGGTTATTTTGGAATCTGTCACTTTGAAGTTTTCCTGCGCCATGGCGCGTTCTCCCTGTTACGCATTGAGCGGCGCGACGTTATGGCATGTCGGCGGACGTGCCAACGCTATTTTGGCGCGACGCTTTCGCGGCCACAATCGTTTTAATGCCGTGACGGCTTGGCCGCGGATTCGGCGGTTGTCGCCGGTGCCGTTTTACCGGCGGGCGCCAGCCAAGCGGCCTTGGCGGCTACCTCCTGCAGCATTTGCAAAATACGCTGCAATTCGGCGCGCGTTAAACCGGCCGCGGCACCATCGCCGCTCATGCCGTATAATTCGAGACGGAAATTATCACCGTGCGGCGTGATCGAAACCCGATCGACAAGCTCCGCCGCGTTGGCGCTTGATTTGAGGATCTCGGGCCGCGTGACCGACATCGCGCGCTGGGTGTTGGCGATGGCCGCCTCGCGCTCGAAAGCCGAGAATTCGCCGCGCATCTCGGCTGGCGCCTGTTTCGCCAGCGCGGAGGTGCCCTGGAGAAATTCCGGCATGCGATCGAGCAGCGCCAGTGCTATCCGCCGCGTCAGCCAGCACGACCACGCGTCGGGACGGCCGGGATTGACCGCGGCGGCAACGCGGTCTTCACGCGGCTCATAGACGAAAGTGAGCGAGGCAATGGCGCGCATTTCGGGCTCCAAGCCCCCTGTTTCTGTTCATGCGCTATGCAGCGGCGCGTCGGTGACCTGCTGCAGCGCCTCAAGCGTCAGCCCCGGTGCCATGTCGCGCACGACAAAGCCGGCGTCGCCGACATCGAGTACGGCGAGATTGGTGTAGACGCGCGTGACCGCGCCGATCGCCGTTAGAGGATAGGTGCAACGCCGCACCAGCCGGCTGTCGCCGGATTTGGTGATGTGCTCCATCAGAACCCAGAGCCGGCGGGCGCCGGCGGCGAGATCCATGGCGCCGCCGACGGCGGGCGCGGTGTCGTTGTCGGAGATCGACCAGTTGGCGACATCGCCGTTCTCGGCGACCTGGAAGGCGCCGAGCACGCACAGATCGAGATGGCCGCCGCGGATCAATGCGAAGCTATCCGCATGATGCATGTAGGAGCCGCCGGTGCGCAGCGTCACATATTTCTTGCCGGCATTGATCAGCCAGGGGTTGATTTCGTCCGACTTGGGCGCCGGGCCCATGCCAAGGACGCCGTTCTCCGAATGGAAAATCACCTCGCGTTCGGCCGGCACGTAGTCGGCGATCTGCAGCGGCGCGCCGATGCCGAGATTGACGTACCAGCCTTCAGGAATATCGCGGGCGACGCGCGCGGCCATCTCGGTGCGAGAGAGCGGCTTGCAGTCCTCGAGTACGCTCATCTGGTCTTCCTTTACGTCACCTTGGGTTCGCCATAGGGCACGTGCAGCACCCGGCCGACATAGATACCGGGCGTCGCGATCTTCTCCGGATCGAGCGCGCCAAGGTCGACGATGTGCTGCGCCTGCGCGATGGTCAACTTGGCCGCTGTCGCCATCACCGGATTGAAATTGCGCGCCGACGACCGGTAGGTGAGGTTGCCCCAGCGGTCGGCTTCCCACGCCTCGATCAGCGCGACGTCGCCGGCCAGTGCTTCTTCCAGCAGATAACGCCGGCCGCCGATTTCGCGCTCCTCCTTGCCGGCGGCAAGCTTGGTGCCGACGGCGGTGGCGGTGAAGAAAGCTGGAATGCCGGCGCCGGCGGCGCGCATGCGCTCCGACATGGTGCCTTGCGGCACGATTTCGAGCTCGATCTTGCCGGCGCGATAGATGTCTTCGAACACCACGGAGCCGGCGCTGCGCGGGTAAGTACAAACGATTTTCCGCACGCGGCCGAGCTCCAACAGGCGCGCCAGGCCGGTGCGGCCGGTGCCGGCATTATTGGAGACTACGGTGAGGTCCTTGGCGCCTTGCTCAATCAAGCCTTCGATCAGTGCGTCGGGCTGGCCGATCGAGCCGAAGCCGCCGAGCAGGACGACGGCGCCGTCACGGATGCCAGCCATCGCGTCGGCCATCGATTGCACGATTTTATTGATCATTGGCGGAGATCACTCGATCCGCTCGGCCCCGCGAAGGCGGGGACCCAGTGAACTGGCGACGACAATATTATTACCCTTCATCTGGATTCCCGCTTCCGCGGGAATGAGCGGATTAAATTACGCAGCCACTCCTGCACGCGCGGCCGGCGCGCGAAAGGCGGGGATTTTTAACCCATTGATCGTCGTGGAGAAAGACCCGGTAAAGCCGGCGCGCGCTGTCTTTGCGCTTTTCTGGCGCCGCTATTTCGGGCCGCAGGGCGGATTGACCGCAATATCGGGCGTGCCGGTCTGCCTGCTGTTGATCATCGCGCTACCGGGCGGTCCTGTCCTGCCGCCGATCGTGTCGTCATTGCCGACGCTGTTCGCGCATCCGGTCGTCCTGCCGGAGGCGGTCGCGCCACCTGACTGATTTCCGGCCGTGACGCTTCCGGTATCGGCATTAAAGCCGGTGGTGCCCGGCGGGTTGCTGGTCGCGTTGGTGCTCGGTGAGCCGGTTGTCCCGTTGATGGCCGGAGCGTTGCCGTTTATTCCGTTGCTGGTCGCGCTGGTTCCGCTGCTCGTGGCGTTGCCGTTTATTCCGTTGCTGGTCGAATTTGTTCCGCTGTTGGCCGTCCCGGTGCCGGAGCCTGTGCCCCCTGGCGCACTGGAAACGCCGCCCGTCCCTACGCCGACACCTGCGCCGGCTGCCCCAACGCCCGCAGCTGCACCTGCAGCC
>JBARER010000104.1:0-36450 GCA_049796395.1 Xanthobacteraceae bacterium
CGGCCGGGCGTGCCGGCATCACGCGTCCGCTTGCGGAGCTCGCGACGCGAGGCGGCGCGATCGCCGCCGAGCAAAGGGATGCGCAGCGCACGCGCCTCGGGCGTCAGTGTAAGCCCGGCCGCCCGCATCTCGTCGTCGATCAGCCGCGCCCGATCGCGTTCGCTGTCGGCATAGCATGGCAACGCCGCCGCGTTTTTGGCGCGCTCGCATAATACGCGCAGCGGCGCATTACGCCGTAAATCGCCGGCTTCGATGACGACCCGGCAGTCCGGCGTCGCCACGGTCAGCAAGGCTTCGACGGCAGGCGCGATATTCTTGGCGCCGGCCTTTACCCACACCGCGCGGCGGCCGCCGAACAGCGGCATGGTTTGCGACTCCTCGACCAGGCGCGAAGGCTCGACCGCAAGCGTCTCGCCGTCGAGCCGCGCCAGCGCAAAGGGATCGTTCACGTTGTCGACCGAGGCCCGGACCATGGCGTTGACGCGCTCGCCGACCAAACCGGCATCCGGACCGAATACGAGGACGACCGGCCGCGCCGGATCGGCGCGGGCTACGAAGGTATCGACATCGGCGGCTTTGACGGCGACCATCGCCGCGAATGTAGAGTGAGTTGCGACGAGATCAACTGTGATGGCTCGCCATTTCGGCAGAGCATTCCCAGCGAGCGTACGGAGCGGTCGGTTACGTGCCGGCGACGAAATACGACGCCAGCCGGTTGCGGATGGTGTCGGCGGCGGTCACCACGGCGCGGTCTTCCGCGTCGCGCTGGGCCCGCTGGATAGCAAAGCGCTGCTCCGATCCGGGCGCGTCATAGTCGACGTTCGCGTAGGTCGAGTCTTTCACCACCACTTTGCCGGTAGCGATTTCCACCAATTGGTAAGTCACCGCCACACCGGCAACTTGCGACGTCGGCCGGCCGGTCACCGGATCGATCAGCACCGTGAAGCCGGACTCGCCCACCTTCATGTCGAGCCGGTGCGTCGGCGCGCTTGGCGCACCGCCGCCGGTCAGATCGAACTGCAGTGCATTGTGCATGCCGACGGCAAGCCGGGCCTGTGGCGTGCCCTGGCGCGTCGCGATCGGAGCGATCTGAACCTCGGCAAGTTTGTCTTTCACGCTCTCGCCGCCGACCGAAGGGTTCGAGCCGTAGAGCGGCTGGAAGCAGCCGGCAAGCAGGCCGGCCACGCCCAGCACCAAGGCGAGCCGAGCGCCACACAGCAGAGAACCGCGGTCACGCCACCACATTGACGATCCGTCCCGGAACAATGATCACCTTTTTCGGCGGCTTGCCGCCCAGCGCTGATTGTACCGCGTCGAGCGCGAGAACGGCAGCCTCGATCGCGGCATTGCCGGCATCGCGCGGCACCGTCACTTCGCCGCGTTTCTTGCCGTTGATCTGCACCGGCAAGGTCACGGTCGCCTCGACCAACAGCGCACGCTCGACCTCTGGCCACTTTGCTTGGGCCACCAGGGTTTCGTGGCCGAGCGCAGCCCAGCATTCCTCGGCAAGATGCGGCATCATAGGATGGAATAGTTGCACGAGAACGTTAACCGCTTCGCGCATGGCCCAGCGCAGGTCCGGCGTAAGCTTGGCGTCGCCATGCTCTTCGATGCCCCCGATTACATCATTGAGCGCGTTAGCGAATTCGTAGATCGACGCGACACAAACATTAAAGTGCAGCTTTTCGATGTCATCGGACACCCGGGCCAAAGCCCGGTGCGTCGCCTTGCGCAGCCTGATGGAAGTCTCGGAGAATGCCGCGGGACGGGCCTGCGGCGCCGAGCCGGCGATTTCGACCGCCTCGCCGATCAGCCGCCAAAGCCGTTGTGAAAAACGCCAGGCGCCCTGGATCCCGCGCTCGGTCCATTCCACGTCACGCTCCGGCGGCGAATCCGACAGCATGAACCAGCGCGCCACGTCGGCGCCGTAGGCGGCAATGATTTCGTCCGGGTCGACGGTGTTGCGTCTCGACTTCGACATCTTTTCGATCGGGCCGATCTCGACCGGCTCGCCGGTCGAGATCAAGGTGGCGCGCCGCGCGTCGCCGTCGACCTCGATTTTCACTTCCGCCGGCGCCGCCCAGTCGCCGCTTTCGGTGCGATAGGTCTCGTGCACGACCATGCCTTGGGTGAACAGGCCGGCGAACGGCTCGTCGATCCCGACATGACCGGTTGCCTTCATGGCGCGGGTGAAAAAGCGGCTGTAGAGCAGATGCAGAATCGCGTGCTCGATGCCGCCGATATATTGATCGACCGGCATCCATTCATTGACCATCGGCAGGTCGGTCGGCGCGGTCGTGATCCACGGATCGGTGAAGCGCTCGAAATACCACGACGAGTCGACGAAGGTGTCCATGGTGTCGGTTTCGCGCGTGGCGTTGCCGCCGCATTGCGGGCACGTCACATGCTTCCAGGTCGGATGATGGTCGAGCGGATTGCCGGGCCGGTCGAAGCTGACGTCTTCCGGCAGCGTCACCGGTAGGTTCTTTTCCGGTACCGGCACCACGCCGCATTTGTCGCAATGAATGATCGGGATCGGGCAGCCCCAATAGCGCTGCCGCGAGATGCCCCAGTCGCGCAGCCGGAAATTCACCTGGCGCTGGGCCACCGGGCGATTGCCGCGGCTTTCCTGTTCCAGCCGCCGCGCCACTTCCTCTTTCGCTTCTGCAATGGTCATGCCGTCGAGGAAGCGCGAATTAATCATGCGGCCATCGCCGTCGTAAGCGGTGTCAGTGATGACGAAGGTTTTCGCATCCTGGCCCGGCGGGCACACCACCGGTACATTGCCGAGATTGTATTTGTTGACGAAGTCGAGGTCGCGCTGATCGTGCGCCGGACAGCCGAAAATCGCGCCGGTGCCGTATTCCATCAAGATGAAATTCGCCACATAGACCGGCAATGTCCAGTTCGGATCGAACGGGTGAATAGCCCTGATGCCGGTGTCGAAGCCGAGTTTCTCAGCCGTATCGATCTCAGCCTGCGCGGTGCCGCGATGCCGGCATTCCTCGATGAATTTCGACAGCGCCGGATTCTTCGCTGCCGCCGCGCGCGACAACGGATGATCCGGCGCCAGCGCCATGAATTTGGCGCCGAACAAAGTGTCCGGCCGCGTGGTGAAGATTTCGAGCTCACTCTCCCGGTTCGGCGTCGTGGCCGGATCGAGCGCGAAGCGGACCAGCAAGCCTTCCGAGCGGCCGATCCAGTTTTTCTGCATCAGCCGGACTTTTTCCGGCCAGCGGTCGAGTCGATCGAGCGCGTCGAGCAAATCTTGCGAATATTTGGTGATCTTGAACACCCATTGGCTCATCTCGCGCTGCTCGACGATGGCGCCGGAGCGCCAGCCGCGGCCGTCGATCACCTGCTCATTCGCCAACACGGTCTGGTCGATCGGGTCCCAGTTCACTTTTCGCTTTTCGCGCTCGACCAGGCCGGCGCGCAGAAAGTCGAGAAACATTTTCTGCTGGTGCTTGTAATAGGCCGGATCGCAGGTCGCGATTTCGCGGCTCCAATCGAGCGACAGCCCGATGGATTTGAGCTGCTTCTTCATCGCCGCGATATTGTCGTAGGTCCACGTCTTGGGGTGGACCTTGCGCTCCATGGCGGCGTTCTCGGCCGGCATGCCGAAGGCGTCCCAGCCCATCGGGTGCAGCACGTTGAGCCCCATCGCGCGCTTGTAGCGGGCGACCACGTCGCCCATGGTGTAATTGCGTACGTGACCCATATGGATGCGCCCCGATGGATAGGGGAACATTTCCAGCACATAGTATTTCGGCCGCGGGTCTTCGTTGCTGGTGGCGAAGATGCCGCGCTCGTCCCAGATCTTCTGCCACCGCGCCTCGGCGTCGCGGGCGTTGTAGCGGTCGGGAGTCATTGGATTCGCAGTCGTTTCCGGCACGATTTGAGCACGATCCCGGTTAGCGGACATGGTTTTCGAGCGCGATGACGCGCGGCAAAAGCCGCCGGACGTGACACGAAAGCCTTCAATCGGTCAACGGGTTGAGGCGCAGCCGGCGGTCGCGTAGGAAGTCGGACATGCAGTACACCACTCTCGGCCGAACCGGGCTCCGCGTCAGCGTCGCCGGTCTCGGCACCGGCGGCTTCTCGCGCATGGGGCTCAAATCCGGCAAGACCGAGGACGAGTCGGCGCGGCTCGTGCTCGACGCCATCGAACTTGGCGTCAATTTTATCGACACGGCGCCGGCCTATGGCACCGAGGGCGTGGTCGGCAAGGCGCTCAAATCGGTGCCGCGCGAGCGCGTCGTGGTCGCGACTAAATCGAGCGTGCAGCGCGGCGGCGAATGGTGGACGCCGGAGCGCGTGGTCTCGAGCCTCGACAATTCGCTGCACGTTCTCGGCACCGACTATGTCGACGTGTTCAATCTGCACGGCGTCGAGCCGCAGATGTACGATTATGCGCTCAACACGCTGGCGCCAGTGCTCGCCAAGCAACGGGAAAAAGGCAAAATCCGACATATCGGGCTCACCGAAAATCCGATCGTCGACTTCACCAACGAGACGCTCAAGCGCGCGCTCAAGGACGATATCTGGGACGTGTTCATGGTGGGCTTCCACATGATGCACCAGGGTGCCCGGGCGAACGTGTTTCCGGCCACGCGCGAGAAGGGCATCGGCACGCTGTTGATGTTCGCGGTGCGCAGCATTTTTACCGATCCGCCTCGGATCGCCCGCGAGATCAGAGAACTCGCCGCCAAGGGCTTGGTCGAGAAATCGCTCGGCGAGACCGACGATCCGCTCGGCTTTCTGGTTCACGACGGCGGCGCCGCCAATGTGATCGAAGCGGCCTATCGTTTCGTGCGGCACGAACCCGGCGTCGACGTGGTCCTGTTCGGCACCGGCAATGCCGAACACTTGCGCGGCAATATCGCGGCACTGCTTAAGCCGCCATTGCCGCAGGCCGACCGCGACAGGCTCACGGCGCTGTTCGGACACCTCAAAGGTGTCGGCCTCGACGGCCATCAAGGACGGACCCGCTAACCTCGCCTCAGCGCACCGCCCCGGCGGCGTCGCGGCGCAACACCCTGCCGGGGAACGCTCCGGTATGGGCCGCGTTTTCGACAACCGGAACGCCATTCACCAGCACGGTCGTCCGCGGCCCACTCGGATAGCGATGCGGCGCCGCGTAAGTCGCAAGCTCTTCGAAGTCGGCCGGATCGAATACCGTCACGTCGGCGCAGTGGCCGATCTTGAGCAGGCCGCGATCCGCCAATTTAAGAGCGCGGGCACTGGCGCCGGTCATCTTGTGAATGGCAGTCTCGATCGGAACGAGGCCGAGGTTCCGCGCGTAGTGGCTCAGCACGCGTGGGAAGGTGCCATAGAAGCGCGGATGCGGGATGCCCTGGCTGGTGATGCCATAGTCGGCGACGCAGTTGCCATCGGAGCCGACCAGCGCCATCGGCGAGCGGATCAGCTCGCGCACATCGTCTTCTGCAATCGACATGACCAGAACGCGGGTCGCGCCGCGATCGTCGATCAAGTAATCGCAGACCACCTCGATCGGGTCGGCGCCGCGTTCGCGCGCCAGATCGGCAATGCTGCGGCCGGCATAGTGCGGCAGATGCGGCGATATCGAAATCTGCACGCAATCCCAATCGGGAATGCGGCCCCAATTGTTCAACCCGTCGCGGGCGACGTCGGCGGCAATGCGTGATCGAACCTCCGGCAGCGCCAATCGCGCCAGCATGTCCGACACGCCGCCGGCCTGCACCCATTGCGGCATGAGATTCTTCAGCGGGTTGCTGCCGACATTGTACGGATAAGCGTCGCAATCGACGTCGACGCCACGCGCCTTGGCCGCAGCGATCATGCGCAGGGCTTCGGCGGCCTTACCCCAATTATCAAGGCCTGAGCATTTGAAATGCACGATCTCGGCGTGGACGGCGCAAGCCTCGGCGATGTCGATTGCTTCCTGCAGCGATTCCAGGACCTTGTTCGATTCGTCGCGCAGATGGGTGAAATAGCCGCCGTTGTAACGCTTCACCACCCGGCACAGCGCGACGATCTCGTGGCTATCGGCGTAAGAGCCCGGCGCGGTGAACAGGCCGGTCGACAAGCCAAGCGCGCCCGCGCGCAGCCCAGCGTCCAGAAGATCGCTCATCGCCGCGAGCTCGCTTGCCGAGGGTGCGCGATCGTCCATGCCCATGACCATCAGGCGCAACGTATTGTGCCCGACCAGCATGCCGGCATTCACGGCGGTAGCGGGAAAGCTGTCGAGATAGTCCGCAAAGCTCATTTCGCGAAACGGCAGCCACGGCGCGCTCGGCGACAGATAATCGCGCAGCAAATCCACCTTGCCCGGCAACACCGGCGCGACCGAAAAACCGCAATGGCCGATGATCTCCGTCGTCACGCCCTGCCGGACTTTGCTTTCGGCCTTTGGATTGATCGGCAGCGTGAAATCGGAATGGGTCTTGATGTCGATGAAGCCCGGCGCCACCGCAAGGCCCGACACGTCGATGTCGCGATGCGCCGGTCCAAGCTTGCGACCGATGGCAGCGATGCGGCCGGCGGCGATGGCGAGATCGGCTGCTTCGCCGCCGCGCCCGCTGCCGTCGTAGATCGTTCCGCCGCGCAGGACGATATCGAAGCTCATGCCACCGCCGACGTTTCCGTTGCGCCGCGCGTTTACTCCGGCTTGATGCCGGCGGCGGCGATGATGTCGTGCCAGCGTTTGGCTTCCTGCGCAATCATGGCCGTGGCTTCAGCGGGCGCGCTACCGACCGGTGCATTGCCGAGCGATTGCAGCTTGGTGCTGACGTCGGGCGATTTAACCGCCTGCGCCACGGCGTCGCTCAGCGCGCCGACGACTGCGCTCGGCGTGGCCTTGGGCGCCAGCACCGCATACCACGCCTGCATGGCGTAGCCGGGAACGCCGGCTTCCGCGATGGTCGGTATGTCCGGCCAACCCGCCGAACGCTCGGCCGAGGTGATGCCGAGCGCGATAAGATCGCCGTGCGCGACATAAGGCTTGGCGACGAGCGGGCTGATGAAGGCGAGCGACACGCGGCCGGTGAGAAGATCGGCGATCATGTCGTTCGTGCCTTTGTAGGGAATGTGCTGCAGGTCGACGTGAGCCTCGCTCTTGAACAGCTCGGCGGCCAGATGCAGCGAGCTGCCATTGCCGCCGGAGCCGTAATTGATTTTGCCGGGTTCGCGCTTGGCGAGGGCAATCAGTTCTTTCACTGACTTCACCCCAAGCGAGGGATGCACGACGAGGATGAGCGGACCTTCGGTGACGATGGACACCGGGGTGAACTGATCGAACGTGTAGCCGACGTCGGCGAACAGCGAGGGATTGACCGCATAAGCCATCGCCGGAAGCACCAGCGTATAGCCGTCGGGCGCCGCGCGCGCCACATCGGCCACGGCGATATTGCCGTTGCCACCCGGGCGATTGTCCACGACGACCTGGCCGAATTTGTCGTCAAGCCGATTGGCGATCAGGCGCGCGATCACATCGTTCGGGCCGCCCGGCGGGTAGGGCACGAGAAGATGGATTGGCCGGTCGGGGAAGGAGGCCGCCGGCGCCGCTTCGATACCGGCGACGAGCAGGGCCGAAGCAAGCGGCAAAGCGAACAAAGGAAGAAAGAAGGACAGGAAGCGAGGCATGAACACTCCGTGCTGCTGATGGAGACGACAGCGCTCCCGGAGTTTCCTCAAAGCTTCGCCAGCCGGCGGCTTACAAAATGACCATGACACTTAAACTGGTGGCTGCCTAGACCGCACTGCTTGCGCAAATCATTCCGGATGATTCTCCGGCCAGCCGTTGCAGTGCGCGCGCTCGTGACGGACATAGGCGCGCAAATCCTTCACCGGGCCGCCGTGCGGAATAACGAGATAGCATTTGCGTTTCGCGAGCCACGAACAGGCATCCGCCTGCACGCCCATATGGGCGCAAGCCGCCCGCGCTTCGCGCAACGGCAGCACCCGCTCGATCACCGGGCCCGGATAAGGATGATTGTAACGCACCGGCGGCTCGAGAACGTAGATCGGCATGCGGGCTTCCTTCGGCTTTCGCCCGATCAATCGAGTGCAGTAGCGATCCACTCGACGATCGAACCGTGCTTGGGTTTCCAGCCGAGCGCTGCCGCGGCTTTGCCGCGAACCCGGCTGTTGGAGCCGAGCGAATAGGTCGCCATGTTTTGTCCCCACGCCGCGATCGCCGCCTCGGCGGACCAGGATTGTGCCGCGTCAAGCTTGAGCCGCGCCGCGATCGCGCCTGCGATCGCGCCAAGCGCTTCCTCACCGCTTTCGACATACATGAAGGCGCCGGCGGGAGGATTGGCGATGACCCGCCGGTATAGCGTCACGACGTCGGCGATATGCGCGTTCGACCAGCGGTTCAACCCACGGCCGATATAGCGCACGACGCCGGAAGAGCGCGCTTGCCGCACCAGCGCCGGGATTTGCACGCTTTGCGCCGGCGGCCCCAAGGCCGCGCCGTAGATCATGGAGTTGCACAGCACCGCCGCGCGAACGCCGGACGCGTCTCGCACCAGCCGATCGATCGCGACCCGGGCCGCCTTGTCGGCTAGGGGCGCGATCGGTGTGCCCTCCTCGTAGATGAGGTCCGAGGGCTCGCCCATGGCGCGATCGGCAATGATGCTTGAGCCGCTCGAATGGATGAACACTTTGCCGAAATTGGCAAGACCGGCAAGCAAGGCCTCGACTGCGCCGCGATGATCGCTCGACGCCGCATTGACCACGGCGTCTGCCGCCCGGGCCTCACTGCGCAGCAGCGCGCCGTCGTCCAGCGTACCGATGACCGGCTCGATGCCGAAGGGCGCGACCGCATCGGCCTTGGCGCGGTCGCGAACCAGACCGCGAACGCTCCAGCCGTCGCCAGCGAGCGCTGCGGCCACCGCGCCGCCGATGTAACCGTTCGCTCCGGTGACGAAGACGCGCATTCGGCGTGCGAGTTAACGCTTCTTCTTGCTGCGTTCCTTGCGTGCCGCATAGCGCTCATCGCGCGCCTTTTTTTGCTCGGCTTCGAGCGCGAGCTTGTGCTTGGCGCGCTCAGCCGCGGCGTGTTCGGCGGCGAGAGCGGCTTCGCGTTTAGCCTGCTCGGCGGCTTCCGTTTCACGGATTTTGCGTTCGGCCTTCTCGGTGGCGCGAGCTTGCCGCGCTACCGCCCGATCGGCCGCTTCGCCGGCGCGGGTTTCGCGGCGTGCGGCAGCCTCCGGATCGGCGGATTTGGCGCGGAATTTCTCCAGCGCCGCCTGCCGGGCCTTCGCCGCAGCCTGTTGTCGTTGGTTGAAATCCGGTTCTTTGAACCAAGCCATCTTCGGGACCTCGGCGCAGCCGACAAATCCGGCGCGAGCGCCTATATAATCTGCTGCGTTTGGATAGCAACCTGTTGCGAGCGGGTGCTGCGGAGCATTTTGGGAGGGTTTTATGGCATTTCGCGCAAACTACGGCCGCGACCGCGCTGACCGCGACCGGGCGGCACGCGCCCGGATCGCTGAAAAGCAGCAAAAGCGTGAAGAAAAGTCTGCGCAGCGCAAAGCGGCACGCACCCCCGCGGAAGAGCTTGGGCCGAACGCGGAGGACGGCTCCGAGCACGTCCCGGAAAAGGACGAAAAGCAAGCTGGCTGAAGCGCAAGGGCTAAAGCAGCCCGACCGGACCTGCCTTGGCAAAGGCCCTTTAGATGAAGCACCGACGGACGAGATTTGGGCGCGGTGAACATTTGCCGCCGCCCGGCGTTATCGGCTGATTGGACAACCGAGCGCATCCCATGAACTCGACGCAGGCACTGCGCCATCGCATCGAGCGGCTGCCGCCTTATCCGTCATTGCTCTTGATAGCGGTGCCGCTTGCGGTGGTTGAGCCGCTAAAGCTTGCGATTGTATTCTTTGCCGGTGACGGGCACTGGATCGGCGGCGCCATCGCGATGATCTGCGCCTATGCGGTGAGCCTGTTCGTCACGCACTGGCTGTTCGGCGTGGTCAAGCCGAGGCTGATGCAGCTGACCTGGTTCGCAGCGCTCTGGAAGCGTTTCTGCACCGTGCGCGACAGGGTCTGGGGCCGGCCGCGTGGCGCTCCGCAGCGCCGCGCGCAATAGCGATCCCGCCTCTCCGCCGGCTTACTTATTCAGCACCGAAATATCCGCACTGTCGCAATAGGCCGGATGCTTCCAGCCGTCCTCGTCGTAGTCGGCCATGCATTTCTCGACCAGCGCTTCCATTTTCTTCAAGCGCCCGGAGAACTGTGCCTGCTGGAGTTGGAAGACGCGGATCAGTTCGTGGCTGCCAGAATAATTCATCTCGTAGAGCTCGTGGCGGGCGCCGAATTCGGTGCCTATGGCGTCCCACAAAAGCTTCATGATCTTGATGCGCTCCTTGTAATCGATGCCGTTCGAGCCGCGCACGTATTTGGCGAGGTATTTGTCGACCTCGGGATTCTTGAAGTCGAGCGCATGCGACGGCAGATAGATCAGGCCGGAGGCGACCACCTTTTCGACGATGTTGCGTACCGCCGGGTAGGCTTCGGTCATGAACAGCCGGTAGGTTGCCGAGCCTTGTGAGTTCGGCAGCACCGCGCCGTTGACCCACGGCTCCGGATTGCAGGCCATGGCATCGGTCAGCGACCAGAACAGATTGCGCCAGCCGATCACCTCGCCGATCTGCGCTTGGACGCCGCGAAACTCCTCGACGCCGGTGGTGCGCGCGGCTTTGTAGAGGAGCCCAGCGATGAAATCGAGTTTGACCGCGAGCCTCGTGCAGCCCTGCATGGTGAAACCGTTGAAGAAGCCGGACTTCGGATAAAAGTTCTTCAAGCGGTCGATGTCGCGGTGGATCAGGACGTTTTCCCAGGGGATGAAGGCGTTGTCGAAAACAAAGATCGCGTCGTTCTCGTCATATCGCGACGTCAGCGGATAGTCCCACGGCGAGCCTGTGGCGGCGGCGGCCATTTCATAGGACGGCCGGCAGATCAATTTGATGCCAGGGGTGTTCATCGGCGCAATGAACATCACCACCATGGCCGGATCGGTGATCTCCTGGCCCATATTTTGGCCGAGGAAATTGTAATTGGTCAGCGCCGAATTGGTAGCGACCACCTTGGCGCCGGAGACGTAAATGCCGGCGTCGGTCTCCTTCTGGATGGTGATGTAGACGTCCTTGACCTCTTCGACCGGCTTGTTGCGGTCGATCGGCGGATTGACCAGGGCGTGGTTGAGGAACAGCACCGCCTCCTGGCCGCGCTTGTACCAGGCGCGCGCATTGTCGGCGAACTTGCCGTAGAACTCGGCATTGGCACCGAGTGTGTTGAGAAAGGCGGCCTTGTAATCGGGACTGCGGCCGAGCCAGCCATAGCTGATGCGCGCCCAGGCGGCGATGGCGTCGCGCTGCGCGATCACCTCCTCGCGGGAATGCGCCACCTTGAAGAATTTCATGGTGTAGCCGCCGGAACCGGTATCGGTCGGTCCGGTCAGGACGTCCTTGGTTTCCTCGTCGTGCAGCGCGTCGTAGAGCAGCGCTACCGAACGCGCCGCATTGCGGAAGGCGGGATGCGTGGTGACGTCCTTGACCCGCTCGCCGTAGATATAGAGTTCGCGGCCGTCGCGCAGTGATTCCAGGAACTCGGCGCCGGTGAACGGGCGTTTCTTGTCGGCGATCAGCTGTTCGGGGTGCTGGGGCATCTTATCCTCCGCGGCCGTTCCGGCCGGACTTGCCGCTGGAATAAATATTCAGCATACTGACGATTATTCGTCAGTATACAGACAATAACGAGCGCGTGCAATCCGCAGCTCCCGTCAACGACCGCAAACCGATGGTAGACGATAACCGCCGCCTCACCGACATGCCGGGCCATCTCATCCGCCGGCTGCAGCAGATCGCTTTTGCCTTGTTCCTCGATCAGGCCAAGGGGTTCGACTTCACGCCGGTGCAGTATGCCGCGCTCTGTGCCGTCAACGACAATCCGGGCATTGACCAGACCGCGCTGTGCAACGCCGTCGCGCTCGACCGTTCGACGATTGGCGATGTCGTCGGCCGGCTGGAAAAGAAGCGCCTGATTACGCGAAAGAGCGGCGCCCCGGACCGGCGCACCAAATCGCTGCACATCACCGCGGCAGGGCGTCGCCTACTCGCCGATATCGATCCGGCCGTCGCGGCAACGCAGCGCCTGATCCTGGCGCCGCTCAAGCCTGGCGAGCGCACCGCCTTCATGCGCATGCTCGAGCATCTCGTGCATCTCAACAACGAACACAGCCGCGCGCCGCTGCGGCCAAAGTCATTCCGGATTGCCGCGAAGCGGCAAGTCCGGAATCCATAATCACAGGTCAGCGAATATGGATTCCGGGCTCGCGGGCTAAAGCCCGCGCTCCGGAATGACGGCTCTAACCCTTCGCGCGCTGGCAAGCTTCCCAGATTTTCTGTGCGGTCGCCGGCATCTCCAGATGCACGCCGGCGCCGTTCGGGATCGCATCGGCCACGGCGTTCATCACTGCAGCGATCGCTGCTGTGGTGCCGGCCTCGCCGACGCCCTTGACGCCGAGCGGGTTGGTCGTCGCCGGCACGTTGTGCATGCCATCGCGCAGCGGCGGCATGTCCTCGGCGCGCGGCATGGCATAGTCCATGAACGAGCCCGTGACGAGTTGGCCGGAATCGCTGTCGTAGACGGTGCGCTCCATTAATGCCTGACCGATGCCGGAGGCGAGGGAGCCATGCAGCTGGCCGATGACGATGGTGTGATCGAGCGCGTGGCCGCAATCGTCGACGGCGGCATAAGCTACAAGTTGCAGGTGGCCGGTCGCGGGATCGATCTCGACTTCGGCGATATGCACGCCATTGGGAAATGTCTGCGGCGTATCAGTCACCTGCTTGGTATCGAGGTCCTCTGCGATCTCGCCGCGCTTCTTTAGCGCGGCAGCGTGAGATGCGACCTCGAACAGCGTCACGCGGCGGTCGGTGCCGACCACTTCGAAGCCGCCGTTACGGTAGGCGATGTCGCTCTCGCCGGCTTCCAGCATGGCGGCGGCGACGGGCTTGCCCTTGGCGAGGATGGCATCGATGGCCTTCACCACGGAATGACTCACCGTCATGCCCGAACGCGAGCCGACCGAGGCATAACCTGGCAGTTCGTTCGATGAATCGCCATGCCGGTGCGGAATTTTGTCCGGCGGGATGCCGAGCCGCTCGCCGATCAGTTCTGAGAACACCGTGGCGTGGCCCTGGCCGGTATTCTGCACGTTGAGGCGGAACTGCAGCGTGCCGTTGCCGGGAAATTCCAGCAAAGCGCTTTCGGTCGGCGACCCGCCGGCATGCTCCAGCATGCAGCAAACGCCCAGCCCGCGATATTTGCCGCGCTTTTGCGCGTCGCGGCGGCGCCCCTTGAAATTGTCGTAGTCGGCAAGCTTCAGCGCCTTCTCGAGGATCGGCGCGAAATCGCCGGAATCGATCACAGTGCCGACTTGCGTCTTGTAGGGAAATTTTTTGACCAGGTTGCGCCGCCGCAGCTTGACGCGGTCGATGCCGCTAATCCGCGCCGCTTCGTCGACCACGCGTTCGAGCGAATAGCTTGCTTCCGGGCGGCCGGCGCCGCGATAGGGCGCCGTGGGCAGCGTGTTGGTGTAGGCGCATTTCACCGCGACATCG
Organism: Xanthobacteraceae bacterium; assembly: GCA_049796395.1. Classification (GTDB taxonomy): domain Bacteria; phylum Pseudomonadota; class Alphaproteobacteria; order Rhizobiales; family Xanthobacteraceae; genus BOG-931. Next base: position 13,615 of record JBARER010000104.1, read on the forward strand.
ATTTTGGGAATGTCGTACATGCCCGGCAGGCAGCGGGTGAACGACAGCGTCGGGATGTTGGCGCCGATGGCGCCGAGATAGGCGCCCATATTGCCGACGCTGCGGATGCGCAGCGCCAGGAATTTGCCCTTGGCGTCGAGCGCCAGCTCGACTTCCGAATAGATGTCGCGCGCCTGGTTGTCGGACAGGAATGCTTCCGAGCGCCCCGACATCCAATGCACCGGTCGGTTCAGCGTTTTCGCCGCCGCGAGCAGCGCCATGTATTCCGGATAGGCGGACGTTTTCAGCCCAAACGCGCCGCCGACGTCCTCGGTGATGACCCGCAGCTTTTCCTTCGGCCAATTCATGATGCCGAGAATGTTATCGCGCATGGCGCCCGCGCTCTGCGAGCAGGTCCGCAGCGTGTAGGAGTCCTTTGCCGCGTCGTAACGCGCCGTCGCGCCGCGCGGCTCCATCGACGCGACGCAGAGCCGCTGATTCATCTCCGCGATGCGCGCGACATATTTGGCCGAGACAAAAATTTGCTCGACCTCGGCGGCGTTGGCGGCGGGATCGGCAGCCGGGCCGGGCCAATCGACCGCGAGATTGTTCGCCGCTTCCGGCCAGATCTGCGGCGCACCGTCTTTGAGCGCATCGCGCGCGTCGGTCACTGGCGTCAACGGCTCGTATTCGACATGAACGGATTCGGCGGCGTCCTGCGCCGCCAGCGCGGTCTCGGCGACGACCACGGCGACGGCTTCGCCGATGTGCAGCACGCGCTCCTTGGCAAGCGCCGGCCGCTGAGTGACGACGAGCTTCGATCCGTTGCGGCCCGGCAAAGGCGGATGCCGCGCGATATTGCCGATGCCGTCCATATCGGCCGCGGTCAACACGGCGACGACGCCGGACATGCTTTTGGCGGCGGAGGGATCGATGCTGACGATGCGGGCAAAGGCATGCGGCGAACGCACGAAAAACGCATAGGCCTGATTGGGCTCCGGCGCATCGGCGACATAGCGGCCGTGGCCGCGGACCAGGACGTCGTCTTCGACGCGGCCGGCAAATGCGTGACTATTAGCGTCCGTCTGGGCGTCCATGCTGTATTCCGAAAGCTGTGTGCTGGTTGCCGTGGAGCCCCCTTTATAGCCGAAACCGGCTTCTGGAAACCCTGTTCCGAGGACAACCCAGCCCACGCGCCTTGCATGCGACTTCAGGTTATGAGCAAAACATCGCCCGCTACTGCGGGGAGAGAAAGCAATCATGACGACGGCGCAAAAGATGCGAACCATCGATACCCACACCCACGTCCTGGCCGACCCGACGATAAAACTCCTGCAACAGGAGATCCCGAAGCTCGGGCTGAAGCTTACCCCCTACGACGACGACAATTCGGTCATCGAGGTGGCCGGCGTGCCGTACCGGCCGTTTCCGCGGGGCGGCCATAATATCGAACGGCGGCTGGCCGACATGGACGCAACCGACGTCGACGTTCACGTGCTCTCGGCGACGCCGCAGACCTGGCTGTACAATCAAGAGCCCGCGATCGGCATCGCCGCGTCGATCCTGCAGAACGACGGCATCGCTGCACTCGTCAAGGCGCAGCCGGACCGCTTTCACGGCATCGCAACGCTGCCGATGCAGGCGCCGGACCAGGCGGCCGACGAATTGCGCCGCGCCATGACCAAGCTCGGGCTGCACGGCACGATGATCGCCTCCAACATCAACGGCAAGAATCTCGACGATCCGAGCTTCGAGCCGGTATGGGCGACAGCCGCCGAGCTCGACGCCTTTTTGGTGATCCATCCGGGCAACGTCGCCGGCGCCGACCGGCTGCGCTCGTATTACCTCGGCAACCTGATCGGTAACCCGCTCGACACCACCATCGCCGCAGCATGCCTGATGTTCGGCGGCGTGCTGGAGCGCTATCCGACGCTCCGGCCGATGATGGTGCATGGCGGCGGTTTCATTCCCTATCAGGGCGGCCGCTGGGTGCACGGCTGGCAGGTGCGGCCGGAGCCGAAAGTGCACGTCAAGCATTCGCCGGCGCCGTTTTTGGACCGCTTCCTTTACGACACTATCACGCATTCCAAGGCGGCCTGCGAATTTCTGGTACAGACGGCCGGCGCCGACCGCGTGTTTCTCGGCAGCGATTATCCTTACGACATGGCGATGATGGATTGCGTGCATCACGTGCGGGCGTTGAATATTCCCGCGGCCGACCGCGACACGATCCTGGGCCTCCATGCGGCGCAAATCTTCGGCAAGAAACGCGCAACCGCGGCGGCTTAGCGATGGACGATCGAACCAGTCTGCTGTGCATCCCGTCGCGCGCCACGCGCGCCCTGATCGCCGACGCCTTTGTCACGGCCGGCCTGCCGGGCGACGACGCGGCGCGCTGCGCCGAATTGATGACGGAAGCCGACCTCACCGGCGCCGACGGCCACGGCATTTTCCGGCTGCCGCAATATGTGCGACGCCTCTACGCCGGCGGTTTCAATAAGCGTCCGGCCATCACGGTGAAGAAGACCGGGCCGGCGACCGTGCTGGTCGACGGCGACAACGGCATGGGCCATCTGGTGATGTCGCGCGCCACCGACGAAGCGATCGCGCTGGCGCGCGAAACGGGCGTGTCCTGGGTCGGCGTGCGGCGCTCCAACCATGCCGGACCGGCCGGGCTTTATGCCGAAATGCCGGCGGCGCACGGCATGATCGGCGTCTATGCCGCGGTCGCCAACGCCAATCACATGGCGACCTGGGGCGGCGCCGATCTGTTGCTCGGCACCAATCCGCTCGCCATTGGCGTGCCGTCGGGTGGCGCGCCGCTGGTGTTCGACATGGCGACCTCGATCGTCGCCTACGGCACGGTGAAGAAATACGCGCTGCGCGGATTGACCATGCCGGAAGGCTGGTTCGTCAAACCGGAAACCGGCGAAGCCATCACCGATCCGAACAAATCCGGCGAGGGCATTTTGCTGCCGACCGGCGAATACAAGGGCTCAGGGCTCGCTTTGATGATCGGACTTCTGGCCGGCGTGCTTAACGGCGCCGCGTTCGGCCGCGATGTCGTCGATTTCAACGCTGACGACGCCAGCGAAACCAATACCGGCCATTTCCTCGTCGTCGTCGATATCGCCCGCTTTCTGCCGCTGGCGGCTTTCACCGCCGAGGTCGACCGCCATGTGCGCGACCTGCGCGCGTCGCAGCGCCTGCCGGGAGTAGACGCCATCCGCCTGCCCGGCGACCGCCGCGCCGAATGCCGCGAGGAGCGCCTGCGCGACGGCGTGCCGATTGCCGCGCCACTGTTGGCACAACTCGACAAGCTCGCGTCGGAGCTGAATATAAAGCCCTTGCGCGACCGATAAGCGCGACGCCAGGTCACAATCCGTCAGACCTGCGGGAACTTGACTCCGTTCCGCCCGCCGACCAGTGTTTGGGCGAAGGCCCACAGAAAATGCAGCGGAGGCGACGCGTCATGGTGCCCACCAAGAGAGTATTGACCAAGCGACAATTGATTTCCTCGGCCGCGGTTGCCGGCTCGGTGACATTGCTGGCGCCGATGCGACGCGCCCGCGCCGCGCTCGACAAGATTTCGGTCGCGGTGATCCCCATCGCCGACTGCGCGCCGATCTATCTGGGCAAGGCCAAGGGCTTCTTCGCCAAGCAGAATCTCGACGTCGAACTGTCAACCCAGGGCGGCGGCGCCGCCATCATCCCGGGCGTGCTGTCCGGGCAATTGCAATTTGGCTTCAGCAACGTGCCGTCACTCTTGATCGCACAGAATAAGGGACTGAAATTCATCGGCATCGCGCCCGGCGTCTCCTCGACCGGTATCCGCGGCAAAGACTTTTGCGCCATCTGCGTCCCTGGCGACAGCCCGATCAACAACGCCAAGGACCTCACCGGCAAAACCGTCGCGGTCAATAATCTGAACAATATCGGCGAGGTTGCGGTGCGCGCCGGCGTTAAGGCCGCGGGCGGTGATCCAAAAAGCTTGAAGTACATCGAGGTGCCATTTCCCGACATGCCGCTGTCGCTTGCCGACCATCGCATCGAGGCAGGGTGGATGGTGGAGCCATTCGTCACCATCGCGCAGTCGCGTGGCGACAAGGTCGTCGATTGGCCGTTTGTCGCTATTGCGCCGAAAGCGGAGATCGCGGTTTATTTTGCCTCGGTGCAATATGCCAATGCCAACCCCGACATGGTCAAACGCTTCAAGGCCGCGATCGCCGAGTCGCTCGCCTATGCCGACGCCAACGGCGACGAAGTCCGCAAGATCATTCCGACCTATACGCGAATCTCACCCGAAATCGCCGGCAAGATCGTCCTGCCGATCTGGCCGCCCAAATTCAACCTCGTCTCGGCCCAGGCGATGGCCGACGACGCGCTCGAGAACGGGCTGATCAACAAGAAGGCGGATATCGCGGCGCTGTTGCCATCTTAGCCGATGCAAGCGGCACCTGATCCCAAAGTGCGGGCCAGGCTCACGGCCCGCACTTTCGTTTGGCTGCAAGGTCTCGGTGGCCTTGTTGGCTTCGCCCTGCTGCTCGAGATCGTGCCGCGAAGCGGCATCATCTCGCCGGACTATCTGCCGCCGTTTTCCGCCATCATGGTCGCACTATTCAAGGAAATGGCGACGGCAACGTTCTGGACCGCGCTGAGCGACACCTTGGAAGCTTGGGCGATCGGGCTCGTCATATCGGTCGTCGCTGGCGTGGTGATCGGCATCGCCATCGGCAGCTCGCGCCTGCTGCGCGGCTTGACCCAATCGACCATCGAGTTTCTGCGGCCGATTCCGTCGGTGGCGCTCATTCCGCTCGCCGTGCTGCTGTTCGGCTCGCAGATCCAGTCGACCCTGGTGCTGGTGGTCTATGCCTCGTTCTGGCAGGTGCTGATCCAGGTGCTGTACGGCGTGCAGGACGTCGATCCGGTGGCGCGGGAGACCGCGCGCTGCTATGGGCTCGGCGCCTGGGCGCAAATCCGCTACGTCACCTGGCCGACCACACTGCCTTATCTGATGACCGGCATCCGGCTGGCGGCGGCCGTAGCCCTCATTCTCGCCATCACCAGCGAGGTCGCCATCGACACCCAGGGTCTCGGCAAGCAGATTACCGACACCGAGTCTGGCGGCGCCGTGGCTATCATGTACGCCTATGTCATCGTTACCGGCATCATCGGCGTCATCGTCAATCTCGGCGCGCGCGCGTTGGAGCGGCGAGCGCTGGCCTGGCATCCCTCGATTCGCCTGGATGTAGCGGAGACCGCCGCGTGAAAAATCTGGCACCGTCGCTGCCGTACCGCGTCGCGATTGCGCTTGCGCTGCCGGTGATGTTGATCGCGGCCTGGTGGATCGGAAGCATCGACAGCCAGAACTTCTATTTCCCCCCGCTGCAGACAATTTTGCACACCTTCGCCAAGCTTTGGTTCAGGCCGCAGGCGCTGTCCGACATCGGGCCGAGCCTGTGGCGCTTGTCGGTCGGCTATATCGCAGCGGCGCTTCTTGGCATTGCCATCGGCGTGCCAGTCGGCGCCTCACGCAATTTGCGCAACGTGCTGGAGCCGGTGCTGGAATTTTTGCGCGCTATCCCGCCGCCGGTGCTGGTGCCGGTGCTGATCCTGTTCACCGGCCTCGGCAACGAGATGAAGGCGCTGGTGATTTTGTTCGGCTGCATCTGGCCGGTGCTGCTCAATACGGTGGCCGGCGTGCGCGCGCTCGACGAGGTGCTTGCCGAGACGGTGCGCAGCTATCGGATCGGCCGCTTTGCCCGCCTGTGGCATTTCGTACTGCCGGGCGCCAGTCCGCAGATTTTCACCGGCCTGCGGCAATCGCTGTCGATCGGTATCATCCTTATGGTGGTGAGCGAGATGTTTGCCGCCAGAGACGGCATCGGTTTCGTGCTTGTGCAATATCAGCGCAGCTTCGCGATTCCGGAAATGTGGAGCGGCATCATTTTGCTCGGCATCATCGGCATCGTGCTGTCGCTGATCTTTCGCGTCATTGAGGGTTGGCTGCTGGGCTGGTATCACGGCCTGCGGCAATCGCAGCGGGCCGGCTGAGCAAGATTTGAGGGATCGATGGAGCGAGCACTCAAGCCGATGCTCGAAGTAAAAGGGCTGCGCAAGGTTTACGAGGACGCGAGCCGTACCGTCGAGGCGATCCGCGACGTCAGCTTCAGCGTCGGCCAGGGCGAGCTCGTCTGCATCGTCGGGCCCTCGGGCGCCGGCAAGACCACGCTACTCAAATGCATTGCCGGGCTCCTTGCGCCCACGGCCGGTGCTGTCGTCGTTGAAGGAACGCCGGTCGCCGGACCGCCGCCGGCCATGGCGGTGGTGTTTCAGGAATACGGCCGCAGCCTGTTTCCGTGGATGAGCGTACACGACAATGTGGCGTTGCCGCTCAAGCAGAAAAAGATGTCAGTGGAGCGGCGCGAGGAACTCGTTCGCGATGCGCTCGCCGCGGTGGACCTGAAAGGCGTCGATGGCGCCTACCCGTGGCAGCTCTCCGGCGGCATGCAGCAGCGCGTCGCCATTGCCCGCGCCGTCGCTTATGAGCCGCATGTGCTGTTGATGGACGAGCCGTTCGCCGCGGTGGACGCGCAAACCCGTGCCGATCTCGAGGACCTGATTCGCGTGTTGTGGCATCGACTGCGCGTGACGGTGCTATTTGTCACCCACGATATCGACGAATCGGTCTATCTCGGCCAGCGCGTGCTGGTGATGTCGCATGCGCCGACGGTGATTATGGAGGACGTGGCCATTGACCTGCCCGACGACCGCACCCAGTTGGAGACGCGGTCGATGGCGCGGTTCGGCGAGCTGCGCAAGCATATCTATTCGCAAATCCAATTGGCCAAGCAGGGCTGGCGTCCGCCTTCTAAGTAGTGCCCCGCCGTTGCGCCGGGCAACTGCCAACCTCAAATAACATTGTCGGAAACCGCCGAAACTCGCTGCCAGCGCAGATTTTTTTGCCGAGGACGAAATCATTGCCATGCTGACCCCCGGCACATTCGCGCTGACGGTCCTGCTGTCGTTTCTGACGGCGCTCGGTCCATTGTCGATGGACATGTATCTGCCGTCATTGCCGGCGATCGCGAGCTCGCTCGACGCGCCGATTCTGGACGTGCAGCTGACCATTTCCAGTTATCTGTTCGGTTTCGCCGTCGGCCAGATTTTTTACGGCCCGGTCTCGGACCGCATCGGCCGCAAGCCGATCCTGTTGGGAGCGCTGGTGCTCTACGGTTTGGCCACCATCGGCTGCGCGCTGGCGCAATCGGTCGATGGCTTGATCGCCATGCGCTTCCTGCAGGCCCTGGGCGGGGCCGGCGTCATCGTGCTGGCGCGGGCCGTGGTCCGCGACATTTACTCCGGCCCGCGCGCCAGCCGTGAATTGTCGCTGATGGGCGCGATCACGGCGTTTGCGCCGATCGTGGCGCCGACCATCGGCGGCCTGCTGCAGACCGCCTTCGGCTGGCGGGCGACATTCGTCTTGTTACTGGGTTTCGCCTGCATTGCCGGCGCGGTCGCCGCATTGCTGCTGCCGGAAACGCTGCGCCAGCGCTCCAGCGAGCCGTTCTCGTTCGTGAAGATGGCAGCGCTTTATCCTTCGGTACTCAAGCATCGCGGCTTCCTGGCCAACCTCGGAATCCTGACAACGACATTTGTCGGACTGTTCGCCTGGGTGTCCGGCGCGCCGATCGTGATGCAGGGCGCGAGCTACGGGCTGTCGCCGCTGGTTTTCGGCGTCACCTTCGCGATGGGCGCGGCGGGCTACATGACGGGAACGTTCGTCGGATCGCGCATCGTCATGCGGCTCGGCATCGACCGCACCATGGGCATCGGTTGCGTGGTATTGGCGGCCGGCGGACTGATCATGACGGCCGTGGTGGCGCTCCACTTGGCCAATGTGATCTGGTTCGTCGGCTCGATGATGATTTATCTTGCCGGCCTCGGTCTTGCATTGCCGGCGGCCATGGCCGGCGCGCTGACGCCGTTTCACGACCGTGCCGGCACCGCCTCTTCGCTGATGGGATTCACGCAGCAGTCCGGCGCTGCCATCGCCGCCGGCGGCATCGGTCTTTACCTCGGTCAGTCGGCTTGGCCGGTCGCGAGCGTGGTCGCATCGATGGGCTGCGTGGCGCTGGTGATCTGGGCGACGACGCGGAAAGTGCGCGCCGCGGACCGCTGACGCGCGGGCACCAGCGTCGAGCTTTGCCGGGCATCGCCGAATAGCTAGCGCCGCAACGCCGGCGCCGCGATCCAGAACACTTCGCCCGCGCTCTCCGCGGTATCGAGCCAAAGAAACTGTGTTTGCGGATAGTCCCGCTCCAGAACGCGGCGGCCGCGTCCAACCTCGCATAGCAGCCCGCCGTCCGCCTGGAGATGCGCACCGGCGCCGGCAAGGATGCGCCTGACAATGTCCATGCCGTCGCCGCCACCATCGAGCGCCAGGCGCGGCTCGTGGGAGAACTCTTGCGGCAGCGCGGCCGCGGCTTTGGTGGTCACGTAAGGCGGATTGGCGAGAATGACGTCATAGGCCGCGCCGCCGACCGGCTCGAACAGGTCACCCTTCGACAAGGCAATGCGATCTTCCAGATCGTGCTTGGCAACGTTGATGGCGGCGACCTTCAGCGCGTCGGCGGAAATATCGATCGCATCGACCGTCGCATTCGGGAAAGCCTTGCAGGCAAGAATGGCCAGACATCCGGAGCCGGTGCATAGCTCCAGCACACGCCTCACCCCGTAAGGGTCGATCAGCGGCGCTTCGCCGGCAAACAAATCGTCGAACAACAGTTCCGCAAGATACGAGCGAGGCACGATGACCCGCCGGTCGATATAAAACGGCAGCCCTTGCAGATAAGCGCAGTTGAGAAGATAGGCTGCCGGCAGGCGCAGGCGAATTCGCCGTTCGATCAGCGTGAACAGGCGGCGGCGTTCATCGCCTGTCAGTTTCCCCGGCAAGAACGGATCGATGCCATCGACCGGAAGACCGAGCGCCTCGGCGACCAGAAAAGTCGCTTCCTCTGCGGCATCATAGGCACCTTGACCGAATGCGAGCTTCGCCCGGCCAAAGCGGGTGACCGCGTAGCGAATGAAATCCAGGACCGTAACGAGCTCGCGGGGAGAAGATGTTTGAGCCGGCGATTTTGGAACCGGCGATTTGGAGGGCTTCGACTTGCGAGCTTTCGCCACTTGAGGGTCCTTGCGTGGGCGCGCGGTCGCGAGACGCAGCCCGGATGAACGCGGCGAGATCCGCACCGCCTTCGCGGCAAGCCGCCCGCGTCGCAGCTATCCGGCAATGCCGATAGCGCTGTCATTGATTGCATCGATCTGAGTCAGATAGTCGGTCGCCCGCAAGGCGGCGTGCTGTTCGCCCATCTTATTCAGCGTGTCTTTCAGACGGGCGAGAATGCGTAAGGTCTCCTCGGACGTCGTACGGCGTGTCTCGATCGATACCAGCGAGCTCAAAATCTGCAGCTGGTTACCGATGCGATGATTAATTTCCTGGATCAAGCGGTCCTTTTCCTCGGTCCGCAGTCCGACAAGTCTCTCCAGTTCTTGCCGCTGCCGTTTCGGCGACGGCAGATCTTTGATTTGCGGAAGCACAAATGCAAAGGCGATGGCGGTTCCCACCGAAACGATTGCGCACAGCAAGTTAACCGTCACCTGAGCAGGCAGGTATTCGATGCCGGACGTTGCCGACCAAACATGGACCAGATGCGTGAGCCCGCAGGCGACAATAAACACGACAAACAGTCCCCATAGCCAGGGATAGGGAATATCTTCTTTGCGCCGGCTCAGCACGATAGCCATCGTCAGTGGGATGGCGAAATAGGCGCAGGCAATCGCCAGATCCGTGCCGATCAACAACAGGCCCAGTCCAGTGCGCGAGCTGCAGAATTGTATCAATCCGTCGATCATCGATGTCGTCTCTTTGATTCGGCGGCCGGAAGCTTAGCAGACCATGCCGGAGCCGGCGACCGCCTCGAGCGGTGACATCACCGGGAAACGGCGGGCGGCGATCACAGGCGACGGCTGCTTGAGATAATTCCGAAACGCGACTGCCAATCACCTGATTCCGCGCCATCGCACACGGCTATTCGGGAACCGCTTTTGCCGTCCTCGGGCGAGCGGACGGCTCACGGCCAAGTGATATCTCCCCGAGATCGCGGCCGGGAGACAGCCCATTGAAATCGCTTCGCCAAGCCGTTTCGTGATAATGATAATTCCCTGAGGCAGTCGATCGAAGCTGCCAGTTCCGCCGCGACGAGGGGTCAACGTTTTGCACCCCATGGAGGGCTCTGTGAACGACCATAAATTCAAGATCGGCCAATCGGTGAGTTTCTCGTCCGGACCCTTCGGTCGCGGCAGCACGAGCGGCATTTACAAAGTCACGCAGCTCTTGCCTCCCGAAGGCGATGATTGCCAGTACCGAATCAAAAACGCCAATGAGCCGCACGAGCGTGTCGTCAAGGAAAGCCAGCTTGATCGTGTTGGATGAACGCGGAACGGACTGGCTCCGTCCACCGCCGGGACGTGATCATGGCCTTTGATTATGAATCACCAGCTGAGTTGTTTACCGCAAAACGAAAGGGCGGCCCGCGGCAACGGCTCGGCTACCGCCGCTTCGCCACAGCTGCGGAGGCAATCCGTTTCGCCGTCGAAGGTTTTCCCGCGATCGGTGCACTCGGCGCGTGGATGCAGGTCGGAGATGAGCGCTTCGACAGCGAGGGCATCCAGCGTCTGTATGAGAGCGACGATTATCCGCTGAGACGGCAACCGGCTTAACGCCCGGCTCTTACCACAGCCGCAGCTCACAACACTGCAGCTCACAACACTCTGTCTTATAACAGTCTTGTCTTACAACAGTCTCGGGCCAAGACGCGTCTCGATCACACGCTTGGCCTCTTCCACAATCTCGTCAGTGCCGCTCTTTTCAAGATTGACCGGACTATTCGGCCAGGGCGCGGTCGAACCCGGAGAAAAGATGGACGCTCTCCAGCCCTTTCCCACAGGGGAGACCTCAATTCGATATCCCTTATAGTCGATGACCGTCATTATTCGCGTCCGCAGCCGAGACGCTGCCGCCGAACCGGTACTATCACCCTGGAGCGCATTTGCTTCAGCCTGAATTGCTGGCCGCTCCAGCACTTTGATGGAGCATGATCATTTCGGAAAACCAGTTCCGCCCTCGGCTCAAGTCCGAGGCCAGGCATTTTCCGCATCATGCTCCAGGCCGAAATGCCGCCGCGCAATTCTGCAGGCGTCATCTCCGGGCAAACAAGCCCTGCAAACGTCGGGTCTCACGGCGTAGATCGTGCATCCCGTCGCGATGCCGACTTCGCCCGCAAGCGCCGAACAACGATTGCCGTCGCATCGCATGCGTCCTTGGCCAGCGTCGATATGGGCGGCAGGAATCCGCTCGAGATCGGCCTCGCTTTCCAGCGAGAACCGGGGCCACTCCGCCGAGTATGAGCAGCACGCGCCACAAGCTCTACATTCCGACACGGCCAACTCAGCGGTTGAGCCGCCGGAATGGGCGTTAGACCTTGAGATTGACGGCCGACTCTTTGCCCCGATTGCTCTCGATCTCATATTCGACTTTCTGTCCCTCGTTGAGGGAGCTGAGACCGGCGCGCTCGACGGCGGAGATGTGAACGAAAACGTCCCGGCCGCCGCCGGTCGGCTGAATGAACCCATAGCCCTTGGTTGGATTAAACCACTTCACGGTACCCGTAGCCATTGTATCTGTCTCCAATGTTAGCGCCGCACCATACGGGGCGCGGTCAAATCCAACAAGGGCCGTGTCGCACCCCCCTTGGGGGTCCGCCGGAACGTCATTGTCGTTTCATTAGTGTCAGCGGGGCGCCACGGCTTGTAAATGCGGAGCCGGGCGGCTGGCCTTTGGGTACCGCAAGGCGCATAGTACGCGCATGAACGTTCCGTTCGACCAAACTGACTTTTCGGTCGTCGTTAAGAACCGCGCGCCGCCGCCGAAACCGTGGCGCTGGGAGATATATCGGGCAGGTCGAAAAAGCCCGATAGAGTCTTCATCGATCCTTTATGAAACCGTTGAGGCCGCTAAGCGAGCTGGAAAAGCGGCCCTCAAACAACTTCTGACCGAGTTTCCCGCCTGACGGTCTCCCTCTCCGGCCTGCCTGCCTTCAAAATCAGCTTCAGCCATAACCCGGATGGACCGCCGCAAAGATCCGGGACCAAATCCACGGCAAGAATCCGGAATTCTGCTACGCTCCATGTGGCCACGCCGACTGAAGGCGGCGCTTCGCGGCGCAGGTGACCGCCGCCGCGCTAAATCAGTTTCAGTCCCTTCAGACTGGCGTGGCCTTCCTTGCCGACGATAATGTGGTCATGCACGGAAATGCCGAGCGGCTGCGCCACCGCGATGATCTGTTGCGTCATCTGGATGTCGGCGCGCGACGGCGTCGGATCGCCGGACGGATGGTTATGCACCAATATGAGGGCGGTAGCGGCCAGTTCCAGGGCGCGCTTGACGACTTCGCGCGGATAGACCGGGGTGTGATCGACGGTGCCGACTTGCTGCAGCTCGTCGGCGATAAGCTGATTGCGCTTGTCGAGGAACAGCACGCGGAATTGCTCACGGTCAGCAAAGGCCTGCGCGGTGCGGCAGTAATCCAGCACCGTCGACCACGACGACAGTACCGGGCGTTTTTTCACCGCGCCACGCAATAGTCGGCTGGCGGCCGCCTGCACGATCTTCAATTCAGTGGCGCTGGCATGACCGAGACCTTTCACCTCGGCCAGCCGCGACTGCGGCGCGGCGATAACCTCGGCGAAAGAGCCGAATTTTTCCAGCAACGCCTTGGCCAGCGGCTTGACGTCGCTGCGCGGCAGCGCCCGGAACAACAGCAGCTCCAACAGCTCGTAATCGGACAGTGCGTCGGGGCCGGCGTCGCGGAATCGGTCGCGCAGCCGCTCGCGATGGCCAAAATAATGCGGCGTGGCCTCCTCGAGGCGGTTTTCGCTATCGGGCTTTTTTTTCAGCATGGCCGACCGCGAATATCACGATGCCGTCCTCGCTCCGGATGGCGCGCAGGCGCCACAACCGGCATCCGCAAGGATGCCCGGATGGCGGGAATTTGCAATCGGATTCGCGTCTAGGATCTTTGCTGGAGCATGATCTTTTCGGAAAACCGGTATCCACTTTTCCGGATCATGCTCGGTCAGGCGCGATAGGGCGGCTTGTCGAGGTGTTCCGGCGACAGCGTGAAAATCTCGACCCCGGTCGCGGTGACGCCGACCGAATGCTCAAATTGCGCCGACAGGGAGCGGTCGCGGGTCACCGCGGTCCAGCCGTCGGACAGTACTTTGACGTGCGGCCGGCCCAGATTGATCATCGGCTCGACGGTGAAGAACATGCCTGGCTTGAGCACGATGCCTTCCCCGGGGCGGCCGACATGCACGATATTTGGCTCGTCATGAAACAGCCGGCCGAGACCGTGGCCGCAGAAATCGCGCACCACGCTCATATGCTGCGCTTCGACATAGCTCTGGATGGCGTGGCCGATATCGCCGGTGGTAGCGCCGGGCTTGATTGCGGCAATGCCGCGCATCATGCCTTCATAGGTGACCTCGATTAACCGCTCGGCTTTGCGCGGAACCTCGCCGATCGGATACATGCGGCTGGAATCGCCGTGCCACTGGTCGAAAATAAGCGTGACATCGACATTGACGATGTCGCCTTCGCGCATCGACTTATCGGCTGGAATGCCGTGACAGACTACGTGATTGACCGAAGTACAGGTTGCCTTGCGGTAGCCCCGATACATCATTGTCGCCGGCAGCGCGCCGTGATCCATGCCGAATTCAAAGACCAGCCGGTCGATACGATCGGTGGTGACCCCCGGCTTGATCTTGCCGACCAGCATGTCGAGGCATTCGGCGGCAAGCCGGCCGGCCTGGCGCATGCCTTCGAAGGCGCTGCCGCCGTGGATTTTGATTTGTCCGGTCTTGCGCAGCGGCGCCGCGGCCGCATCGACATAGGTCATGGTGCTGGACTGTAGGAGCGTGGACTTGCTGTCAGCAATGTAAGCACCGCCGCCGCCGTGACAAGTTAAGATTCCGGCAAGTTGAGGCTCCCCTCAGTCAACGCTCAAGCTGCGATTTTGCCGCCGAGATCGTCCTCGATATGGACGCGGATGATCTCGTCGAACGAGCTCTCGGCGCGAAATCCCAGCTCAAGCGCGCGGACCGGATCGAACCGGCTCGGCCAGCCGGCGACAATGCCGGCGATCAGCGGATCGGGGGCACGGCGGATACGGGAGGCGACTTTGTCGCCGGCCACCCGCCGCAAGGCCGCGATCTGTTCGGCGACCGTACAGCAGACGCCCGGCATGGTGAGATTGATGCGCGCTCCGAGCCTGGCGGCATCAAGCCCCGCGGCGTGGACGAGAAATCCGGCCGCGGCGCGCGGGCTGGCGTGCCAATGCAGCACGGTCTCCTCGACCGGCAGCACGGCCTCGTGTCCGGAGAGCGGCTCGCGGATGATGCCGGAGAAAAACCCCGAGGCCGCCTTGTTCGGCTTGCCGGGACGGACCACGATGCTCGGCAGCCGGATGCCGACGCCGTCGAAGAAGCCGCGGCGGGTGTAATCGGCAAGCAGGAGTTCGACCGCCGCCTTCTGGCTGCCGTAGGACGTCAAGGGCGTTAGATGAAAATCGTCGGCGATCGCCGGCGGAAACGGCGCGCCGAACACCGCAATCGACGAGGTGAAGACGAGCCGCGGCCGATAGTCGTCGCCGACCGCGCGGACCGCTTCGAACAGAATGCGCGAACCGTCGAGATTGACCCGCATGCCCTTTTCGAAATCGAGCTCGGCCTCGGCCGAGACCACGCCGGCAAGATGGAAGATCACCTCAGGCCGGCCGGCGACGGCCTGGCGTACCGCGGGCGGGTCGGCGATATCGGCGGCGCTGGTTTCAACCTGGCCGGAGAAATGCTCAGGGGTTGGCGGCGCAACAACGTCGATCAAAGTGAGCTTGTCGACGGCGCGGCCGTTGAGCGCACCATCGCGCACAAGCCGCGCCGTCAGCTTGCGCCCGATCATCCCCGCGGCGCCGGTGATCAAAATGTGCATTCGCTTCTTCCCCTGTCGTTCCATCGAACTTCCGGCATCTCTCGCGATTGCGCTGTAAGCGCCCCACCGTGAGCGAGTTTATGGCGAATAGAACGGTGCGTCAGTAGACGCCGCGGGAGTGGTTGGCTTGACACCTTTAAACAGAACCATTATTGCTCTGTTTATGGCAGCGAATAGTCTCCTCGCCGGAGCGGTCCAGATTCTCTGTGTTCTCGCCTGGCGCGGCGCCAAGGATACCACGTCCGAAATCCTCGCCGGTAGCTTGCGGACGAATCCGGTCGTCGTCCGTCGCATTGTTAAGGCATTGGAACGCCAAGGGCTGGTCGAAGTCCGGCCAGGCCGCCATGGCGGCGTCACGCTGGCACGTTCGCCTGCCGACATCACGCTGGAGGACATCTATAAAGCGGTCGAGCCTGACGGCTCTTTGTTCGTGTTGCGTGAGCGCGGCAGCCCGCGCTGCCCTGTTCATCTTGCCATGAAAGACTTGTTGCCGCCGGTGTTCGGCGCGGCGAATGCGGCGGTCGACAAGGTGTTGAGGCAAACCAAGCTTGATGCGTTGGTTGAGAGAATTGCTTGAATCCATACGACCACCGGCCATGTCGCAGCAAGCCATGTCGCAACAGCCCATACCGCAGCAACCCACGTCGCAATCGTGCAAGAATTAAAACAACTCTTGTTTTGTATTCAAATGTGGAGACTCGAGATGGCTCATCACGGCACGGCAGAAAGCCCAATTGAGCCGCCTTCCGCCAGCGATAAAGGCACTTGGGCCCTGCTCGGACCGCAAGCGGTAAATAAAGCTCTGCCGCCGTTTCGCGAAGAAGCCACCGCCGTGAAACGCATGCGGGCGACGCCGAATCAGGTTTTAGCCATCGTCTGCGTCGGTATAGTGCTCGCCAATCTCGACTTGTTCATCGTCAATGTGGCGCTCCCGAACATCGCGCAAGACTTTCACGGCGTCGGCCTGGAAAAGCTGTCGTGGATTCTCAACGGCTACGCCATCGTCTATGCTGCGCTGCTGGTCTTTTTCGGCCGGCTCGCCGAACGCTATCGCCGCAACGCGAGCTTTTTGCTCGGCATCGCGATCTTCACTGTGGCATCCGCTGCCTGCGCTGCAGCGACAAGCGTCGAGATGTTGGTGGCGTTCCGCGCCGTCCAAGCCATGGGCGCGGCGCTGATGACGCCGACATCGCTCGGGCTTTTGCTTGCGACATTCGATCCGGACAAGCGCGGCGGCGCCGTACGCACCTGGACCGCCGTGGGCGGATTTGCCGCCGCGCTCGGCCCGCTGGTGGGCGGACTTCTGGTGACGGCGAGCTGGCGTTGGATTTTCCTGGTCAATGTGCCGATCGGCCTACTCGCGCTCGCCATCGGCGCATGGCGGCTTCCGTCCGTTCCCGGCCACGACATTCGCAGACCCGATGCCTGGGGTGCGGCTCTGGTGACTTTCGGCATCGGCGCCCTAACGTTCGGCATCATGAAGACGGCTGACTGGGGTTGGACGTCGCGCGGCGTCGCACTCAGCCTGGCGCTCGCGGGCCTTCTGCTCGCGCTGTTTGTCACCGACTGTCTGCGCTCGAAGAATCCGTTCGTCGATCCGGCGCTGTTTCGCAATCGCCAGTTCAGCGGCGCCACGCTGATCATGGCGCCCTATTCCGCCGCATTCGGCGCCATGCTGCTGTCGCTTGCATTGTGGATGCAGGTCGGTTGGGGCTGGTCGGCGCTGAAGACCGGCATAGCGATCGCGCCTGGACCGTTCATGGTGCCGGTGACATCGCTTTTGTTCGCCGGGCGCCTGATCGCACGCTTCGGCGTCGCTGTGGTGATCGCCTTCGGCATCCTGTTGTTCGCGGCTGGCTTTGTATGGTGGGCCGTCATCCCGGGGATCGAACCGAATATGACGATAGCGGTCGCCGGCATGATCCTGACCGGGACAGGCGTCGGCCTGACTTTTCCAACGTTGATGGCGACGGGTACGGCTTCTCTGCCGCCGGCATCCTTCGCTACCGGATCGGGCGTGCTCAACATGACCCGGCAGACGTTTCTGGCATTAGGCGTCGCCCTTCTGGTTGCCATTCTCGGCGCGCCGGGGACGCCACTCGAACGTCTCGCTGCCTTCGACCGCGCGTGGTGGGTCATGACGGCGCTGACGCTGGTAAGCTTTCTGCCGCTCTTGTTATTGATAAAGCCGAAACAACCAATGGCGATCGGCACCAAGAGCGCAATCGCAGCGGAATGACGTCCTACAGCGCCATTCCGCCGTCGACGAGATGTGCTTGGCCGGTGATGTAACTCGACTCGTCGCTGACGAGGAAGAGCGCCAGAGCGGCGACTTCCTGTGCCGTGCCAAGCCGGCCCATCGGCTGGCGATCGACAAAGGCTTGGCGCACCACCGCGGACGACTTTCCGCTCTGCTGCGATAAGGCGGCGATGCGCTCGTCGAGCGACGGCGATTCGATCGTCCCCGGGCAAACAGCATTGCAGCGGATGCCTTGGCGGATGAAATCGGCGGCGACCGACTTGGTCAGCCCGATCACCGCAGCCTTGGTCGCGCCGTAGGCGTAGCGATTAGGCACGCCGCGGATCGACGATACCGCCGAGGAAATATTGACGATCGCGCCGGATTTCTTTTCCAGCATGCCCGGCAGAAACGTCTTGATCATGCGGTGCATCGATTTGACGTTGAGATCGAAGGAAAAATCCCAGTCTTTCTCGGTGCAATCGAGCACCGAACCGTTGGCGACATAGCCGGCGCAATTGACCAGGATGTCGAGCGCGCCGAACTCGCGCGCAATCGTGGCGGCAAGCGCATCGATGGCGTCCTGCGCGCGTACGTCCAGCTTTTGCCGCTTGGCCGCCGGCAGGCCTGCCAGTTTCTCTTCGGCCAGATCGGTGGCGATCACCATGGCGCCCTCGGCGGCGCACGCCTCGGCAATGGCGCGGCCAATCCCCTGCCCGGCAGCGGTGACGAGAGCGATCTTGTGGCGCAGCCTGTCAGTCATTTGGTTCTCCCGGGATTTGCACCATTGAGGTCCGCGAGGCTGATTTTTTGCCGGCCTTCGCCGTCGAAGTTCGCCGGGTCGAGCCAGCGCTCGAAGCTGCGTTTACGCGCCTGCCATTCGCTGTCGAGCATCGAGAACCAGGCAACGTCGCGATTGCGGCCTTCCTTGGTGATCATGTTCTGGCGGAAAGTTCCTTCGTAGACGAAGCCGTAACGGAGCGCGGCCCGCTGAGAAGGCGCATTCAGCGCATCGCATTTCCATTCATAGCGCCGGTAGTTCAAGGTCTCGAAAACGTAACGCCCCAACAGGTATTGGGTTTCGGTGCCGAGCTGCGTCCGCTGCAAGGCCGGCGAATAGAGTACGTGGCCGACCTCAATCACCCGATGCTGCGGCACGATCCGCAACAGCGTCACATAACCGACAGCGCGGCCGGACGGATCGACGATGGCGTAAGCGTAAGGGTCCTCCGCCACGGCGCGCTTGTCGATAAAGGCGAGGAACTCGTCCTCGGCGACGAACGGCCCGTCCGCCGCAATGTAAGTCCAAACATTGTCATGCCCGGCAAACACCGCCCACAGATCGGCGGCATGTTCCGGCCCGAGCTTTTCCAGCTGTCCATAGCGTCCCTTCAGCGTCACCGGTCCCGGACGCGGGGCCGGGCTTGGATCGGCGACCGGAAGCCCGATCGGCTGGCTGGTCGCCGGATGTGGTTCGAAATCGGTCATTGGGAATCAGTCGTGCCACGATCCTTGCTGAAGAACTTGTTCAGCTCGGGATTGGAGACGAGATTGGCGAAGCTGTCGAATGTGCCGTCTTTGGCGATCGCCGTGGCCGATTTTACAAAGGCGTGCATGGCGACGCGCGCGAGCGAGCCGCCGACGCTGATGCGGCGCACGCCCATGCCCGCAAGATCGCCGACGGTGAAGCCGAAGGCGCCGCTGTTGAGGAAATTCACCGGCTTCGGTGCGACCGCCTTGACCACAGCCTCGATCTCGGCACGCGTCTTGATGCCCGGCGCATAGAGACAGTCGGCGCCTGCCGCGGCATAGGATTTGAGGCGGCGGATGGCATCGTCGAGATCGGGCACGCCGCGGACGAAGTTTTCCGCCCGCGCGGTGAAGACGACCTCACCGCCGGCGCGGTCGATCGCGGCACGGGCGGCTTTGACCCGCGTCACCGCGGTTTCGAGATCGTAGAGCGGCATCTTGCCGTCATTCGGCGAATCTTCGATCGACAGGCCGGAAATGCCGGTCGCGATGCAGCGCGTCACATTTTCGGCAAGGCCATCAAGGTCGCCGGCAAGGCCGTCCTCGAAATCGGCGTTGAGCGGCACATCGGTCGCCGCCGCCAGTTCGCGGAAGTGCGCCAGCACCTGGTCGAGGCTCAACGCGCCGTCGGCAAAGCCCTGCGCGTGGGCATAGCCGGAGCTGGTGGTCGCGAGCGCCGGAAAGCCGAGCCCTTGCAGATAGCGCGCGCTGCCGACGTTCCACGGATTAGGAATGACGAAGCAACCGGACTCGTGAAGCTTGCGGAATATCTTGCGCTTGTCGGCGATGGAAAGGCGCGAATTACCCATGAATGACTCCCGGCATTAGCGAGCCGGGACAACCTGCCACGGACGGGGGCGCGATGACAGCGCCAACGACAGATCAAATGCGACGGGTTGGAGTATCCGAATTGGCGCTTGTGATTCTTTGACACAGGAGGTCGTCATGAAAGGTCAAACCGATTTCATCTCGCGTCTGCAAGAATCCGTTCGACGCTCGGCCAGCTCTGCCGCCCAAAGGTCAGGAGGTCGGCCGTCAGATCTGGCGGGCAACAATCCAGGAACGCAGGCTTGAACGACGCCCGCGCTTTGATCCGGCTGAACCACTCGCTAAGACGCGGCCGCTCTTGCTCCCACATCGGTGCCATGCCGAGCATGTCGAGCCGATTGACGTAAGGCGTCATAGCGATGTCGGCGAGCGAGAAGGTTTCGCCGGTGAGCCAAGTCCGCTCCGCGAGAGCGTGCTCCATTTTACCGAGATAGCCGTCGTAAAGTCGGAACGTATCGCCGAGGCCTGGCGCATCCAGCCCCCGCATGACGATGTCTTTCTTGCGCTCGTGCCAGTGTGCAGTCACCGAGATCGGCGGCGTGCTGTTGAGGAACGCCTGAAGCTTGTCCTCGGGCAAGCGGCGGACGATGTGCCGGTGGCATGAAGCAAACGTAATCTCGCCACAGGCAGGGTGCAGATTTTCATCCACCGCCTTGGTCCACACGCGCATCTCAGCGCGTTCGACCCCAGACTTCGGTTTGAGCGGCACGTCCGGAAATGCCTCGTCGATATATTCATTAATGACGGTCGACTCGACAATGACATTGCCGTCATGGACCAGCGTCGGCACAACTGCCTTGGGATTAAGCTTCTGGTATTCGGGCGTGAATTGGTCGCCTTTCAGGATGTCGATATAGTGGCCCCGCCATGCGAAATTTTTCTCGCCGAGCGCGAAGCGCACCTTAGCGGCACAGACCGACGAGCCGTGATGATAGAGTTCGATCATGAGGTATCGCTCCGAAAGGCGATGGCCAACAACGATGCCATCTTAATGGCTAGAATGAACCATCTTGGTAAAGATTTAACGAGCCTCCGTTCAAGCGAGCCTTGTGATGCGCGCCTTAGTGATTATCGCGCGGCACGAATTTTTGCGCGACGCGCTGATATTTGACCGCCGGATCGAGCACCATGCCATTGCCGAGCTGATCGACCATGCGGCGCTGGATTTCCTGCCACGGCGTCTGGCTCGCCGGATAGCGATAGCCGCCGTTCGCGGCGAGCGCAGCGCGGCGCGCGGCCAGCTCTTCGGCCGAGATCAGGATATCGGCGGTGCCCTTGTTGAGATCGATGCGCACGCGATCGCCGGTTTGCACGACCGCCAAGCCGCCGCCCGCCGCCGCTTCCGGCGAGGCGTTCAAAATCGACGGCGAACCGGAGGTTCCTGACTGGCGGCCGTCGCCGACGCAAGCGAGCGAGGTGACGCCCTTTTTGATCAGCGCCGCCGGCGGCTGCATGTTCACCACTTCCGCCGACCCGGGATAGCCGATGGGACCGGCGCCGCGCATGATCAGAACCGCGTGCTCGTCGATCCCGAGCGTGGGATCGTCAATGCGGCGGTGGTAATCCTCAGGCCCGTCGAAGACGACGGCGCGGCCCTCGAAGGCATTGAGGTCCTTCGGATTGGAGAGATAGCGTTGGCGGAACTCATCGGAGATGACACTGGTTTTCATGATCGCCGAATCGAACAGATTGCCGCGCAGAACCTTGAATCCCGCCTGCGCCTTCATCGGCTTGCCGTACGGCCAGATGACTTTCGTATTGGTCGTTTTCGCCTGCGCCACATTCTCGGCAATGGTCTTGCCGTTGATCGTCAACGCGCCGCCATGCAGCCGCCCTTCGGCGTGAAGCTCGTGCAGCACCGCCGGCAAGCCGCCGGCGCGATAGTAATCCTCGCCCAGATATTCGCCGGCCGGCTGCATGTTGACCAAAAGCGGTACGTCGTAGCCGACGTTCTCCCAGTCATCGATCGAAAGCGGCACGCCGACATGGCGGGCGATGGCCTCAAGATGTATCGGCGCATTGGTCGAGCCGCCGATCGCCGAGCAGGCAACGATCGCATTCTCAAAAGCGGCACGGGTCAAAATGTCGGACGGCTTGAGGTCCTCGCGCACGATTTCCACGGCGCGCACGCCGGTCTCATAGGCGATCCGCGCGCGCTCGCGATACGGCGCCGGAATGGCGGCGCAACCCGGCAGCGACATGCCGAGCGCTTCGGCCAGGGCATTCATGGTCGACGCGGTGCCCATGGTGTTGCAGTGGCCGATCGAGGGCGCCGATGAGGCCGCGATGTCGATGAACTCGTCGTAGTCGATGCGGCCGGCGGCAACGTCCTGGCGCGCCTGCCACAGCGCCGTCCCCGAGCCGGCCAGCTTGCCGTTGTAATAGCCGTCGAGCATCGGGCCGCCGGACAGCACGATCGCCGGCGTGTTGACGGTCGCCGCCGCCATCAAACATGCGGGCGTGGTCTTGTCGCAGCCGGTCATCAGCACCACGCCGTCGAGCGGATAGCCGAACAGAATTTCGACCAGACCGAGATAAGCCAGATTGCGGTCGAGCGCCGCCGTCGGCCGCTTGCCAGTTTCCTGAATCGGATGCACCGGGAACTCGAAAGCGATGCCGCCGGCGGTGCGAATGCCTTCGCGCACGCGATGCGCCAGTTCGAGATGATGGCGATTGCACGGACTCAAATCCGAGCCGGTCTGGGCGATGCCAATGATCGGCTTGCCCGACGTCAGTTCAGCGCGCGTGAGGCCGAAATTGAGGTAGCGCTCGAGATAGAGCGCGGTCATGCCAGGATTGTCGGGGTTGTCGAACCAAAGCTGCGAACGCAGATGGTGCTGCGATTGCGCGGGCGGCTTGTCATTTTTTGCCATCACCTACTCCGGACTTAATTCCCGAATTCGCGCTGATGCCTGCAATGCAATTTATGCAATGCCCGGACACTTAACGATGGATGAGGCGAATATACGCCGATGCCGGCCGCGGCCTATTGCGATCACCAGCAACTACCAAGGGTTAGCGATCATGTACCCAATTCTGGGCATGGTGCACTGCAAAATCTAAATGTGATGAGGATCACAAAAATTCCAATTAAGGCAATGATTGGCAATAACTATTTTGTGACATGGCCGTGACGCGTCGGCCCTTGTGC
>JBARER010000105.1:0-2369 GCA_049796395.1 Xanthobacteraceae bacterium
GCGCAAGCCACTGCCGGTTTTCGCCTTCTCCACGTCGCGGGCGATGACGCGGCCATGCGGGCCCGAGCCGTCGATGCGGCCGATCTCGATGCCGGCGTCCTTGGCGAGCCGGCGCGCCAGCGGCGACGAGAACACGCGGTCGGCACCGTGACCGTCGACTTTTGGCGCAGCTTGCGGTTTGGTTGCCGGCGCGGCCGGACCCGGCGTTGGCGACGGAGCCGAAGGTTTTGCTTGAGCCGCAGGCGCAGGTGCCTGCGGCGCCGTCGGCGCTTCCGCAGGCTTCGCTGCCGGCGCAGTGCCCTTCCCGGCTCCGGCCACTGCGGCCTTCACGTCCTCGCCCTCTTCGGCCATCACCGCGATGAGCTGATTGACCGGCACGTCGGCGGTGCCTTCCGGCACGACGATTTTCGCCAGCGTGCCATCTTCGATGGCCTCGTATTCCATCGTCGCCTTATCGGTCTCGATCTCGGCGATAACATCGCCGGTCTTGACCGCGTCGCCTTCTTTCTTGAGCCACTTGGCGAGGTTGCCCTTCTCCATCGTGGGCGACAGCGCCGGCATGAGAATGTTGATGGGCATGACTTGCTTCCTGGCGGGGCGCTCTTAAGCCTCAGCGATAACAGACCGCTTTGGCCGCCTCGACGACTTCGGCAACCGACGGCAGTGCGAGCTTTTCCAAATTAGCCGCGTAAGGCATCGGCACGTCCTTGCCGCAAACGCGCGCGACCGGCGCATCGAGATAGTCGAACGCCTCTTCCATCATGCGTGCGGCGATCTCGGCGCCGACACCGGATTGCTTCCAGCCTTCTTCGACTGTGACGAGCCGGCCGGTCTTCTTCACCGATTCGATGATGGTGTCGGAGTCCATCGGCTTGAGCGTGCGCAGGTCGATCACCTCGGCGTCAATATTGTCCTTGGCGAGTTCCTCAGCGGCCTTGAGCGCGTAAGACATACCCATCGACCAGGCGACGATGGTCACGTCTTTGCCCGGCCGCACGATGCGGGCGCGGCCGATCGGCAGTACATAATCGTCGAGCTTCGGCACCGGCGAAGAATGGCCGTAGAGAATTTCGTTCTCGAGAAACATCACCGGATTGGGATCGCGGATCGCCGCCTTCAGCAAGCCCTTGGCGTCGGCCGCGGTCGACGGCGCGATCACTTTCAGCCCGGGAATATGCGAGTACCAGGACGAATAATCCTGGCTGTGCTGGGCGGCAACGCGCGAGGCGGCACCATTCGGCCCGCGAAACACGATCGAGAGCTTCACCTGGCCGCCAGACATATATTGAGTTTTGGCGGCGGAATTGATCAGTTGGTCCATCGCCTGCATAGCGAAATTGAAGGTCATGAATTCGACGATCGGCTTTAGTCCGGCGAGCGCCGCGCCGATGCCGACGCCGGCGAAGCCGTGCTCGGTGATCGGCGTATCGATGACGCGCTGCGCCCCGAACTCATCGAGCAGCCCCTGGGTGACCTTATAGGCGCCCTGATATTCCGCGACTTCCTCGCCCATGACGAAGACATCTTTGTCGCGGCGCATCTCCTCGGCCATGGCGTCACGCAAGGCTTCGCGCATGGTCATGGTCACAAGCTGCGTGCCTTCGGGTACGTCCGGCTCCGGCATGATCTCGGCCGACGGCGGCTTGGCGGTGCCGGTCTTGGCCGGTGCCGGCGCTTCGGTGGTTTTCGCCGGTTCTTTCTTCTGTGCGGGAGGCGCCGACTCGGCGGCCTTCTCCTGGCGCGCCGGCTCTTCGGTCTTGGGTGTCGGTTTTTGCGGGCCGGCGCCGTTGCCTTTGAGGCTTGCCGCGTCCTCGCCTTCGGTCAGGATCATGGCGATCGGCGTATTGACCGCGACGTCGTTGGTGCCCTCCGGCACCAGAATCTTGCCAAGCGTGCCCTCGTCCACCGCCTCCACTTCCATGGTAGCTTTGTCGGTCTCGATCTCGGCGATCACGTCGCCGGATTTGACGCTGTCGCCCTCTTTCTTGAGCCACTTGGCAAGATTGCCCTTCTCCATCGTCGGCGAGAGGGCGGGCATCAATACCTCAGTCGGCATGGGGACTCACTTGGGGCTCGATCCTGGGGCTCGGTCTTAGGGCCCGGTCTTGGGGCTCGGTGCAATCTCTTTGGCGCGCTCGCGAGGCGCCCTGATCCGGCGCCACGGCAACCGCGTTTCAGCGGTAGACGTCGGTATAAAGCTCGGACGGATCGGGCTCGGCATCGTGGGTGGCGAATTCCGAGGCTTCGTTGACCACGGCACGGACCGAGGCATCGATCTTCTTCAACTCGTCTTCGCTCGACCATTTCTTGTCGAGGAGCCGCTTGCGCACCTGTTCGATCGGATCGTGCTCGGTGCGCACTTTGTCGAC
>JBARER010000106.1:0-5289 GCA_049796395.1 Xanthobacteraceae bacterium
GGCACGCATTGGTGGAACCCGCCGTTTCTGGTGCCGCTCGTTGAAGTGATCGAGACGCAATGGACGTCGCCCGACGTCGTCGCCTGGACCATGGAGTTGCACAAGAACGCCGGCAAAAAGCCGGCCCATGTGAAAAAAGACGTGCCGGGCTTCATCGGCAACCGGTTGCAGCACGCGCTGTGGCGCGAGGCCATTTCGCTTGTGGAAAACGGCATCTGCGACGCCGAAACGGTCGATGCCGTCATCAAGGCCTCGTTCGGGCGAAGGCTTGCCGTGCTCGGCCCGCTGGAAAACGCCGACATGGTCGGCACCGACCTGACGCTGGCGATCCACAATACCGTGCTGCCGGCGATCGACAGCCGGCCGGCGGCCTCGCCTTACCTGCAAAAACTCGTCGCCGACGGCAAGCTCGGCTTCAAATCCGGCGAAGGTTTTCGCACCTGGAGCCCCGACGAGCAGGCCGCGCTGCGCACCAAGGTGCTGCTGCACCTCAAAGAATCGCGCGACAGATAATATTTTTATGAAACCTGATCTTTTCGGAAAACCAGGTTCCACTTTCCCGGATCATGCTTTACCGCGCCGTTTCAAGCGTCTGCTCGGCGCGCAGTGCCGGCATCACCTCATCGACGAAAAGACCGATCGAGCCTAATGCCTCCGCGCGGGTCATATCGCCGAAGGCATACTGGCCGACGAGATAGTTGCATTGCGTCTGCGCAAGCTGCGCGGCGAGAAACCCCGTCACCGTCGAGGGCGAGCCGGCGATACCCTGGCCACGCTGCATAAGCGCGTCGAAGTCCGCCGGTCGCGGATGGTTTTGCGGCCGGCCCATCAGACGGAACAGATGCGTGAAGCTTCGGTGCCAGACCGGATAAGCGCGCCGCGCCAGCGCCAAGGCGCCGTCGTCGCTCTCGCCGACGACGATGAAGCGGCCAAGCCCGAGCTTGGGCATCGCGGCGCCGGGATGCGGTGGCCGCCAAATGGCGCGATAGCGCTCGATCGACGCGCGCGTCATGTCCGGAGGATCGAGGCTGACGACGTGCAGGCCGCGTTTGGCCGCACGCTCGGCGCTGTCCGGCGCATGCACGCCATACCAGATCGGCGGATGCGGCTTTTGCAGCGGTTCGAGCTCCATGGGCACGTCGAAGGAAAAATGCTTGTCGCGAAAATTTAATCGCCGCTGCGTCAGTCCTTTGAGGATCAGTTCGACGCCTTCGGTATAAATCTCCTGCGCCGCATCGGGATCGGCGCCGTAAAGCTCAAGCTCGATGACCGAGGCGCCGCGGCCGAATCCGATCTCCAGGCGGCCGCCGCTTATCTGGTCGAGCATGCAAATTTCCTCGATCAGCCGCAGCGGATGATAGAGCGGCACCACGAAGACCATCGGACCGAAACGCAGCCGCCGGGTGCGCTGCGCCAATGCGGCAAGAAAAATGTTCGGCGACGGCGCCATACCGAGCGGCGTTCCGTGGTGCTCCGCCAGATGATAGGCGTAGAAGCCGGCACGATCGTAAGCTTCGGCGATCTTGAGGCGATCCTCGTAAAAGTCCGGCAGCGCTGGGCCGCCGCGGTCGAGATGATCGAAGACGCCGAATTCCATATCGAGGCCCGGTCACGCGCGCACTTGCAGTAATTCTATCAGCGTACGGCTATCCGCAAGCTTGTCCAGCCCGAGGACTGCATCGACGAGCGCATCCTGCTGCGCCTCCTTCATCACGCCACGGCTGAGCTTGCGAAATTTACCGACGATATCCTCAGGCTTGGCAAAGGCATGTTCACTGCCGCGCGCCGCTTCGCGGGTCTCGCGCTCGAGCGACCCGTCGCGAAAGCGGACTTCGACAACGACTTTGTGCCGGTGCGCGGCGCCGAGCGCCGTGATCGACGGATCGTGCACCACCTTGACGCGCTCCGCCAAGGCGATCCGCGCCGGATCGGCGACGCAGTCCGGCGTGAACTCGTCGATGAAGACGTCGCCTTCGATGAGCAGCGTGGCGACGCAGAACGCCAGATTAAGTTGCGCCGCGGTCAAACCTTCGGGCTTGTAGGGCCACCCGGCGTGATCAACGGTGACCTGTGAGGCGTGCACGACGATGCTGCCGACGTCTTCGGGTGTGAACGGCCGGCGCTTGCGGATGTCGGCAATGGCATCGAGCGTGGTGTGGTTGGAGCCGACGCAGGAATAGAACTTCAGCGCGATCCGCATGGTTTCGAAGCGCTCGCCAAGGCCGGCGCTCAGTTGCGCCAGATCGAAACGGTCCTGCGAACGGGAAAATGTCGTGCAAAAGCCGCCATAGGGCGCTTCGAACACGTCGACGATCCCGGTAAATCCGTTGCTCGCCAACAGCGCCGCATAGAGTCCGCTTTGCGCGGCGCGGCCGGCATGCATGCGTTTGACCATGGCGCCGTATTGCGCCGCCATCAGGCCGGACGATTGCGTGCCGGCGATGCCGAGCGCATGCACCGTTGCGTCCGCATTTAGCTCAAGCGCCCGCGCGGCGCCGGCGACGGCCGAGAACACGCCGACCGTCGCTCCGGAATGCCAGCCCTGCCCAATGTGCTCCTGGCCCATGCACAAGCCTACGCGCGGCCCGATCTCGTAGCCGGCGACCGCGGCGGTGAGGAAATCCCGGCCGGAGAGTCGAGCGTGGCTTTCCGCAACAGCGATCAGCGGTGGGAGCGTGACCGCCCCGACATGCAGCACCGCGGTGCGATGCACGTCGTCGAGCTCGAAGCTTTGCACCTGGGTGCCGTTGACCAATGCGGCATGCGGCGACGATAATTTCTTGTTGGTGCCCCAGATGGAGGTCGTGCGCGTCGCATCGAGCGCTTCGAGCGTGTCGCGCAGGATGGCGCACCATTCGAGATTGACGCCATAGATGGCGCAGCCGAGCGAATCGAGGATAAGAAGCTTGATCCGCTCGCGGACTTCGCTGGGAATCTGCTCGTAAGTCAGCCCGGAGACGAATTCGGCGATCGCCCGGGTGTGAATGTTGTTCGCGCGCGCGTCCATTCGCACATCATTGTCCGACCGACCGCGCCTTGACGCTGTCCCACCACGGGCAGACGCCGGACATCGTCTCGTAATTGCCGTCCATCACCTGGACCGGGCGGCGATAGCCGTCCTCCGCGTTTTTCAGCCGCAGCGCGCGCGCCTTGGCCTGATCCTCAGGCGACAGCCAAGCCCGGTCATGGCCCCATAGGCTCGGGCCCTCTTTGCGCTCATAGGCATGCCAGGCATCGACGTCGATCGAGCGGGCGCCCCAGCCATATTCGACCATGAAGGCCGAAGGCGTCCAGGAATAGAACGAGGTAATGAAATCGGATGTATGCCGTCCGAGCGTCGTGGCGACGCGGCCCGGCTCGCCGAGCGCGATGTCGTAGCCTTGGCCGACGTCGTCGAAACTATACAGTTCCATCATCAGATGATGGACGGCGTTCTTGCCGGTCTGGATAAAGGCAAGGCTGTGGTGACGCGGATTGAGATGCAGAAAGCGGGCGGCAAACGGCTGCGAATAATAATCGGTCAGCCGGAAGCCGAGAATATCGCGATAGAACGCCATCAGCCGATCCATGGTCTCGGTAGTGTCGACATTGAGCACGGCGTGACCGAGGCCGAGCGGTCCGGTTCGAAAACCCGAGATCGAGCGGCCCGGCTTGAACGCCTCGGTCGCCGCTTCGGCGCCGTGGAAGATTTCCAGCCGATTGCCGAGCGGATCGTTCAGCACGATCAAATCCCGCACGTGGCGTTCGTCGGCCAGCGCGCGGGCGCCGCGCGCGACCTTGACGCCGCGGTTGTCGAGCTGCGCCGCCAGCGCGTCCAGCGCCGCTGCGTCGGCCATTTCCCAGCCGAAAAAGCTCAAGCCTTCGCCGCCGTCGGCATCGACAATGATGCGCTGCTTGCGGTCGTCCATGCGAAAGGCGAGCGTCGAACGCGACTTGTCGATGCGTTGCAGACCGAGCAGGCCGGACCCATAGCTCGACCAATCAGCCAAATCCTTGGCGCGGACGCCGACATAGCCCAAAGCCTGGGGAGCTGACGCTTGCGATGCCATTGCGTGCCTCGTTGCCAGCATTTTACGCCGATGACAACGGACGCGCTACGTCGAGAGCTTCGGCCGGATCAGGACCGTGCCGGCGGACGCGGCGCGGTAAGTTCCAGCTCGTCTTCCGCTTCGATGGCGGCGTCGTGCAAGAGCCTTTCCAAGCTCCGCAGCGTGGTTCGCTGCTCGCGCGTTCGAGCGTCACCGGCCCAGCGGCGGCACTGGTCGGCCCACTGGCTGATCTCTTCTGCAGCGGACTTGAACATGACCCTTAGCTTCTCACGCCGTCTGCGGCGAGGCGAAAGCCGGCCCCATCAGGTGCCTGCCGCGCACCAAAGTCGCGCGCGCGGCGCGCGCATCGAGCGCGGTCTGAAACAGCGCCGGAAGGTCGCGCGGCCGGTGCAGCACCGAGCGCAGCATAGCGCCGATATTGGTGGTTCCGTTGGGACGCATGGCCGCAACCGCGGATACCGGCAAAGCGCGTCTGGCCGGATCGGTGATGACGCGGATCGCGGCGACCGGCAGTTCGTGCGCCAGGCCGACGGACGCAACGATATGGGATTCCATATCCACCGCGATGGCGCCGGTCTTCAAATACAGCGCGCGTTTTTCGTCGGGATGCGCGATCGGCACTGGGACGCCAAGCAAGGCGCCCGAGACCGAGTCCGGTATGGTTCGCAGCAACTTCTGCGACCACTCCTGGCTGATCGGCATGCGATGTGAGCCGGAGATCACCGCCGAGCCGACAACACAGGTTCCCGGAAGCAAATGCGGCGCCAAGCCGCCGGCGACACCGAAGCTGATGATCCCCGGACACCCCTGCACCAGCGTGCGGGCTTCCGCTATCGCGGCGGTCAGTTTGGCTGCCAGGTTGCGGCCATCGCCACTGCAAATGACGTGGACACCCGGCCCCGCGGCGATCTTGGCTTCAAAAGCCAGTCCAACGACGATGATCACGTTGTCCCCATTCGCACATTCATCATGCTGCGAAAGGCAAGCCAAAGCCCAACCGGCTTAGCCGTCCTTCGTAGCCAAGGCGCGACGACCGAGGCCGACACTTGATCGTGTCAGCCTTTGGTTACGACGGGCGGTGGCGCCTTGCCCTTGCCGGTCTGCGCACAGCCGGCAATGCTGAGGAGCGCGAGGATGATTGCTGTTCCGAGCGTGATCTTTTTCATGATAGCCCCCGTTCAAATTGGTAGCGAAATACAGGATAGGAACCAGACGCAGTCTCCACTAGTGCATAAAAGCC
>JBARER010000107.1:0-11508 GCA_049796395.1 Xanthobacteraceae bacterium
GGGTAGGATTTGAACCTACGACCTTCAGGTTATGAGCCTGACGAGCTACCGGGCTGCTCCACCCCGCGTCAACTGTGCCGGCCCCGATGCACGGGGCCATGTCGTCCGTTTATCCGATCTGGCAATGGCCTGATTTTTCAAGGCTTCATGTAGCAAGCGCCTCCCAATAAGGGAAGTGCGCCAGGGGCGATTTTTCGCCATACTGACACACGAAACCTGTCGAAACGTCATGGACGCCCTCCTAGAACCGGCTATGGCCGAAAAACCCGCTTTGCAGCCCAAATCGGCTATTGGGCCGGTGATGCGTGCGATCGCGGCCAATACCCTGGCCACGGCGCGGGCCGTCATTGCCGATCCGGAGCGGTCACCCGAAGATGCCGTCCATGATTTCCGCCGCGCCATGAAGGAATGGCGCGCGCTGATGCGACTATTGGCGCCTTTTATCCCCGACGCGACCCGCTGGCGCCACCAAGCGCGCGACCATGCCCGATCGCTGGCCCACGCCCGCGACGGCGCGGCGGCGCTCAATGCATTCGACGGGCTGATCGACAAGGGCTCTCTCGTCCTTTCGACCCGTTCGAGTGAGACCATCCGCGGCCGGCTCGAGGCGCAGCGCGCCGGCGAGGAGCAATCGGTGCTGACACCGGACCTGCGCGACCAGATCGTCGCCTGGCTCGATAGCGCCGCCGCGGCCGTCGAACAATGGCCGCTTGATCCGTTCGATTTTTCCTCGATTGCCGGGCAGCTCACCGACGCCTACCGCGAGGCCCGCCGCCACATTCCATCCGACTGGCCGGCGACAAGCGCTGCCGATCTCCACACGCTCCGTCAGCGCGTCGTCAATCTGCGTTACCAGATGGAATTGGTCGAGCCGCTATGGCCCCGCTTCGGCCGTATGTGGACCAACGAAGCCGAACGGCTGCGCGGCAGGCTCGGCCAGTGCCAGGACCTTGAAGTGCTCAAGCGGCTCACCGAACCGCATCAGCCGCTGGCGCGCTGGCGCTCACGGCTGTCGCCGGCCATTCTGGAACGCTCGGGCGCCCTCGCGCAACGCGCCGCGCGTATCGCCAACCGGCTGTTTGCTGAACGGTCGAAATCGTTCCGTCACCGCCTCGAAACGCTGTGGGACAACGCGCGCTAATCACGGAGCGCATCCCGATCCAACAACCCCGGCATGCGTGCTAGCCGGAGGCGGCGTGGAAGCGCTCGATCTCTTCCGCCACGCGCGCGATGATGCTGTCCCAGTCGCCGGGCGCAGTCTGGCGGAACAGGCGTGCCGTCGGATACCACGGCGTTACCGGCCCCTTGCGCGTCCAGCGCCAATCCGGCGCGAATGGCAGGAGAACCCAGAGCGGACGGCCCAGCGCACCGGCAAGATGTGCCGGCGCCGTGTCGACGGCGATCACGACGTCGCACAATGCGAGTACCGCCGCAGTGTCGCTGAAATCATCGAGCGCGGGGCCAAGATGCGTGACGCGAGGTTCGGCGGCGAGAGCGACGGCATCATCAGGCCGCACCTCGCGCTGGATGCTGATGAAATTTGCAGGTGCCGCAAACAACTGCGTCAACCGTGCAAATGGGATCGAACGATTGCGGTCGTTGTCATGGCTCGGATTGCCTGACCAGGAGAAGGCGACACGCGGCCGCGGCAGCGCGGCAAGCCGTTCCGACCATTGCGCAAGCTTGGCGTCGTCGGCGGCAAGATAGGGAATTTCCGCCGGCACCGTCGTGCGATCGGTATGAAGTGCGAGCGGCAGGCTGCCGAGCGGACAATGCACGTCAAACGGTGGCGCCTCCTCGCCGCGCGCGATCACCGCGGCGGCGCCATGCAGCCGGGACATCAGGGACTTCAATTCCGCCTGCACTTCCAGAATGACCTTGGTGCCGCCGGCGGCGATGAGGGGC
Organism: Xanthobacteraceae bacterium; assembly: GCA_049796395.1. Classification (GTDB taxonomy): domain Bacteria; phylum Pseudomonadota; class Alphaproteobacteria; order Rhizobiales; family Xanthobacteraceae; genus BOG-931. The sequence goes on from JBARER010000107.1 coordinate 1,906, forward strand.
ACATAACGGGCAAACTGGATGGTATCGCCGAGCCCCTGTTCGCAGTGCAGCAGCACCGTTTTGCGGGCGAGAGGATATTCGCCAAGCCAAAGCGGCTTACCCCGGCTGGCCGGCGGCGGCATGCCGGTGCGCCGCCAACGCCACTCGTAGTCTTCGAAGCCTTCCCGGTAATCGCCACGGGTCAGGAGCGCCAGCGCCATGTTGAAATGCGCGTCCGGGTAATCCTTGCGGATGGCGAGCGCCTGGGCGTAGCTCGTGACCGCCTCGTCGCAGCGATTAAGCTGCATCAGCGCCTTGCCGCGATTGAGCCAGGCCGCGGCGTATTGTGGCGCGCGCGCGACCGCGCGATCGTTGGCTTCGACCGCTTCGGCGTAGCGGCCAAGCGCCAGCAGTGCGACGCCCCGATTGTAATGTCCGCCGGGATGGTCGGAAGCCAATTTCAGCGCCGCGTCGAAATCGGCCAGCGCCTGTTCTGGCGATCCGAGCATGGCGTAAACAATGCCGCTGCTAAGCCGCGCCTCGACATGGTTGGGCGCCCGCATCAAAACTTCCTTCAACTCGGCCAACGCCTCTTGCGGGCGGCCCACACTGACAAGCACATTGGCGTGCTGGTTGAGGATTGCGGCGTCTTCGGGCGCCAGCACGCGGGCCTTGTCGAGGCATTCGAGCGCTTCGGGTGTGCGCTTGAGAACGTGCAAGGCCTGGCCGAGATTGCTCCAGGCGCCCGCCACGCGCGGATTGACCTTGACCGCGGCACTCAACAGCCGTTGCGCTTCGCCGGCCTGTCCTTGCCGTAGCTTTAGCGCGCCGAGCAGATTGAGTGCGTCGAAATTATCCGGCGCCGACTTGAGAACACGGCTGTAGATTCTCTCCGCCTCGCGCAATTGGCCCCCTCGTTGCAGCGAGAATGCCTCTTGCAGGGCCGAAACGGCATTGAACGGGCCGGAACGCGCGCTCATAAGCGATTGATCCGCGCGATGCGCCGCGTCACCTCAGCCGGCGTCTCATCATCGGATTTGCTCTTGAGCGCAAGCGCCCGACGCGCCGCCGGCCGGTCGAGACAACGTTTCAGCCAGGCGTGCAGATGCGGCACCGCGGCGAGGTCCATGTCGGCGGCGCGGCTGATGACGGCGGCGACGTTGAGATCGGCCACGGTGAACGCGTCGCCGAGGAGATAAGGCCGCGTCGCCACCGCCGCATCGAGCACCTTGAACGGCGACGCCAGCACTTTGAGCGCCTCCTCGCGGAGAGCGGCGTTGCGCTCGCCCTCGGGCAACCGCACCGCGTGCAGCGACCAGATATTAACACCGCGATCAACCTCGGCGATCGCCCAGAAGCTCCATTGCCAGGCACGCGCCTCGCCTTCGAGCGTGCCGGGATAGAGTCCGCCGTTCGAATGTTTCTTGGCGAGGTAGAGGGTGATCGCCAGCGACTCGAACACCACGAAGTCGCCGTCGACAATGACCGGCAACCGGCCATTGGGGTTGAGCGCCAAGAAATCCGGGCTACGCGCGCCGGCATCGCCGATCTCGATCGGCAGATGCTGGTAGGCAATGCCAAGCTCTTCCGCCATCCAAAGTGGGCGGAAGGCGCGGGTGCGCGCGACGCCGTAAATCCGCAGGTCTGCAGCCATCGCGCCGACTTGGCGAGGTCGGCCGCCTGCTGTCAAGCCTCGTTGTCAAAGCGCGCTTGGGACCGTAACGTGGCGCTTTGCAGATTTGAGGAATGCCTATGGAATTCGGACTTTTCTCCAACGGTTTTCGTCCGCACACCACTGCCGCACAGGCTTATGAAGAAGACCTCGCCGAAATCGTGCTCGCCGACGCGCTCGGATTTCGCGACTGCTATATCAGCGAGCATCACGGCGAGCCGATCTATATCGACAAGGTCGATACGCTGCCGGTGCCGGAGCTGTTGATGTGCAAGGCCGCAGCGTTGACCAAGCGCATCCGCATGGGGGCGGCGGTCAAGCTCATCCATCTCGCCCATCCGCTCGACACCGCCGTCGCCGCCGCCGTCACCGATCACGTCATCGGCGGCGGCCGTTACATCTTCGGTTTCGGCTCCGGTTTTCCGAGCCCGCTGTTCTCCGACGAGCGCGGCTTGTCTTATGCGGACCGCCACGAGCGGTTGCGTGAATCGCTCGATCTCATTCTCAAGTGCTGGACGGCGAAGGAGCCGTTCGACTGGAACGGCAAGCACTGGCGCGGCAAAAGCATCGTCGCCCTGCCGCAGCCGCTACACGCCCCGCATATGCCGATGGCGACCGCGACCGACACCCCGGCGATGATCGAGCTTGCCGGCGCGCGCGGTTACACGATGCTGCATGCCCAGCTCGAACCGGCCTGGTCGGTGCGAAAGAAGGCCGATCTCTATGGCCGCGCCGGCAAAGCCGCCGGCCATAAAATGCCGCTGAACAATCTGACGGTGGCGCGCTACGTCTATCTCGCCGATTCCCGCCGCGAAGCGATGGACGATCTGCGCGCGGATATTAATTACGAGCTGACTTATCAGGCCAAGCGCGGGCTCATTCGTCTTCTCACCACCAATTACGGCCTGACGCTCAAGGCCGACAGCGTCAGCTTCGACGAATTGGCCGAAGCCGGCGTTTATCATCTTGGCGACCCCGACACGGTGGCCAAAGAGCTGCGGCAGTTCTACGAGACCGCTGGCGGCTTCGGCACACTGTTGATCGTCACCGGCAAGAAATGGGCGACGCGCGAAAAAGTGTTTCGCTCGATGCGGCTCTTCATGGAGCAGGTGGCGCCACAATTGCGCGACTTGGTGCCGGCGCGCGATCTGGATACGGTCGCGGCGTAGAAAAACAAAGGCGGAGAAAACCGATGCGTCTCGGAATGTTCATGATGCCGGTGCATCCGCCGGCACGTTCGTTCACCGACACGCTCGCCGAAGACGAGGAGAAATCGCTCTACGCCGACACGCTCGGCTTCGATGAATTGTGGCTTGGCGAACATTTTTCGGCGACCACCGAGCCGATCCCATCGCCGCTGTTGTTCATGGCGGGGCTGTTGCCGGGCACCAAGAACCTCAACTTCGGCCCCGCGGTGATCTGCCTGCCCAACCATCATCCGGTCGTCGTCGCCGCCGAGGTCGCACAGTTCGACCACATGAGCCGCGGCCGCTTCATGCTCGGCATCGGCCAGGGCGGACTGCTTTCGGATTTCGAATTGTTCGATAATGCCGATCGCACCCTGCGTGCCCGCAAGGCGAAGGAATCGATCAGCATCATCCAGCGCATCTGGGCGCAGGACCCGCCCTACGATATCGAAGGCGAATTCTGGAGCGTGCATATCAAGGATGCGATCATTCCAAGCCTCGGTATCGGCTACATGCCGAAGCCGTTCCGCAAGGGCGGGCCGCCGATTTCGATGTCGGTGGCGAGCCGGAATTCGCCGACGGCGCGGGTCGCCGGATTGCAAGGCTGGGGCATCATCACCGGCAACAATGTGCCGTTGAGCGCAATTGCGTCGCATTGGCAGACGTACTGCAAGTCGAGTGCCGAAGCCGGCAAAACGGCACGCGGCGATAATTGGCGCGTGTCGCGCAATATCATGGTGGCGCCCAGCGACGCGGAGGCGCGTGATCGCGTTTTCGGCGAACAGGGATCGAACCACTACTTCTTCACCTATATGCGCGAAGTCCTGTCGCGCGTCGGCATCCTCTCGGCGCTGAAACCGCGCGTCGACATGAGCGACGAGGAGGCAACCGTCGAGGTGATCACCGAGGGTAACGTGATCTACGGTTCCGCCAAGACCGTGCTCGACAGGCTTGTGGCGCTCCGCGACGACGTCGGCCCGTTCGGCTCGCTGTTGATGACCGGGCTTGACTGGAGTGGGCCGAACCGAGCGTGGGAGCGCGAGTCCATGCGGCTTCTCGCCCAGGACGTGATGCCGAAATTCCGCCAGCATGTTACGGCGCGCGCGGCGGAGTGACGCGAGCCGGCCGATCGTTCCGGACCAATGCCGATGACATCATCCCCTTCGCAGCGCGGCCGCGTGGTGCTCCTGACCGGAGCCGCCGGCGGCATCGGCCGCGTCATGGCCGAGGCTTTGCTCGCCGCCGGACACACCGTCGCCGCCGTCGACCACGATCAGGCCGGACTTGCGCGGCTGGTCGAGCGCCACGACGCGGCCAAGGATCGGCTGCATCCGATCGTCGCCGACCTTGCCAACGAAACCGGTTGCCACACCGCGGTCGCCGCTGCCCGCGCCCGCTTCGGCGCCATCGAGGCGCTGATCAACAATGCCGGCATCGGCATGTCGAGCGTGCGTCCCGACGCTGAGGCACGGGCCCCCGGCATCGAAGAGCTGACGCCCGAAATCTGGGACCGCTTCATGGCGATCTTCGTGCGTGCGCCGATCGTGCTGGTGCGCGCGGTGCTATCGGACATGGCTCGGGCCGGCTTCGGCCGCGTCGTCAACAACACCACGAGCTATGTGACGATGCTCCGCGTATTACCCTACGGCGCAGCGAAGGTGGCGCTGGAGTCGATGTCGGCGGTATGGGCCAAGGAGCTCGACGGCAGTGGCGTTACCGTCAACGTGCTGGTGCCGGGCGGCCCGACCGACACGCCGATGATTGCCGACGAAAATGGCTGGCCGCGCGACAAGATGCTGCGGCCGGACATCATGGGACCGCCAACGGCGTGGCTGCTCTCCGACGAGGCCAGCGGATTCTCCGGCCGGCGCATCACCGCGGCGCGCTGGGACGGTAAGCTAAATCCTGCGGACGCGGCACAGCAGTCTAGCCGCGCCATCGGCTGGCCGGAGCTTGCCGCCGACGCGGTGTGGCTGACGGGCGGGAACTAATCCGCAATGCCTAGAGGCGTTTTACTTAGCATGTCCTTTTCGCAAAACCGGTTTCACTTTTTGCGGGACATTCGCTAAGCCGCCTGCGTCGTCTGCGGCGTGTCTTCCACCACGTCTGCTGACGATGTCGGCCGCAGCAGCTCGGTATTTTCCAGCAGGCGGGCGATGATCAGCTGGAGCACCGCGAAGCCGAACGCGCGGTCCTGGAAATAGAGCTGCTTCGCCTTGCTTTCGCTCATCTCGTAGACTTCGCAGTCGGTCTCGGCGACCACCGTGGCGGTGCGCTTCTGGTTGCGGGCAAAAATGCCGATCTCGCCGATCACCGCGCCGCGCTCCATCGTCTTGTCGAAATCGACAACCTTCATTTTGCCGTCGACCAGATAATACAACCGGTCCGCCGCGTCGCCCTTATTGATCAGAATCTGCCCCGCCTTCACCCAGCGATGCGACATGAAGGGAAGCAGGCTTCCGATCGACAGGTCGGAGGCGTGGGCTTCACGCACGCCCCTGATAAGCCGCAGAATCTGAATCAGCCGGGTGACATTGACTGGGAATAGGACGAGATGCAGTACCAGCACGGGATAAATATGGGCGAACGCGCCGAAGGCGGCGAACAGCACGTTGCTGCAGATGGCGATGATGCGCAGCGGCACCATCGTACTCATGCAGAAGGTGATGAGCACGCTCGCAGACGCTACGTAACCGAGAATATCAATCCATTTCATGGGCGGCGGCAGCGGGGCTATTCCCCGGGAACTTTCGGATTGGATGAGCCAGGAGAAGTGACGCTACGAAGAGGTCCGGATGTCGTTTTTGGGCGCAGCCCCCGCGACGCGCCGAAGCATTTTCCGTACCACAACCCGGATGACAGAAAAATAACAAATCCATTTCGTTGTTAGTGCTATCCCAACGCCTGCGCCACCGCTGTGCCGCAAGTCACTGTGTCGGCGGCACCGCCCAGATCGCGGGTGCGCAGCTTCGGCTCGGCGAGCACGCGCTCGATCGCCTTGACGATGGCGGCCGAAGCTTCCATCTCGCCGAGATGCTCCAGCATCATCGCGCCCGACCAGATTTGCCCGATCGGATTGGCGATACCCTGCCCGGCGATATCCGGCGCCGAGCCGTGCACCGGCTCGAACAGCGAGGGAAAGCGCCGTTCCGGATCGATATTGCCGGACGGCGCGATGCCGATGGTGCCGGTGCAGGCCGGCCCGAGGTCGGAGAGGATGTCGCCGAACAGGTTTGAGCCGACCACCACGTTGAACTTGTCGGGCTTGAGCACGAACAGCGCGGTGAGAATATCGATGTGATATTTGTCCCACTTCACGTCGGGAAAATTCTTCGCCATCGCTTCGACCCGCTCGTCCCAATACGGCATGGTGATGGCGATGCCGTTCGACTTGGTTGCCGAGGTCAGATGCTTCTTCGGCGTTTTGCGCGCCAGATCGAAGGCGAATTTGAGCACACGATCGACGCCGATTCGCGACAGCACCGTCTCCTGCACCACCACTTCGCGCTCGGTGCCGGCGAACATGCGGCCGCCGATCGCCGAATACTCACCTTCGGTGTTCTCGCGCACCACCCAGAAATCGATGTCGCCGGGCTTGCGGCCCGCCAGCGGTGACGGTACTCCGGGCATCAGCCGCACCGGACGCAGATTGACGTATTGATCGAACTCGCGCCGGAACAGAATGAGCGAGCCCCATAGCGAAATGTGATCGGGGATTTTCGCCGGCCAGCCGACGGCGCCGAAGAAAATCGCATCGTGGCGGCCGATTTTCTCCTTCCAGTCCTCCGGCATCATCCGCTCGTGCTTGGCGTAATAATCGTAGGAGGCGAAGTCGAAACTGTCCTGGCGCAACTCGAAGCCGAATTTCTTGGCCGCGGCCTCGAGCACGCGCACGCCCTCCGGCATCACTTCCTTGCCGATGCCATCGCCGGGAATGACGGCGATGTTGTAGACGCGGTTGGTGGACATGGGGTGATTCCTCCGGCAGCTCTGCAGGCGGGTTAGCCGAAGGCGTAACCGGTCGCAAGCCAATCGAGACCGGCGGATGATGCGCGGCGTTATCCTTGGGCCACGAACGGCGCGGGCCCGAGGGCTAATTACGCCTCCCGGCAGAGAAAAACCGTCCGCGATCGCGGATCGAGCGATGACCAGTGTTGTTCTACCTCGGCAAGCGGCACAGTTTGAAGGCCGGTTGTCAGACCAGCGGCTGCAGCCGCGCCCAGCACCTCGCCCATCGCAACAAGGATGCGCGGCTGAGGAATGCTGCCGATGCCGCTGCCCATGAGGTCGAGCGGAAAGGACCGCAGCGTATGCGCGGGCAAGGGAATTGCAGCGCCGCCGATCGAGCCAATCTGCACGAAGCGAAGTGCCTTGCCGATCTTCGCCGCGGCGGCAAGCAGGCGTTCGGCGCTCGGTCCCCACAGATAATCCAATACAACGTCGACGCCGCTCTCGAATTCTTGCGCGAACGCGCGCGTAACCGCGGCGTCGTCCTGCTGCAAGGTGACGGTGGCAGTGGCGCCGAGCGAGGGCAGCGACGCGAGAGCGTCGCGGTCGCGCCCGGTCGCAACTATCCTCGCTGCTCCGAGGTAGCGGGCGATCAGCACGGCCAGCCGGCCCGACGTGCCGGTGGCGCCGTTGATCAGCACCGACTCGCCGGCAACGAACTTCGCCCGCTCCTTCAATGCCGCCCACGACGACATGGCAGGGATCGCAATCGCCGCGGCGGTGGCGTCGTCAATGTCGTGCGGGAGCGGCACGCAGTGCGCCGCATCGACGACCGCTCGGGGAGCCATGCTGCCGAACGGTGCGCGCGGCATCAAGAAATAGACGCGGCTGCCGTCCGCGCGCCGTCCGACGCCATCAAGCCCGGCCACGAACGGGAACGCCGCCGTCGCGCTGTAATGCGCGCCCGACGCTCGCGACTTGGTCACATGACTGAGCGGCGCGGCGGCGACGTCGATCAGAACCTCCCCGGCCGCCGGGCGCGGTTCCTCAAACTCGGCATAGACGGGAGATTTGCCGGCCTCCCGAACGATCGCGGCTTTCATAGTGTTATTCCCATCGACGAATTATTCGGTCCGACAGCGCTATTTTGTCATGCGTCGGGCATTAAAAAAATCCAAAGGTCAAACGGCGCGACGGAAAATCACGCTGAGATTATTGGCCGGCATCTCCACGGTCTCGATGCGTGACAGCCCGCACTTTTCGGCCAAGGCCGTCACCGCATCGAGATCGCGGATGCCCCAGGCCGGGTTGCGTGCGCGCAGGTCGGCATCGAACGCCGCATTGCTTGGCGCGGTATGGCGGCCGCCGATCTTGTACGGACCGTATAGATAGAGGACGCCCCCGGACGACAGCACGCGTGCGGCGCCGGCGATCAGGCCTTCGCAAGCCGCCCATGGCGCGATGTGGATCATGTTGCAGCAGATCATCGCATCGGCGTGCGCGACCGGCCAAGACTGCGACGTTACGTCCAAGCGGCGCGGTTCCAGGAGATTCACGCAACCGGCCGTCGCGCGATGCGCGGCGATGCTGGCCAGCGCCTCGGCGTCAGGGTCGGTCGGTTGCCAAGTCAGAGCCGGCAACGCCTTGGCAAAGTAGGCGGCGTGTTCGCCGCTGCCGCTGGCGATTTCGAGCACCAGCCCGAGCGGCGGCAGCACCCGCCGCAGCACGTCGAGGATCGGATCGCGGTTGCGCGCGACGTGCGGGCGATAGATGCGGGGGTTAGCAGCTTCGGTCATGCCGCATCATAGCAGCCCGGATGGAGTGAAACGAAACCCAGGGATCGGCCTCGGAACCCGGATTAGCGGCTTGCGATGACCGGGAACTGCTATCGAACCGTCGTAAATGTTTCAATCAACGTGGCGATGGTGCGCGGGGGAGAACGAGTTGACCCCTTTGGAGGAAGACTATGAGCGAACACGCAATCCATGAGCATCACGAACACGCCGCAGACCACCACGAACACGCGGCCAAGCATCACCGCGAAGCGGCCAAGCATCACGAGGCGGGTCATCACGAAAAAGCCGCGCATCACTCGAAGATCGCGCACGGCCATGCTTTGCATGCCGAAGAGCACCACGAGCATGCGTCGAAGAAGCATGCCGAGGAGCACGGCGAGTAACCGGCTTCTGACGGCCGGGCAATGCCTGTCATGCCCGCGAAAGCGGGCATCCAGTAGTCGCCGAACCGCCGGCGATTACTGGATCGTCCACCGGAGCCTGTCATCAGGCCGCGCGCTTCGCGCGGACCCGTTGGCGGTTGATGACATTGAGAGCAACAAAAAAAGCCCCGCGGTTTCCCGCGGGGCTTTTGATCTGAATGTCGTGATGAGGAGATGTGAAGTGTTCCGTTCTTGGCAGACCTGGCGGTGACCTACTCTTCCAAACCTTGAGGTTTAGTACCATCGGCGCAGAGGACTTTGACGGCCGAGTTCGGGATGGGATCGGGTAGAGGCTCCTCGCTATGACCACCAGGTCGGCGAAGAACGGAACTGTGAAGCAAGCTGTCTTTCTGGAATGAGCATTAACTAATGAGAGCGTTCAAGCCAATCGAGCTATTAGTACCGGTAAGCTGAATGCGTTGCCGCACTTACACGCCCGGCCTATCAACGTGGTGGTCTACCACGGCTCTCAAGGGAGAACTCGTTTCGAGGTGGGTTTCCCGCTTAGATGCCTTCAGCGGTTATCCCGTCCGTACATAGCTACGCTGCACTGCGGCTGGCGCCACAACAGCTCCACCAGAGGTACGTCCATCCCGGTC
>JBARER010000108.1:0-10744 GCA_049796395.1 Xanthobacteraceae bacterium
GAATACCGCTTCCTGATTTTCGCCATAGGCCACGGTGCCGAGCGTATCGGACAAGCCCCAGCGCGTGACCATCATGCGTGCGAGCTTGGTCGCCTGCTCGATGTCGGATGCCGCACCGGAGGTGACGCGCTCACGGCCGAACACCAGTTCCTCGGCAACGCGGCCGCCCATCATGATGGCGAGCCGCGACGTCATCTGTTCGAGCGACATCGACAGCTTGTCGCGCTCCGGCAATTGCATGACCATGCCGAGCGCGCGGCCGCGCGGAATGATGGTGGCCTTGTGCACCGGATCCGTGGCCTTGACGTTAATCGCGACGATGGCATGGCCGCCCTCGTGATAGGCGGTGAGGAGCTTCTCCTCTTCCGTCATCACCAGCGACTTGCGCTCGGCGCCCATCATCACCTTGTCCTTGGCGTCCTCGAACTCGACCTGCGTGACCATGCGCTTGTTGCGCCGGGCCGCCATCAAGGCCGCTTCGTTGACGAGATTCATCAGATCGGCGCCGGAGAAACCGGGCGTGCCGCGGGCGATGGTCTTCAAGTTCACGTCGGGCGCCAGCGGCACCTTGCGCACATGCACCTTCAGAATCTGCTCGCGGCCGAGCACATCCGGATTCGGCACCACGACCTGACGGTCGAAGCGGCCCGGGCGCAGCAGCGCCGGGTCGAGCACGTCCGGCCGGTTGGTGGCGGCGATCAGAATGATGCCTTCATTGGCCTCGAAACCGTCCATCTCGACGAGTAGCTGGTTCAGCGTCTGCTCGCGTTCGTCGTTGCCGCCGCCGAGGCCGGCGCCGCGGTGGCGGCCCACCGCGTCGATCTCGTCGATGAAGATGATGCAGGGCGCGTTCTTCTTGGCCTGCTCGAACATGTCGCGGACGCGGCTGGCGCCGACGCCGACGAACATTTCGACGAAGTCGGAACCGGAAATGGTGAAGAACGGAACGTTGGCCTCGCCGGCGACGGCGCGGGCGATCAAGGTCTTGCCGGTACCGGGCGGCCCGACCAAGAGCACGCCGCGTGGGATGCGCCCGCCGAGCCGCTGAAATTTGGCCGGATCGCGCAAAAATTCAACAATCTCCTGAAGATCCTGCTTGGCCTCGTCGACGCCGGCCACGTCCTCAAAGGTCACGCGGCCATGCGCCTCGGTGAGAAGCTTGGCGCGCGATTTGCCGAAGCCGAGCGCCTTGCCGCCGGCGCCTTGCATCTGCCGCGACAGGAAAATCCACACACCGATCAGCGCGACGAACGGCAGCCAGGAGATCAACAGCGAGACGAACCACGGCACGTTGTCGCTCAGCGGGCGGGCGGTGATCGATACGCCTTTCTGGTAGAGCTTATCGACCAGACCGGGATCGCTCGGCGCATAAGTCTCGAAGGCGCGGCCGTCGGAGAAAGTGCCGTGAATTTCCGGGCCCTGGATCAGGACGTCGCGGACGCGGCCCTGGTCGACCTCGTTGAGGAGTTGCGAGAACGAGATGTCCTGCGCGGTCGTGTGCTGGCCGGGGTTCTGAAACAGCGTGAACAGCGCAAGCAACAGCAGGACAATGATGACCCAGAGGGCGAAATTGCGCAGATTGGCGTTCATTTCTTGTCCTCGCCCCCGACCGAGCGTATTTCGGCGACTCTGTACTGCCTGCAGATCGTGGCGGCTTCACGTTCCGGTACCAAGGCAATGTAAGGGCGACCCCGCTCCCTGCCAAGGGAACCCCGTTCAAAACCGCGCAATTATAAGGCTATTTCGTAAAGCGCCTATTGCGCTCCTTACGCATGGCTAACGAACGCCGCGGCGGCGCCCGCTCGACCGTCAGGCGCTTGGCATCAAGGGTGATGACCGCCCCGGCCAGCGTCCGCCGCAGCCGCGACTGCGCTTGCCGCAGGCTGTCATAAAGCGCCTCGAGCTTGCCAAGCTCGACCGGACCCTCGTCCCCGGTATGTGCGACGGCACGACCGAGAAGCCTCAGCCCCACCTCGGCCGGAAGACCGGCGAATTGCGCGGTCGCGAATGCAATCGGGCCGCGTTCCGGCCACGACTCCGGCGCTAAGGCGGCGCGGGCGGCCGAAACCGCGAATTCGATTGCCCCTTCGGCACGCCGCAGCCGCATAGCCAGCCGCGACAGGCCGTGCGGATCGAGACCCTCCTTCGCCAAGGCCGGCATGAACGAGCGCAGCCGCGCCCGGCTAAAACGCGGATCGCGATTGCTCGGATCGTCGGTGAAGGCGATGCCCGCGGCCTCGAGCGTCGCAACGAGCCGCGCTTTCGGCAGGCCGAGAAATGGTCGCACCAGAAAGAGCGAATTCTCTTGGTCGTCCGGCAGCGGCGCCGCCAGCGCCATGCCGCCAAGGCCGGTGAGCCCGCTGCCGCGCGCAAGGCGAAACAGGACGGTCTCCGCCTGGTCGTCGAGGGTATGTGCGGTCAGCACATGATCGTAGCCGGCCTGCCGCGCGGCTCGCGCCAAAAGTCTATAGCGGGCGCCGCGCGCGGCCTCCTGCAACCCCGACTTCGGCTTGCTGCCGCGCCAGCGCAACGTGCGATGCGCGACCCCGAGCCGCCGGGCGAGCCGCTTGACTACGGCCGCTTCGCCGGCCGATTGCGCGCGCAATCCGTGATCGACGGTAATGGCGAGGAGCTTCGGCGCGCGCTTGCGCGCCTCCACCCAGCGCGCCGCCAGCAGCATCAGCGCCGTGGAATCCGGGCCGCCGGAGACCGCAAGAACAAGTCCGTGCAAATTTTCCAAACCGGAGAACAGCGCATTCGCCTCATCGGCGCGAACGGCTCGTTCAGCAGTGGACACGCTTCTGTTCCCGGTCGACGTTCTGCTTCACGCTGAGCGAAGCGTGCGGATATTTGTGCAAGACCTCGCCGAGCGATGCGCAGGCCGCTTCCTTCTCACCCAAAGCGGCGAGCGATTGGCCGAGCCGCAACAGCGCCTCGGGCGCCTTGCCGCTGGTGTCGTATTTGGTCGAGACGGTGAGGAACGCCTCCGCGGCGTCGTGATAGTTCCGATCCTGGAACAGGCTTTCGCCGAGCCAGTATTGTGCCTCCGGCGTCAGCCGGTCGCCGGGAAACTTGTGCAGGAAGTCGCGGAAGGTCTGTTCGGCAAGCCCGTAATTCTTGTGCGCCACATAGCCGTAGCCGAGATCGAATTCGTCCTTCGGCGTGGCGTTCGGCGGCAGCGATGCTTCCTGCTCACCGGCCGGCATGGCGCCGGTGGCGCTGGGATTGGCCATCGGCGGCGGCGGCAAAGCGCCGCTTGGCGCCGCATTGGCTTGCGCTCCGGGCAGGTTGAGATTGAGCGGCGCGCCCGGCTGATTTGACGAATCCATCGCCGGGTCCACCGGCGGCGGTTCGGTCGCGGTCGTAGTGGCACCGAGCGGACGCGGCGTGCCGGGCGCGCCGGGATTGATCGCCGGATTGAACGCATCGTGACCGTCGGTCGCCGGGGCGCTGACCGGGGGCACCGCCGCCGCGCCATATTGCGGCGTGCCGTATTGCGCGGCTGGCGGCGGCGAATACTGAGCGGGCGGCGGCGCCGAATATTGCGTCGCGCTCGGCGGCGGCAAGGACGTCGACACGGTCGCCCGCTGGTCCATCGCCATCGGCGCCACATTGGCCACGGGCGGCGGCGGAGGGCCGGACCGGCCCACAGCGTTCCCACCTGACGCCGCGCCGCTTTGCAGCTGCTGCAATTGCTGCTCGAGCTGCTGGTTATGGTATTGCAGCTCCTGGACTTGGCCGGTGAGATCGCGGACGGTTTCCTCGAGCCGGTCGAGGCGGGTCACGACATCGCTCGGCGTGTCCTGCGCGCGGGCAGCGCCCGCTCCCAACAGCAGGCACGCCAGAGCCAACACAAATGCGGGTGAGGAACGGCGCATCGCTTTCATCATTTTTGCTGATTTGCCCGCGTCTAACATAGCCGTTCCTGCGTCCAAATTGTGACTGCGCGCCAGGCGCGGCCGGATGCTCAGGCCGTGGTTCCGCCTGCGGCCGGCTTGGCCTGGGGGACTTTGCGCGAAGCGCGCCACTCCTCGAACCGTTGAATCATCACGAACATAGACGGCACGAACAACACAGCAAGACAGGTCGACGCGATCATCCCGGAGAACACCGTGATGCCGATCGACTTGCGGGCGCTGGCGCCGGCGCCGCTCGCGACCACCAGCGGCGCGACGCCGAGGATGAAGGCAAACGACGTCATCAGGATGGCGCGGAAGCGGGCGCGGGCGGCATCGACGGCCGCGTCGACGATGGACCTGCCGGCGATGCGATGCTCGCGCGCCACCTCGACGATCAGGATCGCGTTCTTGGCCGACAGCGCGATCAAAAGAATGATGCCGATCTGCGTATACAGATTGTTGTCGATATGGAGCATTTGCAAAACCAGCACCGGCCCGGTCAAAGCCAGCGGCACCGAGAGGATCACGGCGAGCGGCGCGTACCAGCTCTCGTATTGCGCGGCGAGCACCAAGTAAACCAGCAGCATCGCCATCGCGAATACGAAATACATCTGACTGCCGACGATCTTCTCCTGATAGGACATTGCGGTCCATTCGCTGCCGGTGCCGGACGGCAGCGTCGACGCCGCATTCTGATCCATCAGTCGGATCGCCTCGCCGGAAGAGAAGCCGGCAGCCGGCAATCCGATGATGCTCGACGACGGATAGAGATTGTACAGGCTGATCAATGGCGTCCCGACGATCGGCTCGATCTTGATGATCGTGCCGAGCGGAATCATGGCGCCCTCCTGGTTGCGCACCGTGAGATTCTCGAGATCGCGCGGCCGCAGCCGGAATTTCGCATCGGCTTGCGCATAGACCTGAAACACCCGGCCGAACTTGTTGAATTGCGAGACGAAGGTCGAGCCGGAATAGGTCGCCAAGGTCGAAAATACCTGATCGACGGGAACGTGCAGGGTCTCCGCCTTCACCCTGTCGACAGTGATGCGCAATTGCGGCGCGATGGCGCGAAACGACGTCGAGACGCGCTGCAAGGCGCTCTGCGACTGCGCGTGCGCGACCATCGCGTTGGTGATGCTTTGCAGCTTGGCAAAGTCGGTCGAGCCGTCGCGCAACTCGACCTGCATAGTGAAGCCGCCGGCATTGCCGATGCCCTGGATCGGCGGCGGCGGCAACACTACGAGGCGGGCGTCCACCACGTCGAGCGCCGGCGTCAGGCGGGCGAAGATGGCGCGCAGATCGGCGCGTGCGCTCCAATCCTTGAGTACGATATAGGCGACGCCGGCATTGGCCAGCGTGGCGCTGTTGTCGAGCACCGAAATGCCGGCGATCGCGATGACGTTCTCGACGGCCGGGTCCTTGCGGGCGATGGCCGTGACTTGCCGCATCGCCTGCTGCGTCCGCTCGAGCGAGGCGCCATCGGGAAGCTGGACGCTGGCCAGGATGTAGCCCTGATCCTCGATCGGCAGAAAGCCGGTCGGTACCCGCCCCAAGCCCCAGACCGCGAATCCGATAATGACCAAGGCGAGGATCATCATCAGTCCGGCACGCGCCACCATATGGCGCATCAGACCGACATAGCGGGCCTCCACGCGGCCATAGCCGGCGTTGAAGCCGCGGTACAAGAAGTTGCGGCGTTCCGGCGCCACCGGCGGGCGCAGCCACATGGCCGCCTGCGTCGGCTTGAGCGTTATCGCGTTGATCGCCGAGAGTAGCGCGGTCGCCGCGATCACCAGTGCGAACTGCGCATACATGCGCCCGGTCAGGCCGGGCAGGAACGCCGCCGGCAGAAATACCGACATCAAAACCAGCGTGATGCCGATGATCGGACCAAGGAGTTCGTTCATCGCCTTGATCGCGGCGTCGTGCCCGCTCATGCCCTGCTCGACATTGTGCGAGGCGCCCTCGACCACGACGATCGCATCGTCGACCACGATGCCGATCGACAGCACGATGGCGAACAGGGTCGAAAAATTCACACTGAAGCCGAGCGCCCACATCATGGCGAAGGCGCCGATGATCGTCACCGGTACCGTCGTCATCGGCACCAGCATGGCGCGCCAGTCCTGCAGGAAGATGAGGATGACGACCAGCACCAGCACCGCCGCCTCGATCAAGGTCTTGTAGACCTCCTCGATCGAGGCATGGACGAAAACGGTGGTGTCGAACGGCAGCGTGTAAACCAGGCCCTGCGGAAATGTCCGCCCCAGTTCGTCCATCTTGGCCTTCACGGCCTTCTCGACCTCGAGCGCATTGGCGCCGGGCAACTGATAGATGCCGATGCCGGCCGCGGGCTTGCCGTCGAGATCGAAATATTGTCCGTAGGTCTGCGCGCCGAGCTCAACGCGGCCGACGTCGCGCAAGCGCGTCACCTCCCCGTTGTTGCCGGTCTTGACGATGACATTGGCGAATTCGTCGGGGTCGGAGAGCCGGCCCTGCAGCTCGATGGTGTACTGGAAATTGACGCCGGGCGGCGTCGGCGGCGCGCCGACCTGCCCTGCCGCCACCTCCTGGCTTTGCTGCTGCAGCGCCGCCACCACGTCCTGCGCGTCGAGGCTGCGCGCCTTCAATTTATCCGGATCGAGCCAGATACGCATCGAGTACTGCCCAGCGCCGAAGATCAAAACGTCGCCGACGCCGGGCAGCCGCGCCAGTTCGTCGCGCAGATTGATGGTGGCGTAATTGGCCATATAGAGGCTGTCGTAGCGCTGATCCGGCGACGACAGCGTCACGAACAGAAGGATCGCGGTCGATCGCTTCTTCACCGTCACGCCTTGCGCCTGCACCGCCTGGGGCAGACTCGACAGCGCGGCGGCGACGCGGTTTTGCACCAGGATCTGCGCCGCATCGAGGTCGGTGCCGATCTTGAATGTCACCGTGAGCGTGTAGGAGCCGTCGCTGGCGCTGGTCGACTGCATGTAGATCATGTTGTCGACGCCGTTGACCTGCTGCTCGATCGGCAGTGCCACGGTGTCGAGCAGCGTGCGCGCGCTGGCACCGGGAAAGCGAGTCGATACCTGCACGGTGGGCGGCACGACGTCGGGATATTGCGCGATCGGCAACCCATAGAGCGCGACCGCGCCGATCACGATCATCAGGATGGCGAGCACATTCGCCAGAACCGGACGCTCGATGAAAAATTTCGAGATCATCGTGCAATCGTCTCGCGCTATTTCGCCGCCGACGCCGGGCGCTGTTCGGCGTCGACCTTCTCGCCGGGGATCGCGCGCATGATGCCGCCGACCACCACGCGGTCGTCCTTGCTCAGGCCGGATTCGATCACGCGCAGATCGCCGACGAGCTGTCCCGGCTCGACTTTGCGCTGCTCGACCACATTGTCCTTGTTGACGAGGAGCACATAACGGCCGGCCTGATCGCTGCCGATCGCCACGTCAGGCACCAGCAAGGCCGGCGCCGGCCGCGACGGAATCCGCACCCGCACGAAATAACCGGGCAACAGCGTTTCGTTGGCGTTCTCCAAAGTGGCACGCGCCGCCAGCGTTCCGGTCGACGGATCGACGGTGGGTGCGACGTAGTCGAGCTTGCCTTTGTGCGGATAGCCGCTCTCGTTCTGCAGCGAGACTTCGACCGGAAGCCCGATAAGGTCGCCGGGGGTCTGGCCGTGTTTTGCCAAGAGGGCGCGGACCGCCAGCACGTCGCGCTCGCTGGCGTTGAAATTCACCCAGATCGGATCGAGCTGCACGATTGTCGCAAGCGTGGTCGGCGAAGTGGCGCCGACCAGTTGTCCGACGGAGACCTGCCGCGCGGTCACGACACCATCGAACGGTGCTGTGACGTCGGTGTAGCCGAGATTGATCTCGGCCTGCTTTTCGGCGGCCTGTTGCGATTGCAGGTCGGCCTGGGCGGAATCGCGCTGCGCCAACGCCTTGTCGTAATTGGCTTGGGTCGAGACCTGTCTGGTGACCAGATCGGCCTGGCGCTGGAATTCGGCTTGCGTTTGCGTCAACGTCGCTTGCGCGCTGACGACGGCCGCTTTTGCCGAGTCTATTTTGAGCTTGTACGGCTCCGGCTCGATGGTGAACAGCGACGTGCCCTTCTTGACGTAGTCGCCGTCCTTGTAGGTAATCGCCTGCACGAAGCCCTGGACGCGAGCAACAAGGTCGACCGTATTGACCGCCGCCGTATTGCCGGTCGCGTCGAAATAACGGGTGACGTCCTGTGCGATCGGAGCGGCGACGGTGACCTGCGGCGGCGGCGGCGCGGCATATTCATTTTTCTGCCCGCAGGCGGCTACCCCCGCCGCGGCGGCGAGCACGAGTGCCACGCGGGCAAACCAAGCAAGCGACACGCCAGCAGGGGTTACGCCGGTAAACGTCATGGCCGAAGCCTTCGGTCAATGCGCGGAAAAGCGAAAACCTGACTCAAGAAAACTTGACTCAAATGAGCGATCGAGAGCGGTCGGTCACGATCCGATTTACCCGGCGTCTTTGCAACAGCAAACTGAGGCACGATGGGAAACAGTGAATACCGTTCTGCGCAACGCGGTTTACGGAACGATCGCGCCTGGCCGAAATAGCCGACCGCAAATCAATGTCGCTCGCGGCAGGTAACGCGGCCCACAAAATGCAATCGGCGCCGTGACGGCGCCGATTGCTCCCCAACCCCGCCGGGACATTTGCCCGGTTGGACGTACCGCCCGGTCAAGAACTCTGATCGAGCACGGTGACCGCGCGCCGGTTTTGCGACCAGCACGAAATATCGTTGCACAGCGCCACCGGCCGCTCCTTGCCGTAGGAGATGGTACGCATGCGGTTAGCTGCAATGCCGCGCGAGATCAGATATTCGCGCACGGTTTCGGCACGGCGGGCACCGAGCGCGATATTGTATTCGCGCGTGCCGCGCTCGTCGGCATGGCCTTCGATGGTGAAGGAATATCTGTTGTAGTTGTTCAGCCACTGCGCCTGCTTGTCGAGCGTCGTGCGCGCTTGATCGGACAGATCCGAGGAATCTGTGTCGAAGAAAACGCGATCGCCGACATTGACGACGAAATCCTGCTGGCTGCCGGGCGCGGCACTCGCCCCATTCAGCGCCGACTGATCGTCCTTCTTGGCGCAAGCCGCAATTGCAAGCGTCGCCAGGATAATGGCGACGAACTTGCCGCCACGTATCACATTCGCCATGTTCATTCCGGTGCCTCCATAGTTACCATTCGACCGGACAGGCTTGGTCATGTGCGGGTCTAGCAGCGCCTTCGTTAAGCGAACGTTCCGTCAACCTTGATGCCCCCTTGCAAAAATGTCGCAAGCTTCCGGATTGCTCGTAAAGCTTTTGCAATGGTTAATGAGGCGTCAATGCGGCGACTCTGTGGAACCGCGCCGACGATTTATGACAGGAGCGGCGACCAGGCCGGATCGGAGGCGTAGTTCGGCGTCGGTACCCGCTGCTCGTTGCGGCCGGAGATGTCCACCGTAAACAGCGACGGCCCCGAAGTGCCGCCCGGATCGCGGAAGAACATGATCACCTGCCCGTTCGGCGCGAAGGTCGGACCTTCGTTGTGAAAGCTTTCGGTGAGGATGCGCTCGCCGCTGCCGTCCGGCTTCATGACGCCGATCGCGAACATGTTGCTGAGGATCTTGGTGAAGGCGATGTAGTCGCCGCGCGGCGACCAGACCGGCGTATTGTAAATGCCTTCGCCGAAGCTGATGCGCTGCGCCGGACCGCCGGTCGACGCCATGACGTAGATTTGCGGCTGACCGCCGCGGTCGGACTCAAAGCAGATATGCGAGCCGTCCGGCGAATATGACGGTGACGTGTCGATGGCCTGCGTATTGGTCAGCCGCGTCGTCGCCTTCGAGCGCAAATCCATGACGAAAATATTGGTGTTGGCGCCCTCCTGCAGACTCATCACGACGCTTTGGCCGTCCGGCGAGAACCGCGGCGAGAAACTCATGCCGGGAAAGTTGCCGACCACTTCGCGTTGCCCGGTATCGATATTGTAAAGATAGACGCGGGGATCGCCCTGGCCATAAGCCATGTAGGTGATCTCCTGGCTCGACGGCGAGAATCGCGGCGTCAGCACCAGGTCCTCGCCGCGCGTCAGGTAGCGCACATTGGCGCCGTCCTGATCCATGATGGTGAGCCGCTTGACGCGCGCGGTGCCCGGTCCGGTCTCGTCGACGAAAACGATGCGGCTGTCGAAGTAGCCGCCGTTGCCAGTGAGCTGCTCATAGATCGCATCCGAGATGATGTGACCAATGCGGCGCCAATTGTCCGGCGTGGTGAAATATTGCTGGCCGGCGAGTTGCTGGCCCGCCAGCACGTCCCACAGCCGGAATTCCGCCTTCAGCCGTCCGTCGGCCTGCCGGGTGACCGCCCCGGTGACCAGCGCCTGCGCATTGACGCTACGCCAATCCGGAAACCGCGGCACGGTGTCGACGCTGGCGATGTGCTCGATGAACGCCGCCGGATCGACCGGCGCGAACAACCCGCTGCGCTGCAGGTTCGCGGTGATGATCTGGGTCACGCCCGAGGCGATGTCGTCGTCGCCCTCGCCGCCGCCGATGAATTTGGAGATCGCGATCGGCATCGGCTGAAAATTGCCCTGCGTGATGTCGAGCCGCACCACCGCGCGAGCGCGCGGGACCGCCAAAAGCAAACTGCCCGCGGCAGCGCCGAGCGCGAGCGCGCGGCGGCGCGTCACGATGAATCTGGAACCGGATCGAGGTGTCATGATGATCGTATTCGCCTGTCAGCCGCCGAGCAGTTCGTGCGGATCGAATTTAAGCTCGAGATCTTTCCATTGGTCGTAATGATCGGGCCGCAGC
>JBARER010000109.1:0-1586 GCA_049796395.1 Xanthobacteraceae bacterium
CGGCCGAGCTGACTGAGGGCGCCGGCGAGACGGTCCGACGCGTTGGCATTGGTCAGGCGCTGCATGACGACATGGGCCGGGGTCAGCCGGTCCTTCAGCGATGCCGCCAGACGCACCAACTGATCCCATTGTTCCAGGATGAGTTCGATGTTGATGCGGCCGCGCAGGAGTTGTTGCAACGCGCCGTAGTCGGCATCCCGGTCAATGCGGCTGAGCACCTGGTCCGGCAAATCCTTCAGTCGGGGCATGTAGGTAATGCCAAGCAACACGCACAGACCGAACAGATGCTCGGTAAAGCCGTTCGTATCCGACGTATGTTCGCGAATCGCCAGTGCGGTGTCGTTGTCGAGAATCCCGCCGAGCACGTAGCCGGCCTCACGCGGCGCGCACGAGATCACCCGGGTGGCGTAGACGCTGTGCTGGTCGGAGGTGTGTGTATAGAGCTGGAGCGCGCGGTCGTAGTAGCCGAAATAGCGCGGATAGACGCTGCCGAGCAGACTTTTCCGCTCGACCGCGAAGCGCTGGCCGTCGGAGGAGGAGCGGATTCCGTCGCCCCAGATGCCGCTGAGCTTCAGGCCGTGATGGTGATCGACCAGAATGGTGTTGGCCGCTTTGATCGTGGCGTCACGCAAAAACCATCGGCTGGTATCTTGCAGGGCCTCGGCGGTGAGCGTGTCGACGCTTTGGCCCATGGCGGCGAGGCCGAGATTGGTGCCATGCGCGATCAGGGTGGCGAGCAGTGACCGATGCGTATCGCCGGCACGGGATTGATAACCGCCGAGCGGCTGGAAGGCGCGGGTGAAGCCGCACCAGTCGTCGACGTCCTGCAACAGATCCTCGATGCGCACGCGCGGCAGGCTGGCGCCGATCGTGGCGCGCAATTCACGCAGCGCGCGGGGGACCGCCATGGCGTCGCGTTTCTTGAGTTTGAGCCGGCCATCTTTGACCGCCGCGAAGTGGTTGTCGGGCAGGCCGCGTTCGGCGGCGCGCACGGCCTGATCGAACTCCGCGGTGAGCTTGGCCAGGAATGTCTGTCCGTCGGTCGGCAGATCGAGGCGCTGATAAGCCTGTTCGCGGGTCTGCTGCCATTTCCGGTCATCATAGACCAGGTTCCAGAACGAGACGTGCTCGCGGCTTTGCACCAGGAACAGGCTGCCGGCCCGCAAGGCGCCGCGCACCGCGAGGGCGAGGGAGATTTCCCAGATGGCGCGGTCGAGTTTGCCGTCTGTGAACAAATGGGGACGCCAGTCCGCAGGCACGAAGCCGTGCGGATCATCCGTCGTCAGCACGCCGCGGGAGCCGGCATCGAGGGCGCGCAGAATCTCGATGGCCCGGAGTAATGTCTCGCTGCCGGCAGCGGCCTGGAACGGCAAGCCGAAGAAGGCGGGCAGGTATTGGCGCAGCGTGCCGTAGCGCGCGAGCATGGCATCCAAGTGACCGCGCTCTTCCAGCCGCTCATAGGCCCGGCACGCGATCGCGGCCTGGATCAGGTCCGGCGTGCCCAGCACATCGCGGAAGGCGGTGACGGTTTGGCTACCCTCGGCCGCCACCAACGCATCGACAGCGCCAAGCACGCGGTGCAACCC
>JBARER010000110.1:0-5000 GCA_049796395.1 Xanthobacteraceae bacterium
GGATGATCTCGTCGACACGGTTGAGAAATTCCGGGCGGAAATGCGCGCGCACCTCCGCCATCACCTGATCGCGCACTTTGTCGGAGTCCTCGCCGTCCGCCTGCGCCACCAGATATTCGGCGCCGAGGTTTGAGGTCATGATGATCAGGGTGTTGCGGAAGTCGACGGTGCGGCCTTGGCCGTCGGTCAGGCGGCCGTCGTCGAGCACCTGCAACAGCACGTTGAAAACGTCGGGATGCGCCTTTTCGACCTCGTCGAACAGCACGACCTGATAAGGCCGTCGCCGCACCGCTTCGGTGAGCGCGCCGCCTTCGTCGTAGCCGACATAGCCGGGGGGCGCCCCGATCAAGCGGGCCACCGAGTGCTTTTCCATATATTCCGACATGTCGATGCGGATCAACGCATGCTCGTCGTCGAACAGAAATTGGGCGAGCGCCTTGGTCAATTCGGTCTTGCCGACGCCGGTAGGCCCGAGAAACATAAAGGAACCGATGGGCCGGTTCGGGTCCTGCAGGCCGGCGCGCGCGCGGCGCACCGCGGTCGACACCGACTTGACGGCTTCGGCCTGGCCGACCACGCGCTTGCCGATCGCCTCTTCCATCTTCAGCAGCTTTTCTCGCTCGCCTTCGAGCATGCGGTCGACCGGGATGCCGGTCCAGCGCGACACCACTTGCGCGATGTGATTGGCGGTCACCGCTTCTTCGGCGACCACTGCGCCCGAGGTCGCGCCTTCGGTCGATTTGAGCTTGCTCTCGAGCTGCGGCAGCACGCTGTACTGCAATTCACCGGCGCGCTGGTAATCGCCGCGTCGGATCGCGTCGGCGAGATCGTTCTTGGCAGTGTCGAGCTGCTTCTGATATTCCGCCGCCGAGGACAGTTTGTCCTTTTCCGATTTCCATTTGGCGGTGAGCGCGTCGGCCTGCTCCTGCAGGCCGGCGAGATCCTTCTCCAGCCGCTTCAGCCGGTCCTTCGACGCCGCGTCGCTCTCCTTCTTGAGCGCCTCCTGCTCGATCTTCATCCGCACAATCTCGCGATCGAGGTTATCGAGCTCTTCCGGCTTGGAATCGATCTGCATGCGCAGCCGCGCCGCCGCCTCGTCGACCAGGTCGATCGCCTTGTCAGGCAAGAAGCGGTTGGTGATGTAACGGTTCGACAGTGTCGCCGCCGCGACCAGAGCGCTGTCGGTAATCCGCACCTTATGGTGCGCCTCGTATTTTTCTTTCAAGCCGCGCAGGATCGAGATGGTATCCTCGACGCTCGGCTCCTCGACATAGACCGGCTGGAAGCGCCGGGCGAGCGCCGCATCCTTTTCGATGTATTTCTTGTACTCCTCGAGCGTGGTGGCACCGATGCAATGCAATTCGCCACGCGCCAGAGCCGGCTTCAACAGGTTGGATGCGTCCATCGCGCCGTCGGCTTTGCCGGCGCCGATGATGGTATGCATCTCGTCGATGAACAGCACGTAAGCGCCGGCCGAGCCGGTGACTTCCTGGAGCACGGCCTTGAGCCGCTCCTCGAACTCGCCGCGGTATTTAGCGCCGGCAATCAGCGCGCCCATGTCGAGCGCCAGGAGCTTCTTGTCCTGCAGGCTCTCCGGCACGTCGCCGTTGATGATGCGCAGCGCCAAGCCCTCGACGATAGCGGTCTTGCCGACGCCGGGTTCGCCGATCAGCACCGGATTGTTCTTGGTACGCCGCGACAGCACTTGAATGGTCCGGCGGATTTCCTCGTCCCGTCCAATCACCGGATCGAGCTTGCCGTCGCGCGCGGCTTGGGTGAGGTCGCGCGCGTATTTCTTCAGCGCATCGTAGGCATTCTCCGCCGACGCCGAATCGGCGGTGCGGCCTTTGCGTAACGCCTCGATCGCCGCGTTGAGCGTCTGCGGCGTAACTCCGGCACCGGCCAGAATCTTTCCAGCGTCGCTGGCCTTATCCGCGGCCAGCGCGAGCAAAAGCCGTTCGACGGTCACGTAGCTGTCGCCGGCCTTCTGGCCAGCCTTCTCGGCGGCATCGAAGACGCGCGCCAAGGCCGGGTCGAGGTAGACTTGCCCTGCCCCGCCGCCGGAAATCTTGGGCCGCTTGGCGAGCGCCGCTTCGACGGCGGTAAGCGCGGCGCGCGAATTGCCGCCGGCACGGTCGATCAAGCCCGCGGCGAGCCCTTCCGGGTCGTCGAGCAGAACCTTAAGCAGATGATCGGGTGCGAATTGCTGATGTCCCTCGCGCTGCGCGAGCGACTGGGCAGACTGAATGAAACCGCGGCTGCGGTCGGTATATTTCTCGAAATCCATGTCACTCCCTCGGCCTGTTCCGGCGCCCTAAAGCTTAGGCGCGACCGGTCCATCGTCACTGGGTGGTCAAGTCACTGGGTGGTCTAAACTTTCGCCCCGGCGAAACCATGACTTTTATCACGGTATCCGGCGCGCATTTTGCGAACCCCCGAAGGCGATCCGCTGGGTATAAATATGGGGTTTGGACCGGGCAGGAAAAGAGGCATCCCTTGGCCCCAAGTCTAAAAAATTAGGCTGAAAATACAAATTAGGCCGAAAATACATATGGCTAAAATCCAAGCGATTTATCGTTATCCGATAAAAGGCCTTAGCCCCGAACGGCTTGAGCGGGCCGCGCTGCGGCCGGGCCAGACCGTCACGGGCGACCGTCTCTATGCCATCGAGAACGGACCGTCCGGCTTCGACCCCGCGGCGCCTGCCTATCTCGCCAAGACCCATTTCCTGATGCTGATGCGGAACGAACGGCTGGCGCAGTTGCACAGCGCGTTCGACCAGGACACGCATGTGCTGACAATCGAGACCGCCGCCCTACCCTCCGCCTTTCGGGAGGAGGACGGCGTGCGCAGCACGCCAGGTAAGGGCCTTATCGTAAGCGGCGACCTGCGCACGGCCGACGGCCGCGCGGCGATCGAACGCTTCTTTGCCGACTTCTGCGCCGACGATCTGCGCGGGCCGCCGAAAGTGCTGCACGCCGAAGGCCACAGCTTTTCCGACGTCGCCAGAAAAGTCGTGTCGATCATCAACCTCGCTTCGGTCGCCGCCGTCGCGGACATGGTCGGGGCGCCGGTCAATCCGTTGCGCTTTCGCGGCAACCTTTATGTCGAAGGCTGGCCAGCCTGGAGCGAACTCGATCTCGTCGGCCGCGAGCTTACGATCGGCCGAGGCATCCGTCTGAAAGCGGTCAAGCGCATCGTCCGCTGTGCCGCCACCAATGTCGATCCCGACACCGCGCGCCGCGACCTCAACATTCCGCAGACGCTGATGCGCAATCTCGATCACGCCGATTGCGGCATTTACGGCGAGGTCGTCAGCGGCGGAGAAATTGCGGTAGAAGATGGGATCGCGATGAGCTGAGACCGAGTCCGTCTTCGGGTACGCTTAACTCGCTTCGTCCGCATCGAGCCCGGGACCAACCATGATGCCGCGCGCCACCGCGCAACCGAACGCCGCGTATCGCTGGGTGGTGCTGGCGGCGGCGACGTTCGCCCAGGCGACGAGCGCGTTCGCCATGCTGGGCGTCGCCGCCTTGGCCGGCTTCCTGCAGCGGGATTTTCGCCTGTCGGGCGCCGAGACCGGCCTGTTGATCACCGCAACCTATGGCGCGGCGCTATTTTCGCTGGTGTTCATAGGCGATCTCCTCGACCGCAAGAGCGAGCGGCTGATCATCGGCATCGGCGGCGCCATCGCCTTTGTCGCCATGATGATCGCGGCCTTCTGCACCAATTTCACCGTGCTCTTGTTGTGCCTGTTTGTCGCCGGGTTGGGCTTCAGCGTCACCCAGCCCGGCGGCAGCAAATCTGTATCGGCTTGGTTTCGCGGCGACCGGTTGGGTTTGGCCATGGGCATCCGCCAGGCCGGACTGCCGTTCGGCGGCGCGCTGGCGGCAGCCATCCTGCCGGCCATGGCGGCGGCGTGGAGCTGGCGAGCCGCATTCATCGCTGGCGCATGCGCAACGCTCGGCGGCGCGCTCGCTTTCGCCCTGATCTACCGGCCGCCGGCCGAGGCCGCCGATGCCGCGGGGAAGCGTGCGGCTTTGAGCTTCGCCGCGGTCGCCGCATTGCTGCGCCAGTCGTGGATGCGCAGCGCCATGATCGCCGGGCTCGCTTTGGTCAGTGCGCAATACGCCATCCTGACCTGGCTCATGCTGTACCTGCGCGACCATTCCCACATCGCGCTCACGCGCGGCGCCTGGTTTCTCGCGCTGGCGCAAGCCGCCGGCGTCACCGGCCGCGTCGGTCTTGCGGCGTGGACCGACCGCTTGCCGGCAGCGCGCTTTCGCCTCCTCGGCCTGAGCATGATCGCGGTTGCCGGCGGCTTCGTCGTTTTGCTGCTGGTACCGCCGCAAACGCCGGAGCTGGCGCTGGCCGCGCTCGCCGCATGGCTCGGCTTCTTCGGTCTCGGCTGGTACGGACCGTGGGTCGCCTATCTGGCGGACACCGCGCCCGCCGACCAGGTCGGACTGACCCTCGGCGCCGCCATGGCGATCAATCAGCTCGGCATCATCGGCGCACCACCGTTGCTCGGCCTCGTGCACGACCTGACCGGCGGCTACACCGCGCTATGGGCCTGCGCCATCGGCGTGCTGGCGGTGGCCTATGTGATGACGGGAGTGAGACGGAAAGTGTAGTCCGGGTTCGCTGCGTCATGGCCGGGCTTGTCTCGGCCATCCACGTCTTTGGACAAGGTGCGTGACCCTATCACGTCACCCTGAGGTGCGAGCGGCAGCGAGCCTCGAAGGGTGTGGCCTGTGCGCGTCGGCCTGCATCCTTCGAGGGCCGCCTGCGGCGGCCGCCTCAGGTTGAGGGGATTGTCACGGACCCATTGACAATGGTCCCTATTATAGATACATGCAGTGACGAATCTCGCCCCAGGAAGGACACCGCCGGGTGACGCCGGTGGAGGGGGGCGAGTACGGTTCCCGCGGGTGGGGCTGTCACCCCCGCTCTCGGGCGGCTCTGGGCCAAAACGCCCGGCCGGCACTATGACCGGTCTG
>JBARER010000111.1:0-9371 GCA_049796395.1 Xanthobacteraceae bacterium
GTGGAAAGCGTCTCGGTCCGTGGAGGCCGCGCGAGCACAACAACCGGCGCAACATGTTACGCACCACGCTCCGCGCGACAGCGCACACCGCGCCGAGGCTCGCGGACGTCCAGCCGGCGAACCGGCCAAAAGCGCCTACACCATCGCCCACGCCGGACGTCAGGTCAGATTCGGGCCGGTGGCCTTTTGGATCGCGGTCGGCACCGTCGTGATCATGGCCGGATGGTCGGTTACGGCCGCCACCTATCTTGCGTTCCGTGACGATGTGCTGCGCACGCTGATTGCACGGCAAGCGCAACAGCAGTTCGGTTACGAAGATCGCATCGCCGAATTGCGCGCCCAGATTGACCGCACCACCAGCCGCCAACTGCTCGATCAGGAACAGTTCGAGCAAAAACTCGATGAACTGATGCGGCGCCAGGCGGCGCTGGAACATCGCGCCGATACGCTGAATTCATTCGCCGATCCCTCCATCACCGGCTCGATCGGCCCGGCGGCGAAGCAAGGCCGCGATTTCGTCCCCGCATTACGCAGCGGCCGCCAATCGAGCGTCGGCGAAACGCTTGACCGCATGGAGGCCTCGATCGATCGCGTCGAAGCGCGGCAAACAAATGCGCTCGGCGCGCTGGAAGGTCGTTACGACAGCAGAATCCACCGCATTAGCAGCGTGCTCAATCAGCTCGGGGTAAGGCCGGAAACGGCGGCGAGCGGCGGTCCCTTCGTGCCGGTGCGGCCGCCGCCGGCCGGCGAAGGTTTTCAGCGTGCGCTGTTTCGCGTCAATCTGGCGCGTTCCGAAGCCGAGCAACTTGCCGACACGCTGCGCACCCTGCCGGTTCGCAAGCCGCTTGCCGGCGACATCGACGAGACGTCGCCGTTCGGCGTCCGGGAGGACCCGTTTGTGCACGAAGCGGCGATGCACACCGGCATGGACATGCGCGGCGAGGTCGGCGAATCGGTACACGCAACGGCGGCTGGACGAGTGACGATCGCCGGCTGGGACGGCGGCTATGGCAATCTGATCGAAATCGACCACGGCAACGGCTTGTCGACCCGCTACGGTCACCTCTCGCAGATCGACGTTCGTGTCGGCGATGAAGTCCGCATCGGCCAAGTTGTCGGCTTGGTGGGCACGACGGGGCGATCGACTGGGCCGCATTTGCATTACGAGACACGCATCAACGGCGAGCCGGTCAATCCGGAAAAATTCCTGGCAGCCGGCGAGGAATTGTTCGGCGGCTCCCACGCGGTCAGTATCAGTTCCGAACGGAAATCAGGCCAAGGCAAGCCTGGCCACAGCGAAAGCTTGGATTAGCGTTTCCGCAGCGACGCGGCGGTCGCCTACTCCACGTCCTCGACGTGCTTGGGCGCGGTGCCGAAGGCCTTTTGCGCCAACGCGGCTTCGGTGAACTGATCGATGTCGCCGTCGAGCACGCCTTGGGTGTTGGAGGTGGACACGCCCGTACGCAAATCCTTCACCATCTGATAGGGCTGCAGCACGTAAGAGCGGATCTGGTGGCCCCAACCGATATCGGTCTTGGCGGCCTGATCGGCGGCGGCCTTTTCCTCGCGTTTCTTCAATTCGGCTTCATAGAGCTTGGCGCGCAGCATCTGCCAGGCTTGCGCGCGGTTGCGATGCTGCGAGCGGTCGTTCTGACAAAATGCCACGATATTGGTCGGGATGTGGGTGAGCCGCACCGCCGATTCCGTCTTGTTGACGTGCTGGCCGCCGGCACCGCCGGAGCGCAGCGTATCGACCCGCACGTCGGCTTCGTTGATGTCGACTTTGATCGCATCGTCGACGACGGGATAGACATTGACGCTGGCAAACGAGGTGTGGCGGCGGGCATTTGAGTCGAACGGCGAAATGCGCACCAGGCGATGCACGCCGTTCTCGGTCTTGAGCCAGCCATAGGCGTTGCGGCCCTTGATCTCGACGGTGGCCGACTTGAGGCCCGCCTCTTCGCCCTGGGTTTCCTCGATATAGTCGACCTTGAAGCCGTGCGCGTCCGCCCAGCGCGTGTACATGCGCAGCAGCATCGAGGTCCAGTCCTGGCTTTCGGTGCCGCCGGCGCCGGCGTGAACCTCGAGATAGGTGTCGTTATTGTCGGCCTCGCCCGACAGCAGCGCCTCAAGCTCGCGCCGCGCCACTTCGGCCTTGAGATTACGCAAGGCGTCTTCGGCCTCGGTGACGACTTTCTGATCTTTCTCCGCCTCGCCAAGCTCGATCATCGTTATCTGATCGTCGAGCTCCCGCTCCATGCGGGAGAGCGCGCTGAGGTTGTCGTCGAGCGCGGTGCGCTCGCGCATCACGCGGCTGGCGGCTTGCGGGTCGTTCCAGAGATTGGGGTCTTCAGCCTGACGGTTCAGCTCTGCAAGCCGGGTCCGCGCTTTATCGACGTCAAAGATGCCTCCTCAGCAGCGACAACGACTGCTTGATTTCATCGACGATGGTGGTGATTTCCGCGCGCATATCTCTGACGATAGAGGACCGATGACGGGCGACAGATAAGGCGTCAAATCGAATAAGACAATCATATTCCGGCGGCCCTGCGCAGCCGCCGGTCTTTAGTACAGTCCACCGGTGCCGCTGCGGACGACGTTACCGGCATCCGGCATGGCCCGCTGTACGTTGGATACGCCGTTGGTGGTATCGGCGCCGACCACGGTGTCGCTGTCGGGCGGCGTGGTGCCGGGCTTGAAAGCCTCAAGAATCACCCGCGGATCGCCCGGCCCGGCGCGCATCCCGGTCTTGGCGTCGACACGGATGAGTTTTATGCCGGGCGGCACGGAGAACGGGATCGGCGGCTTGTCGGCGAGCGCCACCTTAAGGAAATCCCGCACCACCGGCGCGGCAAGACTGCCGCCAGTGGCGCGATTGGCAATGTGGCGCGGCTTGTCGAAGCCCATATAGACGCCGCACACGACATCCGGCGAAAAGCCGATGAACCAGACGTCCTTCTCGTCGTTGGTGGTGCCGGTTTTTCCGGCAATCGGCTTACCAAGCGCACGCAACGCGACGCCGGTGCCGCGCTGCACCACGCCTTCCATCAGCGAGGTGACCTGATAGGCGGTCATCGGATCGATGACCTGTTCGCGCTTGTCGACCAGCGTCGGCTCCGGCTGATCGTGCCAATCCTTGGCGTTGCAGCCGATGCATTCGCGCTGGTCGTGCTTGTAGATGGTATGGCCGTAGCGATCCTGGATACGGTCGATCAAGGTCGGAATCACCCGGCGGCCGCCATTGTCGAACATCGAATAGGCGGTGACCATGCGCATCACCGTGGTCTCGCCAGCACCGAGCGCATACGACAGATACGGCGGCAGCTCGTCATAGACGCCGAACCGCTTGGCATATTCGGAAATCAACGGCATGCCGATGTCCTGGGCGAGCCGCACCGTCATGACATTGCGCGATTCCTCGAGACCGAAGCGCAGCGTCGAGGGTCCGAAAAACTTGCCGCCGTAGTTTTGCGGCGTCCAGATGCCGCCGCCGGCGCCCATATCGATTTCGATCGGCGCGTCCATGATGATGGTGGATGGCGTATAGCCGTTATCCAGCGCCGCGGCATAAACGATCGGTTTGAAAGAAGACCCTGGCTGCCGCAGCGCCTGGGTGGCGCGGTTGAACTGGCTCTGATCGAACGAGAAGCCGCCGACCATCGCCAGCACCCGGCCGGTATGCGGATCCATGACCACCATGGCGCCGGAAATTTCCGGAATCTGACGGAGCTGATACTGGCCCGCCTGTTCCATCGGATCGACATAGATGACGTCGCCGACGGACAGCACCTGGTTGACGTGTTGGATGGGCTTCGCCGGTCCGGTCGCCGGCTTCGCCCATTTGACGCCATCGAGCGGCACGATGCCGACTTCGCGGTCCTTGAGTACCGTGCCGGACGGATCGCGGCCCGGCTGCAGGCCGATGCGGGCCGACTGGTCATCGACCTGAAGCACGACCGCCATCCGCCACGGATCGATGTCGTCCAGCGACTTGACGTCGGCGAGCTTGATCCCCCAGTCGCCGCCAACGTCGATGCGGGTGACCGGACCGCGATAACCTTGCTTCTCGTCGAAATTGACGAGACCGTTGACCATGGTATTGCGCGCCAGCATCTGCAGCTTGGGATCGAGGGTGGTGCGCACCGAAAGACCACCTTCGTAAAGCTTCTTCTCTCCGTAATTATCGTAGAGATAGCGCCGCACCTCTTCGGTGAAATATTCAGCCGCATAGACGTGCGGATTGGCGGTGCGAATGGTGACGTCAAGCGGCTCTTTTTCGGCGCTGGCGCCGTCCGCGGCCGAGATGAAGCCGTCTTCGACCATGCGGTCGATGACGTAGTTGCGCCGCGCGATCGCCTCGTCCTTGCGGCGGAACGGATTGTAGTTATTCGGCCCCTTCGGCAGGCCGGCGAGATAGGCGGCCTGGGCAATAGTCAGTTCGTGCACCGATTTATCAAAATACAGAAGCGATGCCGCGGCTATGCCATAGGCGCCGAAGCCAAGATAGATTTCGTTGAGATAGAGCTCAAGGATCTTCTGCTTCGAATAGGTGCGCTCGATGCGGAGCGCCAGCAGCGCTTCCTTGATCTTGCGCTCGAACGACACCTGGTTGTTCAAGAGAAAGTTCTTGGCGACCTGCTGCGTGATGGTCGAAGCGCCCTGCGGCCGCCGTCCGCTGCCGTAATTTTCGACATACAGCATGCCGGCGCGCAGGATGCCGTAAACGTCGATGCCGGGATGGTGATAGAAATTCTTGTCTTCCGCCGCGACGAAAGCATTGGTGACGAGTTTCGGGATTGCCTGGATCGGCAAATAAAGGCGCCGTTCCTTGGCATATTCGGCAAGCAGCGACCCGTCGGCGGCGTGCACCCGCGTCATCACCGGCGGCTCGTAATCCTGCAATTGCGTGTAGTCCGGCAGATCCTTGGAATAATGCCAAAGCAGGCCCGCCGTGCCGGCGATCCCGGCGATGAACAAGATGGTTCCCGCCGCGAAGAGAAATCCCAAGAAACGCAGCAGCAATTTCACCGCGACACCAATTTCATCGAGAATTGCCCGCGAAGCCCCGCCCCCAGCCGCTTTGCTGGAGCGAGTCGCCCGGCATTATGCCGGCACTTTAGCGTTTTCACCGCGTCTCGTCGCTCTGGTTTTTGTTCAAACTGAGGCCGTACCGAGCCAGCCGCAGGGTCAATTTGCCCGCGACGAATCGCCGGCAACATGAGTGGCAAAATACTCGTTCACCGCCTCGACAATCGAATCCGCCGTCCGGTCGCGCCAGTCGTCGGAATTAAGCGCCTGCAGGTCCTCTTTATTGGACACGTAACCGAGCTCGATCAGCACCGAAGGCACATCCGGTGCCCGTAGGACGCGGAAGCCGGCCGAGCGCACCGGATCCTTGTTCAAGTGCGTTGCCGATTTGAGGTCGGCGACGAGTTTATGGGCGAATTGTACCGAAAACGTCTTGGTTTCGCGTTGCGCCAGATCGAGCAGGATTCCGGCAACGTCGTCAGGTTCGTCCTTGAGGTTGACGCCGGCGATCACGTCGGCGCGGTTTTCCTCAGCCGCAACCCGCGCGGCCTGGGGATCGGATGGCTTATCGGACAGCGTGTAGACGGTCGCGCCCTCCGCCTCGCCCTCCTTGTGCGGCAGGAAATCCGCATGGATCGAGATGAACAGTGCTGCTCCCGCTTGGCGGGCGATCTGCACCCGGTCGGGAAGCGCAACGAAAGTGTCGTCAGTGCGCGTCATCAGTACGCGATATTTGCCTGTCTTTTCCAAGCGTTCGCGCAGGTGTTTGGCGAATGCCAGCACGATATCCTTCTCGCATTCGCCGTTCGGAGCTCTGGTTCCGGTGTCAATGCCGCCATGCCCGGGATCGAGCACCAGGAGCGGCCGAGGATCGGTGGACAGTGCCGGCGGCGGCGTGACCGGCGGGGCCTCGCTGCGGGCGACTTTCTCCTCGGTCGCCATATTCCGCAAAAAGCTCTGCCGATCGGTGGCAACCAGGTCGAGCACCAGCCGAGCCGGCGTGCCTGACGCCGCGTCCATGACGAACGCCTTGTCGATGCGGGCGGGTCTGGCAAGGTCGAACACCATGCGCGACCCGCCCGGCATGACCAGCCCGAAGCGAAAGGCCTTGATCAGGCCGCGGCCGCTGTCACCGGCGCTGGGCGGCAGCTGAAATGTCACCTGGGGAATGTCCAGAACCAGGCGGTAGGGATCGGCAAGCGTGAAGACGTGGAGATCGATCTTGCGATCGAGGTCCATGATGAAGCGGGTCTGCGTCGCGTCACCGCCGAGCCTCGCGTCGGTCGCGACCGGGAATGAGTCGGCCGCCAGCACGGCCGACGGCGACCCGGCCGCCCCCGCCGTCGCCGCAAACAGCACACCGAGGAGCGCCCAGCGCGCGGCTTGGACAGGCATCGCTCTCCACCCCATCGAGCCCCTCTTACTCCATTAGGGACGCGTGGTTAACCACATCTTAACGATCTGCGGACTGGCCGTGGCAGATCGGAAAATTCACCCCATTCGGCACGGAAGCCCACAGCCGACTTGCCAATTCCCTCTCCGGAGCCTTAAGAAGAAGGTGCTGACGGTGAAAGGTTCCGGTTGTGTCGCGTTAGGGCATCCCGGCCGCGTCTGCGACGATTGGCTCCCCTAATGAAGATGACGGGAGCGGCGCGGACACCGCTTTCGGACCGCTGTGGCGGGCATGGCTTGGCGGCCTGGCTTGAAGTACTCCTTCAAACCATGGTCGCCGCCAACGAGAGCGCCCCCGAGTGCCCTTGAGGATTTGGCCAGCCGGAACCCGCGGATGTGACCTTATGGCAATAATGCCGTCGGTTCAGTCACGCCCCGGAAGCGATCGAGCGAAATTGCGGCTGCGCCTGGCGCCGCCGCCTCATCGCGGTTTGGAATTTATGTTAGAGGCGCAAGTCTTAAGTCGAAAAGCCCAGAATCGCCGCAGTCGCGACGGTACCGATCCGGTACCCGCGGATCGGCGAAGCTGTGCGGCTTGGCGCGCTCGCGATTTCCGAGCCGTTTCATCCACTGACAATTGGGCTGGCACCCTGCGCTCACGCCGATGCGGCGGACAGCGGGCGGCACTAGCCCTCAAGAGATCTGAAAATGGCCAACAAAATGCTCATCGACGCGACCCATCCCGAGGAGACCCGGGTGGTCGTTTTGCGCGGCAATCGCGTCGAGGAATTCGACTTTGAGTCGGCACAGCGCAAGCAATTAAGAGGCAACATCTATTTGGCGAAGGTGACGCGCGTGGAGCCGTCACTACAGGCCGCCTTCGTTGATTACGGCGGCAATCGTCACGGGTTCCTCGCGTTCAGCGAAATCCATCCCGACTACTACCAAATCCCGGTTGCCGACCGGCAAGCCTTGATCGACGAGGAGGAACGCGCCCAGCGCGCCGCCGACGATGAGATGGACCGCCGCTCGCGGCGGCATCGCAGCCATGGCGGCCGATCGGCCCGCCGTCGCGATGAGAGGGTCCGGGGCGACATTGCCGAAGGCGCGACCGGCGAGCCGGCGGCGGAACCGCTGGCACCAGATTCAACCGGCTCTGACGAAACCCCCGTTCTTTCGAGCGAGTTCGAGCCTGATGCCGGCCTTCCCGTAGAGGACGCGGCGGCGGGCGAAAACGAGGCGGCTGAACCCGCAGAAGAGGGCCGGCATGGCGCGGAGGCCTCGGCCGACGAGGTCGAAGCCGGACTATTTGGCGAAACCGCGTCCGCATCTGCGGCCGCATCAAACGATGACGGCACGGCGGATGAGGCCGATGCCGGGCACGCAGCCGCCGAACACGCCGATACCGCCGAAACGGAAGGCGCGGCGGCGGCCGGAAACGGCGAAACCAATGTGGTGGAGCTCCACGAACACGAAAATGGCGAGGACGAAGAGGTCGTCGAGTCGGTCGGCGGCGCGGACGCCATGGAAGAGGTTCCGGATCGCGCGCCGCGCTATCGCCGCCAATACAAGATTCAGGAAGTGATCAAGCGCCGGCAGGTCATGCTGGTGCAAGTCGTCAAAGAGGAACGCGGCACCAAGGGCGCGGCCCTGACCACTTACCTCTCGCTCGCCGGGCGCTATTCGGTGTTGATGCCCAATACCGCACGTGGTGGCGGCATCAGCCGCAAGATCACCAGCGCCGAAGATCGCGCGCGGCTCAAAGAGGCGGCAGCGGACCTCGAAGTGCCGGAAGGCATGGGAGTTATTTTGCGTACCGCCGGCGCCAGCCGCACCAAGATCGAGATCAAGCGCGACTTCGAATACTTGCTGCGCATGTGGGAGACGGTGCGCGACCTGACGCTGAAGTCGACGGCACCGAAGCTGGTCTACGAGGAAGGCTCGCTGGTCAAGCGCTCGATCCGCGATCTTTACAGCAAGGATATCGACGAGGTGATCGTTGCCGGAACCGAGGCCTATCACGAGGCCAAGGATTTCATGCGCATGCTCATGCCGAGCCATGCCAAGAACGTTCACCCCTACGGCGACACGCAGCCCTTGCTGTCACGCTACGGCGTGGAAAGTCAGCTGGACGCCATGTTCTCGCCGGTGGTGCAGTTGCGTTCCGGCGGCTACATCGTGCTCAACCAGGCGGAAGCCCTGGTCGCCATTGACGTCAATTCCGGCCGCGCCACGCGCGAGCACCATATCGAGGACACGGCGCTAAAGACTAATATGGAGGCGTCGGAGGAAATTGCCCGCCAGCTACGGCTGCGCGACCTCGCCGGGCTGATCGTCATCGATTACATCGACATGGACGAGAAGCGCAACAACCGCTCGGTCGAGCGGCGGCTGAAGGAGTGCCTCAAGCACGATCGCGCCCGCATTCAGGTCGGCCGCATCTCGCATTTCGGCCTCCTGGAAATGTCGCGTCAGCGCATCCGCACCAGCGTGCTGGAGAGCTCGACCGAGAAATGTCCGTATTGCGGCGGCAGCGGCCATGTCCGTTCGGTGTCGTCACTGGCGCTGCAGGTGCTGCGCGCGCTCGAAGAACAGCTGATCCGCGGCGCCACTCATAATCTCATCGCACGCACGCGGCCGGACGTCGCGCTCTATGTTCTCAACCAGAAGCGCGCGCATTTGCGTAGCCTGGAGGAGCGCTTCGCCATCTCCATCGCCGTCTCGGCCGACGATTCGGTGCGCGCGCCGCAAGCGTTCATTGTCGACCGTGGCGAGCAGGTGCATACGGTCGAGGCGGCCAAAGCGCTCGCCGACCGTCTCGAAGCCACTCCCGCGCCGCTCGAAGAAGAGGACGACCTCGAAGACGTCGCCGCAGCGGAAGACGATGAAGTCGCGGAGGCGACCGAGTCCGAACCCGCGGCGGCCACGGAGCCTGAGCACGGCGAAGGCCC
>JBARER010000112.1:0-5506 GCA_049796395.1 Xanthobacteraceae bacterium
CAGACCGGTCATAGTGCCGGCCGGGCGTTTTGGCCCAGAGCCGCCCGAGAGCGGGGGTGACAGCCCCACCCGCGGGAACCGTACTCGCCCCCCTCCACCGGCGTCACCCGGCGGTGTCCTTCCTGGGACGAGATTTGATTCTTCGGAGGGTATCTATATCGGGGACTAATGTCAATGGAACCATGACAAAAGCCTCTGGATATTTTGTTATCTTATATGGAAGTTATCTATTTTGATAACTAGAATAAGGCTTATGAAAAGACGCGAGCTCTTGAACAAGCTTGATGAGGCGGATCGAAGAGGCGTGTGGGCCTTCACCTCAGCGACGTTTGCCGCACTTCTTGGCAATCCTTCCCCGAACTACCTCAAGCTCATGATGAAACGCCTGGCAGATCAAGGCATGCTCACGCGAGCCGCGCGTGGCGTCTATGTGAATCCACGGGCCCGTTCGATGCCGAGCGATGCGCGGGCAGGACTGATCCGCTTTCTACGGCCTCGCGAAATTAGTTATGTCAGCCTCGAATCTAAGCTGTCAGAAGCTGGCGCCATCTCCCAAGTGCCCACGGTGTTAAGCTGCATGACGACGGGATCTCCCGGTCGATTTGACACGCCATGGGGGGCAATTGAATTCACACACACGGATCGCACCATCGAATTCGGGACGGACGTCCACACTCGGGATGACGGACTAATTGAGGCAACGGTAGAACGAGCAGCGCGCGACCTCCGCCGTGTTGGAAGGAATGTAGGTCTCATCGACTCTGAGACCCTAGCCGAAGCGATTAATGAAGAAAGATTATGAACGTCAGAGCCAACAGCATTAAAAGCGCCATCGCAGACTTTATGTTCAAGCGAGGCATTCCCAACGAAATGGAACAAAATTTAATCAAGGAAGCAATTCATCTCCATTTGTTATCCGCACTCTCTGAAGCCGGGTTACTTCGCCATGTCGTCTTTCAAGGCGGCACAGCACTACGCCTTTGTTACGGAAGCGAGCGATACAGCGAAGACCTCGACTTTGTTTGCGGCAAAGCTGGAGCCTATATCGACAAGATCGAATTTGAAAAGCTTGTTGGAAGCGCGCTCGAAACAACCAAAAAGTCGCTGCATCGCCAATTCGACATCAATCCCGATGAAATTAGAAGCGATCTAGCGAAGGTTGCCGCATGGCAAATCAGTGTCCCAGTCGCGTCATTGCGGCATTTGCCGAAGTCGCGCATTAAAATCGAATTCGCGAACGTGCCCTCCTACGATAGCGGACCTGATGTGGCGAAGGCCGTTCCAGGGCTTGTGCAAATGGAGGATGTCATCCTTACAGTTGAAAGCACCAGCGAAATTCTAGCCGACAAGGCAGTTGCGCTGACAGCCAGACAGGCTCTCAAGTACCGCGATGTTTGGGATGTTTGGTATCTCACCAACAAGCTGAACGCTCGAATCGAGAGAGATATGGTCGCGAATAAGTTTCGCGATTATGGCACATCGGGCGTGAAAACGAAGGCGAAACAACGTCAAGAAGAATTGGCGAAAGCCGCCACTGAGAAGGCCTTCTTGGCTGAAATGACCCGATTTCTTCCCGCAAAAAGAGTTTCGGAAATTGGCCAGGCCGGGTTGCAAAAGTCGATTCTCGCAGCGAGTGCCGATTTGATTTCACGGGCAGTCCTTTAAGCACAGAAGCCCCGCTGGCTAGGGTCCAAGTGCCGAGGCGGAGCGCGTCGATACCGTGGGAGCCTGGAACCCAGGCATGGCTCTGCCGGCTTTCGTTTTAGGATGAAAGGAGACGAGAATCCCTACTGCACCGCCTTGCGGTCTAGGTTGGCGTCGTTGAGGAGCCGCAGATTGGCCTCGACGTAGGGGTTGGCCGGGTCCTTGGCCTGCGCCTGGATGAGCAGCTTGTGGGCGCGCTGATAATCGCCGCGCAGCATGTAGGAGAAACCCTCGTCGTTGAGGACTTCGACCGTGGGCCCGATCAGGCGCTCGACTTGCGCATAGGCGCGGTCGGCGAGATCGAAGCGGCGCAGCCGGTCGTAGGAGGCGGCGAGTCCGATCCAGGCCTCGGCGTCGTTCGGATGGTGCTCGGCAGCGCTTTGAAAGCTTTTTTCGGCCAGCGCAAAATTGTTACTGCGGAAGTACTTCTTGCCGAGCTGAACGTCGTCGTCGGGATCGTCGCCGAGAAGCCCGGGTTTTGACATCGGCGCGACCGGCTCGCCGCTTGGCCCGGGCTCGGCGGGCGGCACGACGATCGAACCGGTGGTGTCGCTGGTCGCAGCGCCATCCGGGACCGCGGTGCCATCCGCGGGCACGGTCGTGGCCGCCGTATCGGCGAGTTTGGACGTCGAGCAGCCGCCAAGCGACAGCGCACCCGCCGCCGCCAGGATCAGGACCAGCACCCTCACGCCACGCATGACACGCTCCGCCGCCGGGCGGACCCACCCAAGGAAGCAAGCTAGGCGACGACGGTTAAGGAACTCTGGCTTGCGTCTTTTGCTGGGTTCTTGCGGGGGGCAGGTCCGGGAAAGCCCCAATGATAGCGGGCAGCGCGGTTGCCGCCGCTGATCGGCAAGGGGCCAGCGGAGCAAACGCCGCGGGCTTGGCGCGGCCATCACCACATATTGGTCGCGACCCGCACGATCACCGGGCACAAAATGACAATGAACAGCACCGGGAAAATGCACACCATCATCGGCACGGCGAGCTTGGCCGGCAGGCTGTAGGCCTTTTCCTCGGCGCGCGACAGCCGCTTATGCCGCATGTCGTCGGAATAGACGCGCAGCGCGTCGCTGATCGAGGAGCCGAGTTCGTCCGACTGCGCGATCAGCGTGGCGAAGGAACGCGCCTCCTCCAGCCCGAGCCGGTCGCCAAGATGCTCGAGCGACTCGGTCATGGTGCGGCCGGCGCGGATTTCGAGCGTGGCCATATGAATATTGGCGGCGAGCGACGGATAGGACAGGCCGAGCTCGCGGCCGATGCGCTCCAGCGCCGCCTCGATGCTCAACCCGGCATCGGCGCAGACCACCAGCAGATCCATGAAATCCGGGAAGCCGGCCTGGTGCTCCAGCCGCCGCGCGGCGATGCGGCGGTCGAGATAAAGGCTCGGCGCCAGATAGCCGAGGCAGGCGCCGCCGAACACGAACAGCCAGAACGATGTTTTGGTATTGAGCCCGAGCATCGACAAGCCAAAATAGGCGGCGATGGCAAAGACGACGGCGAAGGCTCCGCGCGCCAAAAAATAATAGGCCGCGGCATGCGGATCGTAGATGCCGGCCAAAATAAGCCGCTGCCGTAACGCTTTCAGATCGGTCCCGCTCTCCGCCGAATAATGCCTGGTGGTGTAGTCGACGAGCTTCTGCGCCGCGCGCAGCCCGGAATAGCGCAGCGAACGGCGATTGCCCGCGCCGACGTCGTCGCCGCCGACACGGGCGGCGCGGCGGCGCACCGCTCCGCGTGCGAACAGGCTGTGCAGCAGCGAAAAGGCCAGCGTGGTCGCGGTAAGAAAAATGAGCAGGTTAAGCAAGGTCATCGTGCCGCCGGCAAACATCGGATCACAACCAATCTGGCCAATGCGTCAATTCTCCGCTCATTCCCGCGCAAGCGGGAATCCAGACTGGGTCCCCGCTTTTGCGGGGACGAGCGGATGACAGAAGCCGTTTTGATCGCATCGCCCGTCCTCAAATCTTGAAGTTGACCATGCGGAACATGATCAGATTGCCGACCGCCATCCAGCCGGCGGCGCCGAACAAAAGAACATGGGTGAGGTGCTGGCTCCACACCGACGCGTAGAAATCCGGCGCGATGAACTGGATGACGATGAACATGCCAATCGGCAGCGCCGACAGAATCATCGCCGAAGCACGGCCCTCGGCCGCCAGCGCGTGAATCTTGCGCCGCATCTTGAAGCGCTGGCGAATGACGCCAGAGAGATTTTCCAGAATTTCGCCGAGATTGCCGCCGGTCGAGCCTTGGATGGCGACCGCGGTGACGAACAGCGGCAGGTCGTCGGAGCCGAGGCGGCCGTAAAGATTGCGCATCGCGCTCTCGAGATCGGCCCCGTAGGTGATCTCGTCCGACACCACGCCGAACTCGCTGCCGATCGGATCGGGCATTTCACGCCCGACCATGGAAATCGCGATCGGCACCGGGTGGCCGGCGCGCAGGCTGCGCACGATGATGTCGAGCGCGTCGGGGAATTGGGCGCCGAATTTCTTCTGTCGCCGGCGGCGGAGGAATTTCAGCGCCAGATAAGGCAGCGCGGTGCTGGCAAACACCGCGGCGAGAAGCGCTTCGAACAGGCTGTGGCGGAACATCCAGGTGGCGCCGAAGGCGAGCACGGCGCCGAAGCCGAAGATCATGAACAGCCGCGACAGGCCGAGCGTAAGACCGGATTGCAGAACCAGCCGGTTCAGCATGGTCAGGCCGATCCGGTAGTCGCCGTCGGCAGTGAGGCCGCGCTCGCGGCGCAGCTCCACCAGCACGCTCTCGCGGTCGGTACGACCGTTCGCGATCATGAGCCGGCGATTGATCCGGTTGCGATACGAGGCGACCGAAAAGCAGGTCAGATAGACGGCCTCGACGGTCAGCCCCGCCGCCAGCGCAACGAACAGCCAGACCAAGTAAATCGGGTTGAAGTCGAACCGGAGAAGATCGAGCGACATGGCGGCTTAACCATTTCTCCGCTCGTCCCCGCGCAAGCGGGGACCCAGTCTGGATTCCCGCTTGCGCGGGAATGAGCGGACATGGGCAAGCAGTCGGTCCATCACTCGTCCCTCTACAGTGGCTGCGACGGATCGAAGTGGGTGCCGGGTATCTTGATGCCCATGGCGACCAAGTCGGTAAGGAAGCGCGGGCGCACGCCGGTGGCCTGAAAATGACCGAGCACGCCGCCGTCCGGCGCCGTGCCGGTGCGCACGAATTTGTAGATCTCCTGCATCTGGATGATGTCGCCTTCCAGCCCGGTGATCTCGGCAACGCTCATGACCCGGCGCTTGCCGTCCGACAGCCGCGACAGTTGCACGATGACGCGAATGGCGGAGGCGATCTGGCCGCGGATCGAAGCCACCGTCGCCGGCAATCCCGCCATGCCGATCATCTGCTCCAGGCGCGAGATCGCGTCGCGCGGCGTGTTGGCGTGAATGGTCGCCATCGAGCCTTCGTGGCCGGTGTTCATGGCTTGGAGCATGTCGAAGGCTTCCTCGCCGCGGCACTCACCGAGAATGACGCGGTCGGGACGCATGCGCAGCGCGTTCTTGACCAGGTCGCGCTGGCGAATCTCGCCCTTGCCCTCGATCGACGGCGGCCGCGTCTCCATGCGGCCGACATGCGGCTGCTGCAATTGCAGCTCGGCCGCGTCTTCGATGGTAAGCAGGCGCTCCTTTTCGGAAATGAAGGCGGAGAGCGCATTGAGCATGGTGGTCTTGCCCGAGCCGGTGCCGCCGGAAATGATCAGCGTCACGCGCGCCCTGACCGCGGCGGCGAGCAATTCGCCCATTTGCGGCCGCAGCGCGCCGACCTC
>JBARER010000113.1:0-22373 GCA_049796395.1 Xanthobacteraceae bacterium
GAGCTGGTCCACCATGGTATTAATGGTGTCCTTAAGCTCGAGAATTTCGCCGCGTACATCGAC
Source organism: Xanthobacteraceae bacterium (assembly GCA_049796395.1). Lineage (GTDB taxonomy): Bacteria > Pseudomonadota > Alphaproteobacteria > Rhizobiales > Xanthobacteraceae > BOG-931. The sequence continues at coordinate 64 of JBARER010000113.1, forward strand.
CGTGATCTTGCGTGACAAGTCACCGCGCGCCACTGCCGTGGTCACATGCGCGATATTGCGCACCTGGTCGGTGAGGTTGCCGCACATGGCGTTCACCGAGTCGGTCAAATCCTTCCAGGTGCCGGCGACGCCCGGCACGATGGCCTGGCCGCCGAGCTTGCCGTCGGTGCCGACCTCGCGCGCCACGCGGGTAACTTCCGAGGCAAACGAGCGCAGCTGATCGACCATCGTGTTGATGGCCTCCTTGAGCTGCAGGATTTCGCCGCGCACGTCGACCGTGATCTTTTTCGACAGGTCGCCGTTCGCCACCGCGATCGTCACTTCGGCGATGTTGCGGACCTGCGCGGTCAGGTTCGACGCCATCGAATTGACCGAGTCGGTCAAGTCTTTCCAGGTGCCGCCGACGCCCGGCACGTTCGCCTGACCGCCGAGCTTGCCTTCGGTGCCGACCTCGCGCGCCACGCGGGTGACTTCCGCGGCAAAGGCGTTGAGCTGATCGACCATGGTGTTGAGCGTGTCTTTGAGCTCAAGAATTTCGCCGCGCACGTCGACCGTGATCTTGCGGCTCAAATCGCCGCGCGCCACCGCGGTGGCGACTTCGGCGATGTTGCGCACCTGGCCGGTCAGGTTCGAGGCCATCGAGTTGACCGAGTCGGTGAGATCCTTCCAGGTGCCGGCAACGCCGCGCACCAGCGCCTGACCGCCGAGCTTGCCTTCGGTGCCGACCTCGCGCGCGACGCGCGTCACCTCGCCGGCAAAGGCGTTGAGCTGGTCGACCATCGTATTGATGGTGTCTTTCAGTTCGGCGATCTCACCGCGCACGTCCACAGTGATCTTCTTCGACAAGTCGCCATTGGCGATCGCCGTGGAGACTTCTGCGATGTTGCGGACCTGCGCGGTGAGGTTCGACGCCATTGAATTCACTGAATCGGTCAAGTCCTTCCAGGTGCCGGCGACGCCGAGCACGTTGGCCTGACCGCCGAGCCGGCCGTCGGTGCCGACCTCGCGGGCGACGCGCGTCACTTCGCCGGCAAAGGCGTTGAGCTGGTCCACCATCGTGTTGATGGTTTCCTTCAGCTGCAGAATTTCGCCGGACACGTTCACGGTGATCTTCTTCGACAAGTCGCCGCCTGCAATTGCGGTGGCGACGTCGGCGATATTGCGGACCTGCGCCGTCAGGTTCGACGCCATGAAGTTGACGCTGTCGGTCAAATCCTTCCAGGTACCGGCGACACCCGGCACCTGCGCCTGACCACCGAGCTTGCCTTCGGTGCCAACCTCGCGGGCGACGCGGGTGACTTCCGAGGCGAAGGAGTTGAGCTGGTCCACCATGGTGTTGATGGTGTCCTTGAGCTCGAGAATTTCGCCACGCACGTCGACCGTGATTTTGCGGCTCAAGTCGCCGCGCGCCACCGCGGTGGTCACATGCGCAATGTTGCGGACCTGGTCGGTGAGGTTGCCGCACATGGCGTTGACGGAATCGGTCAAATCCTTCCAGGTGCCGGCGACGCCGGGCACGATCGCCTGGCCGCCGAGCTTGCCGTCGGTGCCGACCTCGCGGGCGACGCGGGTGACTTCGGAGGCGAACGAGCGCAGCTGATCGACCATCGTGTTGATGGCCTCTTTGAGCTGCAGGATTTCGCCGCGCACGTCGACCGTGATCTTCTTCGACAAATCGCCGTTGGCCACCGCGATGGTGACTTCGGCGATATTGCGGACCTGCGCAGTGAGGTTCGACGCCATCGAGTTGACGCTTTCCGTCAGGTCCTTCCACACGCCGGTCACGCCGCCGACTTGCGCCTGGCCGCCGAGCTTGCCCTCGGTGCCGACCTCGCGGGCGACGCGAGTGACTTCCGAGGTGAACACGCTGAGCTGCTTGATCATCGTGTTGACGATCTCGGCGGAGCGCAGGAATTCGCCTTTCAGCGGCCGGCCGTCGACGTCGAGCGACACCGTGCGCAAAAGATCGCCTTGCGCGACCGCGGCGATGGCGCGCGTCACTTCGGTGGTGGGCCACAACAGATCGTCAATCAGCGAATTGACGCTCGCCTCCATCTCGCCCCAGGCGCCGTCGGAAAGGCCGAACCGGACGCGCTGGCGGGTACGGCCCTCGCGGCCGACCACTTGGCCGACCCGCTCGAGCTGCTTGGCCATTCTCTGGTTGGTCGCAACGATGTCGTTAAAGGCGTCGGCGATCTTGCCGATGATGCCGACGCGATCGCCGGCCATGCGCACCGAGAAATCGCCGACCTTCATCGCCTGCAGCACGTGGAGGAGTTCGGTCAGCCCGGCGGCGTCGGCGCTGGCATCGCCGTTGGCATGGAATTCCTGGCCCTGGGCTGGGGCAGGCGTCGCTCCATTGGCGGAGGCTGGGCCAACGACGGTTTCCGCGGTCTGCATTATTCTCTCCACAGCCGGGGGGTTCTTAAACCTCACGGAACATGATGCGGCAGGGGGTAAGGCGGATACGCAAAAGGCCGCCAAGCGGAGCGAAAGCCCGCGGCGGAATACGCGTCAGCCGATCTAGGAACCCCCTCACGATCGGTCTCAACCTTCTATGCCTTGACCGCGAACGTCCCCGGCGGGGATTGGTTCCGGGAAAAACCCGGGAAAGTGAAAAATTTCTGAATATCGCGATCGCCTCGCCAACCGGGGTGTGTTCCGGACCCACCCCCGCCACCTGCTCTTGGAAGCCCCGGGAACAAAAGCGGTCGGCGCAATTTGTAGGAATGTCAAAAGACGCATTGGGGTTCCAGTTCGGGAAATGTCAGGCAGTCGCGAGACGGCGGCTTGCTACCGGCTCTATGCGGTAAATTGCATAGAGCTGGCGGAGCAGGTTTGCGACCTGGACCGTAGGGTTTTCCTCCTCCACATGGCCAAGGATTGGCTCAGAATGGCCGATCAGGTGGAGCGGTCCGATACCGGCCATAAACCCGAGGAGACTGCAGCTCCAAACGCCGACCCGGGCCGGGCCGGCCACGGCTCGAATGGCACGAAATAGCTAATTTGAATGGCAATTTGAGCTCGGCGCGGCGGCACCTTTTGGATTGCCCCGGCTGCGGTTATTGCTTGGCATGGCTGCGACAGCGAAACCCGCCGATGTCCAGGCCGCCGTTTTCAGGCTTCTCGGCGATGCGGCAACCTATGGCGGCGATGCGGTCCGCCGCTTCGAGACCCACGCCGCCATGGTATTCCTGGCCGGCGACCGCGCCATCAAAGTCAAACGCGCGGTGCGTTATCCCTTCCTCGATTACTCGACGCTCGACAAGCGGGAAGCGGCTTGCCGCGCCGAACTCGACATCAACCGCAAATTCGCGCGGCAGCTTTACCGCCGTGTCTTGCCGATCACCCGGCAAGCCGACGGTACGATGGCCCTGGATGGGCCCGGCGAACCGGTCGAATGGGCCGTCGAAATGAAACGCTTCGACGAGGATCAAACGCTCGACCGTCTCGCCGAGCGCGGCGACCTCGATGACGCGCTGACCGCCAAGCTCGCCGCGGCGGTGGCCGCCATGCATGCCCGCGCCGAACCGGTCGAGGCGGCTCCCTGGCTGGCCGCCGTCGCCGGCTTCGTCGCCGCCAATACGGCGGCGTTCCAACAGCACGCCGACCTGTTTCCGGCAGGGATGATCGAAGAGCTGGACCGGAAATCGAGAGCTGCCTTGGCGCGATGGCATCCGCTCCTCGCCGCTCGCGGCGCCGCGGGATTCATCCGCCGTGGACATGGCGACCTTCATCTCGGCAATATTGCAGTGCTCGATGGCGAGCCGATCGCCTTCGACGCGATCGAGTTCGACCCCATCATCGCCGAAGGCGACCTGCTTTACGATCTGGCCTTCCTGCTGATGGATCTAGTCGAACGTGGCCTGACGCGGGCCGCCAACGCCGTGCTGAACGGATATTTCTCCGCCAGCCGACGCATCGAAGACTGCGACGGCATCGCCGCTTTGCCGTTTTTCATGTCGCTGCGGGCGGCGATCCGCGCCAAGGTCACCGCCGCGCGCCGCGATCTCGCCGGGCCTGAGGACCGCGCCGCGCTGGCGCAGTCGGCGAGGCGTTATTTCGATCTGGCGATCGCGCTGTTGGCGCCGGCGAAGCCCACCATTATCTGCACCGGCGGCCTCTCAGGCACCGGCAAATCGATCCTGGCACGAGCGCTCGCCCCGCTGTTGGCGCCACCGCCCGGCGCGCTGGTGTTGCGTTCCGACGTCGAGCGCAAGCAAGCCTATGCCGTCGCCGAACACGAGCGGCTGCCGCCGCAAGCCTACGCCGCTGCCATAACGGAAGAAGTTTATCGCGGCTTGTTCGACAAAGCCGCGCGCGTCGCCGGCGCCGGCTATTCGGTCATCGTCGATGCGGTGTTCGCCAAGGCCTCCGAGCGCGCCGCCATCGAGACCGCAGCCGCCGCGGCGGAGGTGAAGTTTCGCGGCTTGTTTCTGGTCGTCGACCTGGAAACGCGGCTGCAGCGGATCGGCTCGCGCGGCCCGGATGCATCGGATGCCGACGCCAATGTCGCCCGGCAGCAGGAAGAATTTGATTTGAGTTCGCTCGCCTGGAGCAAAATCGATGCCTCCGGTGCGCCGGAGGAGACCCTGGCGAATGCCCGCGCCGCGATGAAGCGCTAATTGGTCAAACCGCCGCCGCACCTTATAGTCACAGCGCAACCACCGCCGTCGTCCTCGGGTTATGGCATCCAAAAAGGGAGGAAGTGACGCGCCGGCCTGTGGCCGCGCGGCGTCATCCATAAAGAATGTACGAATATTTCGACGACAATTATACCTGGAACATGGCCGTCAACCTCGCGCTCGGCATGGGTGCAAGCATCGGCGACATCGACGACGCATCGCGTGCGTTGCGGCCGTTGTCGGGACATCGCGACGATGCCGCCGCGGAAAAGTTCTTCGAATCCTGGACCGCGCTCGCTGCCAAGCTTAAACGCCAAGCGGCGGCCGACGAGGCCCGCGGTCGGCGGCTTAGCGCCGGAGCAAAATATCGCCGCGCGTTTATCGCCTTCATTCAGGCGGAACGGATGCAGCGGCCTGACTTTCCTGCCCGCGAGCAGGCTTACCGGGATGCGCTCGATTGCTTTTCACGGTTTGTGTCGCTGACGCGGCAGAATTGCCGGCGGGTCGAGGTGCCGTATCTCGACACCTCACTCCCCGCACTGCTGGTCATGCCACCCGACGCGGCGGGCGATGCGCCGTGCATGGTCCATTTCGACGGCCTCGACGTCACCAAGGAGATTATCTATCTGATTGGCGTTCCCGGCGCGCTTGCGGAGCGCGGCATTGCCACACTCGTCGTCGACAACCCTGGCGTCGGGGAAGCACTGCGCCTGCGCAAGCTGCACAACGGTCCCGAGGCTGAGGCTCCGGCCAAGGCCTGTGTCGACTTTCTGCAAACGACCGCCGGCATCGATCGCGAGCGGATCGGAATCATGGCGCTGTCGCTCGGCGGCTATCATGCGCCGCTCGCCGCCGCGTTCGAGCCGCGATTGAAATGCTGCGTCGCCTGGGGAGCAAATTACGATTGGGGAGAGACGCAACGCCGGCGCTATGAGTCGAAGGATCAACGCCTGCCGGTGCCGCATTACTGGGATCACGTCGGTTGGGTATTCGGCAAATCTTCGGTCGAAGACATCGTCGCGGTTTCGGAGAAACTGTCGCTGCGGGGAATATTGCACCGGATCAAATGCCCGATCCTGTGCATCCATGGCGAGAACGATCGTCAAATACCACTGAGCCAGGCAAGACAGCTCATCGCCGATTGCACCTCGAGCCCCAAAGCCGAGCTACACGTCCAGACGCTGGCCGACGGCGGCGCCGAGCATTGCGGGGTCGACAACCTCGCCCCGACCCGGGAAGCCATATGCGATTGGATTGCCGAAATATTGGGCGGCAGTCCAGCCGGACCGGCGCCCGTGCCCCGCTGACGCAGGCAAGATTTTTCCTCAAACGAGCCCGCGGGAGAACATCGTGACAATTGGCAAGATGCGACTTGGCCTGCGATGATGGGACGCTTGGGGGATTGTGCCCACCGGGTTATGCTACGCTGAAGAAATCAAACTGGGAGGAAGAAACCATGACCACCAAGGGGGGGGCCGACACCAAACGCCCCGACAAGATCGACCGGGAGCGACGCAAGCTACTCAAGCTTGCCGCCGCCGGAAGCACCGGTCTCATCACGTCGCCGTGGACGTTCCAGTCCTCGCGCGCCGCGCCCAAGACCATAAAAATCGGGCAGATCACGCCCGAGACGGGGCCGATCGCCGCGTTCGGCGAACCGTCCAAATGGGTCGCCGACGGAGTCACCAAATTCTTGGGTGGTGAGCTTGAAGTGGCCGGCGAAAAGCACCCGATTCAAATTCTCAACCGCGACAGCCAGTCAAACCCGAACCGGGCCTCCGACGTCGCGGCCGATCTAATCAACAACGAGCGGGTCGACATCATGATCGCCTCGTCGACCGGCGACACCACCAATCCGGTCGCCGATCAGTGCGAGCTCAATGGCGTGCCCTGTATTACCTCGGACGATCCGTGGCAGTCATGGTTCTTCGGCCGCAAGGGCGACCCGAAGAAAGGCTTCGAGTGGACCTACCACTTCTTCTGGGGCTTCGACCAAGTCGCGAACATGTACGCCGATATGTGGCTGTCGATACCGACCAACAAAAAAGCCGGGATCATGCTGACCAATGACCCGGACGGCATCGCCGCCAGCGATCCCGCGCACGGCCTGCCGGCGACCGTAAAGAGTCACGGCTTCGACGTGAATTATCTCGGCCTTTATCCGCCGTTGTCCGACGACTTCTCGGCGCAGATTACGCAATTAAAGAAGATGAACGCGGATATTGTCTGCGGCATATTCAATCCGCCGCAATTTGCGATTTTCTGGACGCAATGCGCACAGCAGAGCTTCCAGCCGAAAATCGCCACCCCACCCAAAGCGCTGTTGTTTCCGACCGCGGTCGAGGCTTTGGGCAGCCGCGGGGCCGGCACCTCGACTGAAATCTGGTGGTCGCATCACCATCCGTTCAAGTCGGGCCTCACCGGGGAGACCGCGCAGCAATACTGCGACGCCTACGAGAAGGCGAGCGGCAAGCAATGGACCCAGCCACTCGGCTTCAAGCACGCCAATCTCGAGGTTGCGATCGACGTGCTCAAACGGGCGAAGAAGCTTAACGCCGACTCCATCCGCGAAGCGATCGCCGCGACCGACTACAAGTCGATCGTCGGACCGATCACCTGGAAGGGCGGGCCGACCAACCCCGTGCCGAATGTGTGCACGACGCCGCTGGTCGGCGGTCAATGGGAAAAGGGCACGAAGTGGAAATACGATCTCAACATCGTGTTCAACAAGACCGCGCCGGAAATTCCCCTCGACCGGGCGTTCTCCGCGATTTCCTATTCCTGATACGGTTACGGAAACAAGCTCCATCTCCCTAGACGAATTAAAGCGGCCGCCGCAGCGAACTGCGGCGGCGGCAGCCAGAAGTCGTTCATGGCCCTCCTCGAGCTGCAAGCGGTATCCAAGCATTACGGCGCGCTGAAAGCCGTGGACGGCGTCAACGTCGCCGTCGCCGCCGGCGAAGCATTGGCCGTCATCGGACCGAACGGCGCCGGCAAGACGACCTTGTTCAATCTGATTACCGGCGATGTCGCGCCAACCAAGGGACGCATCGCCTTCGACGGCATGGACGTGACGGCGATGCCGCCGCACGCGCGGTCGCGGCTGGGCGTCGGCCGTTCGTACCAGATACCGCATCCGTTCGCGAATATGAGCGTATTCGAGAATCTCCTGGTCGGCGCCATCTTCGGCGGCGGCGTCAACGAGCGGCAGAGCTACCAGCGCTGCAGCGATGTGCTCAAGGTGACCGGCCTGTACGACCGTGCCAATATGCCGGCGCGGACGCTGACGCTCCTGCAGCGCAAGCGGCTCGAAATGGCGCGGGCACTGGCGATGCAGCCCAAGCTCTTGCTGCTCGATGAGATTGCCGGCGGCCTCACCGAATACGAATGCGGCCAATTGGTCGAGACCATCAAGCACATTCACGCGCGCGGCACGACGATCGTCTGGATCGAGCATATCGTGCACGCGCTTGTTTCGGTGGCGAGCCGGCTGATCGTCATGGATTTCGGCCAGATCATGGCGCAAGGAAATCCGCACGAAGTCATGGCGGACCCGCGCGTGCGTGAAGTCTATATGGGCATAGCGGTGTCATGACGCTGTTGCGCACGCAGAACCTGTCGGCATTTTACGGCGACTTCCAGGCGCTGTTCGGAGTCGACGTGACCGTCGAGCAAGGTGAGACCGTGGCGATCATCGGCGCCAACGGCGCCGGCAAGACCACACTGCTGCGCACCATCGCCGGCGCCTTGCCGACCGCGCCGGCCTCCGTTTTGCTTGACGGCGAGCCGGTCGGGCACAAGACGCCGCACGAAATCGTGCGGCTCGGCGTCGCCATGGTGCCGGAAGGACGCCGGCTGTTTCCGAGCCTCTCGGTCGAGGAAAATCTATTGCTCGGCGCCCATAGCCAGCGTCCCGGGCCGTGGACTCTCAGGCGCGTCTATGAGTTGTTTCCGCGGCTGCACGAATTACGCTGTCTGCCCTCCACGTCGCTCTCGGGCGGACAACAGCAAATGACAGCCGTCGGCCGCGCCTTAATGTCGAATCCGCGGCTCTTGCTCTGCGATGAGCTGTCGCTCGGTCTGGCGCCGGTCATCATCCGCGACATCTATCAGTGCCTCGGCACCATCACCGGCGAAGGCACCACGGTCGTTCTGGTCGAGCAAGACGTCAACCGTGCGCTCGATGCCTCGACGCGGTTCTACTGTCTGCAAGAGGGCCGTTTGGCGCTGACCGCGCTGACCAAGAATTTCGATCGCGCCGCGCTGACGGCGGCCTATTTCGGCATGTAGCGTGGGCATCTGCCATGGAATGGCTCAACATCATCATCCAGGGAAGCCTGCTCGGCGGCATCTACGCGCTGTTCGCCATCGGCCTGTCGCTGTCGTTCGGCATCATGCGGCTGGTCAACATTGCCCACGGCGATTTCATCGTACTGTCGGGTTACGTCGCGCTGGTGGTGATCTGGGGTACGGGACTCGACCCTTTCTTGAGTCTTTTGATCGTCGTGCCGGTGATGTTCGCGCTCGGCTATGCACTGCAGCGCGGTTTGCTCAATCAGACGCTCAGCGGCGGGCTGTTGCCGCCGCTGCTTGTCACCTTCGGCATTTCGATCGTCATCCAGAACGGCTTGCTGCAGGGCTTCGGAGCCTATGACCACCGGCTTCAGGAAGGTTCGATCGAGACTGCGAGCCTGCATTTGCCCGGCGGCATCGACATCGGCGTCTTTCCGCTGCTGGTATTCGCCGTGGCGGTCCTCTCCATCGCCAGCCTGCAGTTCTTGTTCTACCGCACCGGGCTGGGCCGCGCTTTTCGTGCGGTGTCCGACGATGCGTACACCGCCGAGCTGATGGGCATCGACAACCGCAAGCTCTACGCACTGGCGCTTGGCATTGCGATGGTCTTCACCGCGATTGCCGGCGTGCTGTTCGGAATCCGCACCATCTTCGATCCCGCGGCCGGGCCCATCCGCTTGATCCTGGCTTTCGAGGCGGTGATCATCGGCGGGTTAGGTAGCATGTGGGGGACCCTGATCGGCGGCATTGTGCTCGGCCTCGCCCAATCGGTCGGCGCTGCGCTTGACCCAACCTGGCAGATTCTCGCCGGCCATCTGGCGTTTCTGACCATTCTCATCCTCCGCCCGAACGGGCTGTTTCCGCGCACCAGGGATTGAACGCGTGACCGACATCGCCGCCGATCCCGAACCGGTGCGCGTCGAGCGCGCCACCAAAGCTAGCCGAATTTTCGCAGGCGTGGCGGCCGTCATTCTTGCGGCGCTGGTTTCATTGCCGTGGTGGGGCGATCCGGGCTGGCTGCGGCTTGTTGCCGAGATGGCCTATTATGTAGCGCTGGCGCAGCTCTGGAACCTGCTTGCTGGCTACGCGGGCCTGGTCTCCGTCGGCCAACAAGCCTATGTCGGTCTCGGCGGCTATATGCTGTTTTACCTGACCGGCGTGTGGAACGTGAATGTCTATGTCGCGATTCTTCTCGCCGGTCCTTTCGCGGGGCTGATGTCAGTCCCGGTCTCGTTTGCCGTCTTTCGTCTGCGCGGCGCCTATTTCGCCATCGGTACATGGGTGGTTTCTGAAGTCTTCTCGCTATTCGCCAGCCTGATATTGGTGCTCGGAGCTGGTTCCGGCCTGTCGTTGACGGTGCCGATCCTCAAAGAGATATCGCCCGACCGCGACGTGCGCGACACCATGCTGTACCTGATGACGCTTGCCGCTTCGCTATTCGTGTTCGGCATCGTCTATTTTCTGTTGCGCTCGCGTCACGGGCTGGCGCTCACCGCCATCCGGGATTCCGAGCCGGCGTCGGCGAGCCTTGGCGTCAACACGTTCCGGACCAAATTCATCATCTATGTCGCGACTGCCGCCTGCACCGGTCTGATCGGGGCCTTGATCTTTTTGCAGAAGCTGCGGATCTCGCCGGAGGCTGGATTCAGCATCAACGATTGGACGGTCGTGGTGATTTTCATGGTCGTGATCGGCGGGATAGGCACACTGGAAGGACCGTTCATAGGCATGCTCGTCTTTATCGTGCTGCGCGAGCTTCTGGCTGACTACGGCACATATTATCTGATCCTCCTGGGAGTCATTGCCATCGTGATCATGCTGAAGGCGCCGATGGGACTTTGGGGCTGGGTCGTTCATCGCTTCGACCTGCAGCTTTTCCCGGTCGGCCGGCGGCTGACGCTCAAACCGGGTCAATCCAAGCGATAGGACAACGATATGCCGTCTTCCCCGTCGTCCCGCCCCAGCGTGAGCGCCCAAGACGTTATCGAGCGCGCGCGGGAGCTTGCGCCCCGCTTTGGCAAACGCGCCGAAGCGGCGGAGGACGGGCGGCGCATCCCCGAGGCTTCCGTCAAGGACATGCTCGATGCCGGTTTCGCCCGTATCCTGCTGCCGCGCGAGATCGGCGGCTACGGCCTCGACTTGGACACCTGGCACGAAGTCACGCGGGAGCTCAGCAAGGCCGACGCCTCGCATGGCTGGTGCGCCAGCCTCATCGTTCACCACGCCCACCTGATCGCGCAGTTTCCGCGGGCAGGTCAGGAGGCCGTCTGGTCGGCGGACATCGACGTGCCGGTCGCTGCTTCGTTCGCGCCGGTTGTAAAGGCCGTTCGCGCGGACGGCGGTTACCACATCTCAAGTGCCGGCTCGCCGTTCGCCAGCGGTGTCGATCATTGCTCCTGGGTCATGCTCGGCGGCATGACGCACGACGGCCCGGAGCCGGAATGGCAGTTCTTTCTTGTCCCGCGCGGCGAATACACGATCCGCGACACGTGGTTCACCGCCGGCATGCGCGGCACCGGCAGTAAGACCATCGTCGTCGACGGCACTTTCGTGCCTGACAGCCGCATATTGAGCCTTGCCGACCTGCGCGCCGGCAAGACGCCCGGTACCGCTCTTTACGACGACATTAATTATCGTACGCCGTTTTTCTATTACGCGCCGATCTCCTTTGCATCGCCGATGCTCGGCGCGGCCCAAGGTGCCTATGAACTCTTTCGCGAGGGGACCAAGACGCGAAAGACGCTGGACGGCACGCCGCTCGCGGAGAAGACCTCGGTTCAAGTGCGGATGGCCCGGGTCGCAGCCGACATCGACGCCGCGGAGCTATTAATGCGCCGCGCCGTGCGCGTGACCGAGGCGCCGGACTCCTTTTCGTCGGAACTTTTGGCCCGCTCGATCCGTGACTACACCCGCGTATCCGAATTGATGATCGGCGCCATCGACACGCTGATCGCCTTGAGCGGTACGGCCGGATTCGCGTCGTCGCATCCGTTGCAGCGGGCGTGGCGCGATATCCACTTCATGTCCATGCATATCAGCCTGAACGTCGAGACCAATTTTGCGCATTACGGCCGCCAGCAGCTCGGCCTCGGTCCGGAATCCACCAGCCGATATTTTTAAATACCGTGCCTCAGCGCAATCCGGCCTGTTGCACCAGCGGATAAACGCGGTTCTTGAACCAGTGCTGGTCTTCGATATAGCGCGGCCAGTTCAACAGCGTACCGTCCAGGCCCATTTTTGACATCCGGATCAACCCATCCACAATCTGCTCCGGCGTGCCGATCAGCGGATAGCCGCCCCAACCGGCGATGAAGTGCTTTTTCATTTCCGCCAATACGTCCGACGGCAGCGTTTTGGCGTTGGCGATCATGGTATCGACGAGATTGGTCGCCGCCTGCCAATCACCCTTGTCCTGGACGTAATCGGTAAAATAGTCCCTCGCCTCTTTCTCGGTCTCGCCCTGCACGACATAGGCGTAGCTCCAGACCTGGATTTCCCGCCCGTATTCCTTGCGCGCGAGATCGCGGTAGGAATCGATTTTGGCCTTGCAGTCGTCGAAGTCGTGCGAGCCGAACACGACATAGACCATGTCGCAATACTTGGCCGCAAAGTGCTGGCCTTTCTCCGAGCCGCCGGCGTTCATCACCGCAGGAAACGGCCGCTGAATCGGCTTCGGCTCCAAGTAGCCCTTCTTGATCTTGTAGAAGCGGCCCTCGAAATCGAACGGCTCATCGCGGATCCACAGCTCCTTCACGACGTGCAGCCATTCGGCGGCACAATCATAACGGTCGTTGTGCTCCAACAGCGGTGAGCCGAACATCTCGATCTCCGGCCGGTTCCAGCCAGTGACGATATTGAGCGCAAAGCGCCCGCCGGTGACGTGATCGATCGTTGCCGCCTGCTTCGCCGCCATCACCGGATGAATGGTCGGCACATGCGAGGTGGCGAAGATGCCGGAATAACGCGTCGAGGCGCCGATCGCCGAGGCCCAGGAGAAGCATTCAAAACCGGGACCGTTGAAATTGGTCACGCCGCCAAAGCCATGCCAGCGGCCGATCGGCACCAACGCCTCGAATTCCATCTCTTCCGACGTCCTGGCCAGTTCCAGCGTATTCGGCCAATTGATCTCAAGCACCCCGTCGATGGTGGAGATGGCGCAGCCGCGGTCGAGATTGGTACCGAACGTGCCGAGCTTGAGCTTGCGGTCATTGAAGACCGGGTTGGTCAGGCGTCGATCCCGCCGCGCGTCCACCGCTGCATCCATGACACTTCTCCCGGACAGAGTTCGAAGCTTACGAACCTGATGCCACTGTGGCAATCGCCGCGCCGCCGTGCAAAAGTCGCGCGTGCCGCATGGGCGCGAGCGTCCGGAGCCGGGCTATGTCAGTCTTTGCCGTGAACTATCTGTGCCGCGAACTCTTACGCGATCATGCCTTTCGCGCCGCCATGAAGGCCGATCCGGCGAAAGCGCTGTCCGGCCTCGATCTCACCGAAGACGAATGCCGGGCGCTTCTTGCCGGCGACGTCGGCACGCTGTTCCGCATGGGTGTCAACGGCTTTCTCATGGGCTATCTGGCGCGTTTCGAAGTTTGCGGACTGAACGTCCAAAGCTATAACGAGCGCATGCGCGCGGTGAAGGTCGACGAAATCGGCCAGCCGGTGGCGTGAGGCCCCGGTCGCAGCAACGGGAGGCATAATAGAATGGCGCAGATCGTTGCCGGTTTTGGCGTGCCGCACACCCCGGTATTTCCGTTTTTCGTCAAACGCGATGGGCCGGACTGCGAAATCGCCAAGCTGTTCGGCGCGCAGAAGGAACAGCTCGCGGCCGTGCGGCCGGATGCGATCGTGATGTTCGACACCGATCATCTCAACACGTTCTTCCTCAACGATCTGCCGATATTCGCCGTCGGCATCGACAAGGATTTCAAGGCGCCGAACGACGAGCCGCGGGACGTGCCGAACTACGTGGTCAAATCGCTGCCGGGCCTCGCCGCGCATATTCGCGCCACCGCGATCGGCGCGGGCTACGATGTCGGCATGACTCAGAATTTCTCGGTCGATCACTCGATCACCGTGCCGTTGCACTTTCTCACGCCGGACATGCAGATACCGGTGATCCCATTTTTCGTCAGCGGCCACCTACCGCCGCTACCGTCGGCGCGACGATGCTACGAGCTCGGCAAGACGGTGGCGCGCGCCGTCGAATCCTGGCCGCAGAGCCTGCGCGTCGCGATCATGGGATCCGGCAGCTTCTCGCTCGAAGTCGGCGGCCCACGCATGGCGCCGGGGCGATCCGATGGCGTGCCCGATCCGGACTGGGCGATGCGCGTGATCGCATCGCTCGAGGAACAGAAGATCGACCGGCTGATCGGCGAAGCGAGCGAGCATCAGCTCCTCAAAGCCGGCAATGTCGGCGGCGAGCTGTTGAACTGGATCGCCATGCTCGGCGCCATCGGCGACCGCAAACCCGCTTACATCGCGCCGCAGATGCAGAACGGTCACGCCTACGGCGTCTGGCGCTGGCATTGACGAGGAAGACGCACTCATAAACCGACCGCCGAATGCCTACCTGATGCATCGCCCAATGTCCGTCGTTCGGGGGTAAAGCAGACATGAGCCAGACAGCTTGTAATGTCTGCTACTGATCCAAAAGCCGACATTCCGCGCAATTCGGTTGCGGATTGTTCCGTGCACTAGCCTCCTCTAAACTAACTGTCGCCAACAACAGCGGAGCGACACCATGAAACGCTTGATTCTGGCTCTCCTTACAGGCGCCGCTTTTGCGGCGTCATCACCTGCATACGCAGCCGTCAAGTCTGTCGTTCTGGTCCACGGTGCCTTCGCCGATGGTTCCGGATGGAAGCCGGTGGCGGACATTCTGCAGAGTCACGGTTACGCGGTCAGCGTCGTTCAGGAGCCTGAGACCAGCTTCGCGGCGGATGTGGCCGCGACGCGCCGGGTTCTCGCAAAAGCAGGTCCTTGTGTGCTGGTCGGGCACAGCTATGGCGGGATGATCATCAACGAAGTGGGAACGGATGCCAACGTCAAGGCTCTCGTTTTCGTGTCAGCCTTCGAGCCGGACGTCGGCGAGAGCGTTGGCAGTCTGTCCGACAAGATGCCGGCAGCCGCCAAAAGTGTCGGACCCGTTGGCGACGGCTTCCTTGCGGTCGACCCCAAAGCGTTTGCGGCGGACTTCGCGGCGGATGCGCCCAAGCCGGTCGCGCAATTTATGTCGATCTCCCAGGTGCCGGTCGCGGCCGAGGCATTTGGCGCGAAGGCTACCGTCGCAGCCTGGAAACAAAAGCCGAGCTACGCAGTGATCTCCAAAGAGGATCGGATGATCAATCCCGATCTGGAACGCTTCATGGCAAAGCGGGCCCAATCGCAAGCTATTGAACTTCCGGGCAGCCACGCGATTTTTTTGTCCCATGCGCGCGACGTGGCGGCATTGATCGAAAAAGCGGCTAAAGCAGTGAAGTAGTCCATCGCCGATACAGTTGCGATGTCTACCATTGGCACAAAGCGGACGACCCGCCACGCCCTACTTGCGCCTGCTTTCGGCGGCAAGGCGGACATCGGCCAACCCGCGCCGACTCATCTCGATTTACGAATACGCGCCTAAAACATCGGATAAGCCGGATTGAGCGGCAGGCCGAATTCGCTGCGGCCGAAATTCTCCGCCGGCACATCCCAGTTCATCACGACATGCGAAGAGATGGCGTGAGCGTCACGCCAGCAGCGCTGCATGGGGTTGTCTTCCATCAGGCCGCTCGATCCGGAGATTTTGACCAGATCGTCGAGCGCCTCGCGCAGGCTGCGCACCGCATAAGTGAAATCGCGACGCAAGAGCGTACGGGTTTCGAGCGACATGCCGGCATAGTCGGCGCGCGCTGTGGCGAGCGCCCGCCGCGCCAACAACTCGGCGGCATCGATCTGCGCGGCGATTTCGGCGATCCGCATCTGCACCGGCACATGCTGCGCGATGGCGAGCTGGGTGTAGGTCAAATAGCGCCGCCGCGTCCATTGCACGAATTCCGCGTAAGCGCCGCGCGCCAGGCCGAGCACCGGCCCAAGCAGCGCATAGCTGTGCAGGGCGATGAACGGCGCATGGTAGATCGGATTGGCATTGACCTTCGATCCCGGCGAGGAACCCTCGCGCAGCGCCGAAAACGACACGCTGCGATGCTCGGGAACGAATACGTCGTCGAGCACCGCGGTGTTCGAGCCGCTGCCGCGCAGGCCGGCGCAATGCCAGGTATCGTCCTGCTTGAGTTGCGAGACCGGCACCAGATAAAGCCGCATGTCGGGATGATCTTCGCCGTCGCGCTGCACCAAGCCGCCGATCATGATCCACTGCGAATGGCGCAAGCCCGAGCACCACGACCAGCGGCCGTCCAGGCGGTAACCTGCCGGTGCCGGCGCCACCTTGCCGGTCGGCGCCGCCGAGGTGGCGATGCAGGCGGCTTTGTTGCGACTCCAGACGTCGTGCTGCGCTTCCTCCGGAAACAGCGCCAGCATGCAGGCGTGATCGGCCAGATAATTCAGGCACCAGGCCGACGAGCCGCAGGTCGATTTGCCGAGCTCGACGGCGACATCGAACGCCACCCCATGGTCGTGCTCGTAACCGCCCCAGCGCCGCGGCTGCAGCGTATGAATGAGACCGGCGTCGATGAATTCATCGATGGACCGTTGCGGGATATTGCGGTCGCCCTCGGTCCGCACCGCCCGTTCGCGCAAGCGCGGCGCCAGCGCGCGGGCTCGCGCCACCAACTCGTCAGCACTCGGAATATCCGGCGCGGACGCCGACCGCAGTTCGGCGATGCTCAAGGGCGTATCCTCCGTTGGCGAAAGACTGCGCCCCACGCCGACGGAGATCAAGTGTCGCAAGCCACTAGTCAGCAAAGGCCCCAATATCAATTGACCTGTAGCGATCCGAGACATAGCTTCGCGCGGCTTGCGTTAAGCCCGTAAAATGGAGGTTTCTCAGGTGTCGACGAACAAGCTGAATGGAGCACAAGTCATTGTCGATTATCTGATCCAGGAGAAGGTTCCTTCTGTTTTCGGCCTGTGCGGGCACGGCAATATCCAGTTTATCGACGCGCTCTACGAACGCAGCAGCGATATCAAGACCATCTCGGTGCATCACGAAAGCGTCGCCGGCTTCATGGCCGACGTTTATTACCGCGTCTCGGGCAAGCCGACCGCCACGTTCACGTCCTGCGGGCCGGGCTCCGCCAATCTGCCGATCTCGCTCACCACGGCCTATCTCGACTCGGTGCCGTTTCTCGCCGTGACCGGCAATGTGCCGACCAACCAATTCAATCGTGGCGCTTTCCAGGAAATGTATCGCCAGTATCAAGCCGACTTTCCGTCGATGGTGCGCCCCTGCTGCAAAAAAGTCTTTCAGCCGACGCGCGGCGAAATGGTGCCGCTCGCCGTTCGCCAGGCATGGAAGACCATGGTCACCGGCCGTCCCGGCCCGGTGGTGCTGGACGTGCCGTTCGACGTGTTCCTGGAAGCGGCCGCGGAAGCAACGCCGGACCCGCAGGAATGGAGCGCCAATATTTCCAGCCGCTGCGGCGCCGATCCCGATGGCGTGGTGAAGACCGTCGACATGCTCTTGGGCGCCGAACGGCCCTGCATCCTGGTCGGACAGGGCGTGCGCTATGGCGGCGCCAGCGAGGAGCTTTTGAAGCTCGCCGAACGCCTGCAAATTCCGGTCGCGGCCTCGATGAGCGGACTCGGCGCGATCGACACCCATCATCCGCTGGCGCTTGGTCTCGTCGCGCGCGGCGGCCACTATCAGGCCAATCATGCAACGCGCCAAGCCGACGTCTTACTGGCGCTCGGCGTCCGCTTCGACGACCGCACCTCAAGTTCGTGGATCCCCGGCTATTCTTTCACCATCCCGCCGACCAAGCTCATTCATGTCGACATCGATCCCGAAGAGATTGGCCGCAATTATCCGGTCGCGCTCGGCCTGATGGCCGACGTGCGCACCTTCTTGCGGCAAGTTCATGCCGAGCTCGACCGCCGCAAGAACGTGGAGACCAAGCTCGACGCACGCAAAAAATGGCTCGGCATGATCGACGGCTACCGCAAGGAATGGGACAGACTGGTCGCGCCCGGCTTTACCGACGACAGCCAGCCGATCAATCCGCAGCGTGCGGCCGCCGAAATCGACAAGGGCCTGCCGGACGACGCCATCCTGGTCAGCGACATCGGCGTGCATCACAATTGGCTGCTCGGCTATTGCAAGCCGCGCCGCCCGGACTCGCTGATCGGCTGCATGGGCTTCGGCGCCATGGGTTTTGGCGTCGCCGGCGTACTCGGCGCGAAATTCGCAGCCCCCGATCGACCCTGCGTTTCAGTGTGCGGCGACGGCGCGTTTTTCATGCATGCCAGCGTGCTCGGCACCGCCGTCGAATACGATCTGCCGGTGGTCTGGGTGGTGTGGAACAACTACGCCTATGCCTCGATCCGCGGCTTGCAGCGCGGCTATCTGGGGGGCCGCGAGCTGGCGACCGACTTTCACCATCCGAAGACCGGCGAGCGCTACAGTCCGGATTTCGCGGCGATGGCGCGTTCCGCCGGCGTCGAGGGTGTGCGCATCGACCGCGCCGCCGATCTCGCCGAAGCCGTGCGCAAAGGTATCGCCGCCAACAAGCCCTATCTGATCGACGTCGATATCGCGGCGGATATCAATCCAGCCGGCGCCGGCATTTGGGAATTGCCCGGACTGGGGCAGAGCAAGCCCTCAATCGGCACGCGCTATGAGCCGGCCTGACCGACAAGCAAGCCGATAGCTAAAAAGACCACGCGTGCCGAAATACGCTTTAGGCGGCGCGCGCCAGTGGTTCGCGCTGATCGAAACTAAGCTCCTCAAGGCTCTCACCTTTGGTCTCCGGTAGCATTGTCAACGTCACCACAATGCCGATCAGGCTGACGATTGCTGCCGCGGATTCCGCGGCGAGCAAGCCGTGCCAGTGCATCAGGATCGGGAACAGAAAGACGCCGATGAAGCCGCCCAGCTTGCCGGCCGCCGCAGCAATGCCGTGGCCGCTGGTGCGGCCTTTCACTGGAAAGATCTCGGCCGGATAGACAAAGGTCGTGGAGTTCGGGCCGAATTCGGTGAAAAAGTAGCTGATGCCGTAGACCAGAAGAAACGGGATGACGAGTTTGGTGACATCCGGAATAAGGGCGATCATGGCGAAGGTGATGGCCATCATGGCGAAGCCCAGTATCTGGATGGATTTGCGGCCGAGGCGATCCATCATCGCCGCCGCGATCAGATAGCCCGGCGCGGCGGCGACGGCAAAAACACCGAGCTGGATCAGCGTCTTGGTCAGAAGGCTCTTATCCGGCGTGATCACCGACAGCACCATCGGGCTCGAAACCGTGTTGCCGTAATAGGCGAAGTCCATCAGGAACCAAGCCAGGCTGGCGCCTATCAGGCGCACGAGAAAGACCCGGTTGCCGGTGATGACCGAAAAACCTCTCCAGAAGCTCTCGTCACGCTTTTGGGCCCGCTGTTCAGCGTTCCCCGTTGCACCAGGACCGCCAAGAACCGTCGCGGCGGCGGCGTGAAAGGCCTGATGCTGGCCGCTGGCGAGCAGATAGCGCGGTGTCTCCGCCATCTGTCGGCGCATCCAGAACACAGCGAGGGCTGGCACGCAGCCGAAGGCAAGAAGCAGCCGCCAGACCATATCGTGCGACAGTGGCGTGACCAAAAGCGCGGCCGCCAGGAGCGGCCCGACGATCAAGCCGGCGGCCTGCATGGTAAAGACCAGCGTGACCAAAAAGCCGCGGGTCGCCTTGCCGGCATATTCGCTCATGATGGTTGAGCTGACCGGATAATCGCCACCGATGCCGATGCCGAGTACGACGCGGAACGCAATCAGCCACCAGATGCTCGGCGACAGCGCCGAGGCAATAGCTCCGGCCGCCAGCACCAGCACCTCATAGCCATAAATCCGCTTGCGGCCGAGCATGTCGGCGATGCGGCCGAACAAAAGCGCGCCCACCGCCGATGCAAGCAATGCCGTCGATGTAACCAGGCCCTCGGCCGTCGGCGAAATTTTCCATTGTTCCTTGAGCAGCGACATGACGACGCCGATGATGAACAGGTCGTAGGCATCGGTGAAAAATCCCATGCCGGAAATGAACATGATTTTCCAATGGAGCGGTGTGATCTGCGCCGCGTCCAGCCGCTGCAGAACCTCGTGTCCGCCCGCACTTGTTCCGTGTCCCGTCGGCGCTGCCGTCTCAGCCATACCAACTCCTGTTCGCGATTTTCATTCGCGGTCTTTATCAGCTGACTTTCGGCAACGGCGGCTTCCGGCTTCGGTTGCCGCGTCATGAAAAATTCATGAAACCCATCGGCGTAATTCCAATGCTGAATTGCCAAAATGCTTCGCCGCGCGACCTGCGTTGAGGAGGCGCGCGGCGATTTGAACCCGCCTACGGTTCTTGTCCGTGTTCGGCCATGCAGGTTCCATAAACGGCAAACTGTTTTGTTTGCCACGTACTGAAAACCCACTTTGATGCCTGGGTGCTGCAGTCGTGAATGGCTTGATCTCTCGCCATGTCGGAGCCGTTCGGACCGATATTGAGGACGCCGGGTTCAAAGTTATAGAGCGTGCCAGGTTTCATTTTGGCGAAACTTCCGGCGGTTTGAGCCGCCGCGATTGTGGGGCCGATGATGGCGATACCAACAATCGCCACCGCTGTAGAGATAATCTTCATCTTCGACCTCTGCCTTCAGGTGTCTGCCCTTACGCGGCTAATTGGCGCGATCGGATGGGCGTTCCACCTCTGCGAATGCAGATCAAGCATGTAGAAAAAAATGGAACTATTATATCTGCGAAGCGAGGATGACGCCCGGTGATGCGGTTTTGAAATGACGGCTTTGCAGCCATTTAGGCGCAGCTTTTTCGCGGCAGTTTGGCGCAGCAATCAGCAGCAAACAATGAGAGCGCAAGCTAAAGCGGCACAAGCAAGAGGAACGTAAGCCAACGGCTAGGATTAACTCAAGCGGACCCTGTTCCCTTTTCTGGTCGCGCCGGGTGGTCCTCGGAGACAAGGCATCCCTAGCCTGTCCAACTCCGGGGCCACACGCGCGGCCGCGCAATGCCGGCCTGATAACAGACCGGCAATCGCGTTTTCAATGTGGGGATTGGAGAGTCGAGGATTGGAGTAGATATCGCGGGCCGGTCGCCACCCCGGCTGGCCACTTTGCTTCGCTACCTACGCACCGTGAGGTAGTGGCCGCTGCGCTTCGGATTTCCGCTTTGGGTGCCCCCTCTTCCAAGAAGCCCCCGGCTCCCGTGCGTTCCGTGCTGCGTGTCTGCATTTCCACGCCGCCGCGATTACCGAATCAACTAATTGCGTGTGAAGAATTGCACAAGCCGTCAAGCAACGCCAACGCCCGATTTGCACAGCCCAATGTGTCGCAGCCTATCTCGCAGTTGCGTCATGAACAAGAAATGCCACCGGCAATCGAGCAAGAATGGTCCCGACGTCGACCTTTTCGGCTAACACCAATGACCGCGGCGTCACCAGTGCATCTATAATGGGTACGCGCAGGTGTTCCGGAACTATCAGGCGAGTATCTTGCCAAAATGAAGCTGGAATGGCGATTGTCGCGTCTTTCAAGGCCGGCGCGACGCATTTGCAAACCACCGTGATTGTCGTCCCGCCGTCCCCGATACGCGCGAAAGCGATAATCCGCTCCGCCTGTGGCCCAGTGGCGGTGAGCGGAACGTAAGCGCCGTTCGAAAAGACCGACGGAATTTTCTTTCGCACTGCAAAAACGTCGGCCATCAGCCGCTGCTTGATGCGTCCGTCGGGCCATGCGGCGATGACCTCGTCGAGGTCCGCTGCGTTCAGCGAGCGTTCCCGCGACGCAAAATCAACCGGCGCGCGATTGTCGGGGTCGACCAGACTCAAGTCCCAATAGTCGGTGCCTTGATAAATGTCCGGCACTCCCGGCGCGGTGAGCTTGACGAGCATCTGAGCGAGACCGTTGACCACGCCGGGCGCCATTATCCGCGCCGCGAAGCTGTGCAGCTCAGTCAAAACCTCGTTCGGCCCGGAGAACAGCCAATCGATAAAATCCGCGAGAGCGCCTTCATACGCATCGTTCGGCGCCGACCAGTCGCTTTGCAGCTTGGCTTCTCGCACCGCCTTTAGTTGCCACGCCGCAATTCTTTTCGCGAAGACCGAGAGCCCCGCCTGGTCCCCAAGCGCAAGAGACATAGGCCAGGCGCCGACGATAGTTTGGAACAGGATTGCGAGATCGCCGGGCATGGGTAGGGCGGGGGCATTCTTCGCCGCGCAGCTCCGGCGCGCGGCACCGACCCAGCGCGTTGCGGCCTCTACCCACTCGTCAAC
>JBARER010000114.1:0-17800 GCA_049796395.1 Xanthobacteraceae bacterium
GCGCCATGTCGTGCAATCCGTCGATCGGCGGATTGGGCAAGGGCCATCTGGTTCGCGAAGTGGACGCCCTCGATGGGCTTATGGGTCGCGTGGCGGATGCGGCCGGTATCCAATTTCGCGTGCTCAACCGGCGCAAGGGACCGGCCGTGCGCGGGCCGCGCGCGCAGGCCGACCGCAAACTTTACGCGGCGGCCATGCAGCAGGCGATCCAGGCCACCGCAAATCTTACGGTCGTCGAAGGCGAGGTCGACGATTTGCTTGGCCAGGAGCGGGTCGGCGGCGTGCGCCTGGTCGATGGGCGAGAATTCAGCTCCGGCGCTGTGGTGCTGACCACCGGTACGTTCCTGCGGGGCTTGATCCATATCGGCGAGCGGCAAATTCCGGCCGGCCGGGTCGGCGAGGCGCCCGCGCTCGGCCTATCCCGCTCGCTGGAGCGGGCTGGCTTTGCCCTTGGACGCCTCAAAACCGGAACGCCGCCGCGGCTCGATGGGACGACAATCGATTGGGGGACGGTGGAAATGCAGCCGGGGGACGATCCTCCGGAGCCGTTTTCTATGCTGACCGAGCGCATCCAAAATCGCCAAATCCAGTGCGGAATTACCCGCACGGTGCGCGCGACCCATGACGTGATCCGCGCCAATGTGCATCGATCGCCGATGTATTCGGGGCAAATCCAGAGCCGCGGACCGCGCTATTGCCCGTCGATCGAAGACAAGATCGTGCGTTTCGGCGAACGCGACGGCCATCAGATCTTCCTCGAGCCTGAGGGTTTGGACGACACCACGGTTTACCCCAACGGCATTTCGACCTCGCTGCCGGAAGAGGTTCAGGCGTCCATCGTCGCCACCATCCCGGGGCTGGAGCGTGCACGCATCATGCGGCCCGGCTATGCGATCGAATACGACCACGTCGATCCGCGGGAGTTGAAACCCTCCTTGGAAACCAAACGCTTGCCGGGGTTATTCCTCGCCGGGCAGATCAACGGCACCACCGGCTATGAAGAAGCCGCCGCCCAGGGCTTGGTCGCCGGACTGAATGCGGCCGCGCTGGCGGGCGACGCCATGCCGGTCACTTTCGATCGCGCGGAAGCCTATCTCGGCGTGATGATCGACGATCTGGTGATGCGCGGCGTCAGCGAGCCGTACCGCATGTTCACGTCGCGTGCGGAATACCGGCTCACGCTGCGGACTGACAATGCCGATCAACGGCTGACGGGCAGGGGCATTGCGCTTGGCTGCGTCGGGCCGGAGCGTGCGCGCAAGCACCGCACCAAGACGGCAGCGCTCGATGCCGCACGCGCTATGGCGCGAGAGCTCGCCGTAACGCCCAATGAGGCCGCCCGGCACGGCATATCGCTGCGAAAGGACGGGCAACGGCGCTCGGCATTCGAGCTTTTGTCGCTTCCAGATATCGCCGTTGGCGACTTAGCCCGGGTTTGGCCTGCTTTCGGCACACTCGACAGCAAGATCGCCGAGCAGCTCGAAATCGACGCCAAATATGACGTCTACCTCAGGCGCCAGGCCGCCGACGTCGAGTCCTATCGCCGCGACGAGAGTCTCGTGCTTGCCGAGGACGTCGATTATGCGGTGCTCCCGGGTCTATCAAACGAGGTCCGGCACAAGCTCGCAACCCACCGGCCGCCGACGATCGGCCATGCCGGCCGGATCGACGGGATCACGCCGGCCGCTCTGACGCTGCTCGCAGCGCATGTGCGCCGACAGCAGCGCAAACCCGGCAGTAAAGCCGCCAGCAAGTCGGCACGTGGCATCGCTTGATCTCGCGGCCGATCGGGCCCGCGCGCTCGAAATCACCCCTGTTTCACGTGAAACAGCGGCGCGGCTCGATCGCTTTGTCGCGCTTCTTCTAGAGTGGCAGCGGCACACCAATTTGATTGCGGCATCGAGCGAAGCGATCCTGTGGACCCGCCATATCGCGGATTCGCTGCAGCTCCTCGATCTTGCGCCAGAAGCGAAAATTTGGGCTGATCTCGGGTCGGGCGCGGGTTTCCCCGGGCTTGTCATCGCTTGCGCTCTTGCGGAAACCCCAGGCGTCCAGGTCCATCTGGTGGAGAGCATCGGCAAGAAGGCGACATTTCTGCGCGAAGCGATCGCCGCCGCCGGCGCTCCAGCCTTGGTTCACGCCGAACGGATCGCCGATTTTGCCAAGCATCCGCCGGCGCAAATCGAGGTCATCACGGCACGCGCGTTGGCGCGGTTGCCAAAACTTCTGACCGAAGCCTATCCGCTGTTGAAAACGGGGGCGATTGGCTTGTTTCCCAAGGGACAAGATGTTGATGCTGAATTGACCGATGCTGCTAAATATTGGAACATTCAGCCTCGCCTAATGCCGAGTCGGACCGATCCCAAAGCGCAAATCGTGGTCGTCCGGAAATTGAGCCTTCGATCTTAATGCAACCAGCACAACTTTAAGTTGCCCCATAGGTCAGATCGGACACGCTGCGATGAGTGACACTCCCAAACTATCTCCCAGCATCG
This sequence comes from Xanthobacteraceae bacterium, assembly GCA_049796395.1. Classification (GTDB taxonomy): domain Bacteria; phylum Pseudomonadota; class Alphaproteobacteria; order Rhizobiales; family Xanthobacteraceae; genus BOG-931. The sequence continues at coordinate 2,496 of JBARER010000114.1, forward strand.
TGCCCTTGGGTCCGCCGGATCCTACCACGCAATCCGCGAAGCGGCCGCGCGTCCTAGCGGTGGCAAATCAGAAGGGTGGCGTCGGCAAGACCACGACCGCCATCAATCTCGGCACCGCGCTCGCTGCGATCGGCGAAGATGTTTTGATCGTCGACCTCGATCCTCAGGGCAACGCCTCGACCGGCCTCGGTATCGATCGCCGCAACCGGCGCTACTCGACCTATGACGTGCTGACCGGAGAAGCATCGCTGCGCGACGCCATCGTCGCCACCGCGGTGCCACGCCTTCACCTCGCGCCTTCGACTATGGATCTGTCGGGGCTCGAGCTCGAGATCGGGCAGGCGCGCGATCGCGCCTTTCGTCTCCGCAGCGCGCTCAATCCGCTCAATACGATCGCCGGCACCAAATACAGCTATGTGCTGGTCGATTGTCCGCCCTCGCTCAATTTGCTGACGGTCAACGCCATGGCGGCGGCCAACGCCATCCTGGTGCCGTTGCAATGCGAGTTCTTCGCGCTCGAAGGTTTGTCGCAACTGTTGAAGACGGTCGAGTCGGTGCGCGAAACGCTGAACCCCGATCTCACCATCCACGGCGTCGTGCTGACGATGTTTGATGCCCGCAACAATCTGTCCGGGCAGGTCGTCGCCGACGTGCGCGAATTCATGGGACCGAAAGTCTACGACACCATCATTCCACGCAATGTGCGCGTGTCGGAGGCGCCGTCTTACGGCAAGCCGGTGCTCGTCTACGATCTGAAATGCAGCGGCAGCGAAGCCTATTTGCGGCTTGCCACCGAAGTCATCCAACGAGAAAAAACACTATGTGCCGGATGAGGGCTGAGTGACTGACGGTCTGGGGAAAGCGGCGATGGCAGACGAGCGATCGCGACTAGGACGCGGACTGGCCGCATTGATTGGCGAAGTCGACGCCGAAACGTCGACCGAGCGGCCGCGCGGCCAACGGCGGGTGCCGACAACCTCGCTGCGGCCCAATGCGCGCAATCCGCGGCGCGTGTTCTCCAACACCGAGCTCGACGAGCTCGTCGCCTCGCTGCGCGAACGCGGCATCATTCAGCCGATCCTCGCACGTCCGGTGCGTGGTGCCCCCGACGCTTACGAGATCATCGCCGGCGAGCGGCGCTGGCGAGCGGCGCAGCGTGCCGGTCTGCATGAAGTCCCCGTCGTCATCATCGAAGCGACCGACGAAGAATCGCTGCAGCTCGCGATCATTGAGAACGTGCAGCGCGCGAACCTCAATCCGCTCGAAGAAGCCGAAGGCTATCGCGCGCTGATCCGCGATTTCAGCCACAGTCAGGATGATGTCGCCCGCATGGTCGGCAAAAGCCGCAGTTACATCGCCAACAGTTTGCGGCTGCAGACACTGCCCGACCGGGTCAGGGAGCATATCCAATCCGGCCGCCTCGATGTTGGCCACGCTCGAGCCCTGGTGGGTCATCACGATGCGGAACGCTTGGCCGACGAGATCGTGGCGCGCGGCTTCAATGTCCGTCAGGTCGAAGCGATGGTGCGCGAGGCCGGCGACAAGAATGGCAAAGCTTCGAACCAGGGGCGGAAATCGATCGCCCGAGCGGAAAAAAACGCCAACCTGGTCGCACTGGAGAAACGCATTTCCGACACGCTCGGCCTGGTGGTGAATATCGCTGATCGCGGCCGGGGCGGCGTGCTCAGCATCCGCTACCGCAGCCTCGATCAACTCGACGAAGTTTTGCGCCGACTCGAGCGCAAGCACTGATCGTCCGTCAGGCCCGCGCTCGTCGCGGGCATCCACGTCTTCAAAGTACAATTCAAGCAAGCCGTGGATGGCCGGGACAAGCCCGGCCATGACGATGAGATGATAACCGGCGCCCGGGAAATGTTTGCTCTACGACTGCCACGCCGCCTTGAAGGCTTTGCGTTTGGCTGGATCGTAAAGGCTCGGATAATCGTAAACGAGCGGCTTCGACGGCTCGATATGGAGTGTCGCGAACACCGGGCCATCCTGCTCGATCACGTGCGCTATCTGTTGCGCGAAAACGTCCAAATCGGAAAACTCGTAGACTGCGGCATAGCCGGCGGCACGCGCCAGCGCGGCGAAATCGACTTTCGGCGAAGGGAGTGGGTGACTGCCATTGGCCTCGTAAGTCTCGTTGTGCGCGACCAGATGCACGAAATTCTTGGGCGCCACCGCGGCGATCGTCACCAGGCTGCCGAGGTTCATCAGCAAAGACCCGTCGCCCTGCAGCACCACCACACGCCGGTTTGGCCGTCCCAGTGCGAGCCCGAGGCCGTGCGATGAATCGAGGCCCATCGCGCCGATCGACGTGTAATTGAGCGCGCGCGGCGCAACCGCAACCCAATCGACCGCGGAGCTGTAAGTCGCCACCACCGCTTCGTCGTCGATGTGACGGGCCAGTTCGCGAAAGCACGCATCGCGCTTCATCATGACGGGGTCCGCCCGATCAGGAACGTCACCGGCGCCGATTCGGCATAGGCCTTGTCGATGGCCGGCCTGATCTTGGTTACGTCGGCATCGGTGGCGAGAAGGTGATGCGCGATGCCCATATCGTCGAGGATCGGCTCCATGATGCGAACGCCGTAGCGCGATGAGGCACGCGGCTGCCGGTCCGGCTCATGCTGCAAAAGCCCGACCATCATGCAGATCGGCTGTTTGTATTCGACCGCAATTCCGCGAATGGCATTGATGGAGTCGAGAAAGCCGGTGTGCTGGATCAGGATCAATGCACGCTTGTCGCAATACGACAGGCCGGAGGCGATGCCGATGCACTCGTCCTCCTTGCACACGCGGATCAGCTTGAATTCGTCGTCGCGCGCGATCGGCGCGAGCAGGCCCGAGCTGGTGGTAATGTCGGGCACCGAGAGAACGTATTCGATTGCGCTAGCCTTTATTGCGGCAATGATGCCGGCCCCCTTCAGCAAACCTGAATCGTTACCGGTGCTCGCCACGGGCCGATCTTTCCTCAGTTGCAAAAAGTTTCTGGCTGCAAAGAGTAAGCCGAAACGGGATCAGCAAAAAGCCGGCACGAGCGGCCGGCTTTTCCTTAGCTTCGATTTGAAGCGTGCTATTTGTGATGATGACGCATCGGCTTCGGCGGCGTGCCGTCGGTCCAGGCATCGTGCGGCAGCATGGCATCGACTATATAGCCGCCGATGAAAGGCACAACGCAGTCGCCAACGCCGTCATACATTTCGCGCGGCGTCAGTGGCCGATTGAGCGCAATCGTTCCGACGATCGGATACAGGACCGCGCAGGCAAAGGTCGTGACGCCATAGGCCGTGCCATAACTGACATGACGGACAGCCGGAGTGCCGTGCTTCTTGGTCATATAGTAGGAGGCGACGCCGGTGCCGGTGCCGACCACAACCCCACTCCAAAACAGCCGCGGATCCTGGCCGCGCATCAGCCAAGCCCAAAAGGCACTCATATTGTTATCCTGCGCCCGTGCAGCCTGCGGCATCAGCCCAAGCGCAAAAACCAGCGCCAACGCGGCGATTATAGTCCGTTTCATTACGGTGACTCCCCCGCCATGGCTGCCGCCCAAAATCGAGGCAGTATGGTTAACGCTCATGGTGAATGCGTCGCGGGCAACTGTCGAGGGAGGGAACCGGAGGAACGGTCGATTCCAGGCCGCTGTGCCTATTTGGCAACGAGTTATCCCCAGGCCGGCGGCAGTCAGGACCAGTCGCATCCGGATTCGTTTTACCCTAAAGGGAGAGGGCGGAGCGCGCCGGCGGGGGGCCAACTTGACTGTAGATCTCTCGACCCCGTGATCCGCAGCCGACACCCCGCGACTGCTTCTCCTCGGGAGAGGGGGAAGTTTGCCCCAGCATCTCCCTGCAGGAACTTGCTAGCGGACTTATCCCTCTGCCTCTTGACCCCTCCAGCCCACTGTAGCCGGCGCTTTTCGCCTCATGACAGTACGTATTGCCAAGGAAAAAGCGCTTCCGTTCAAACCGCTTGGGACGATAAAGACGGCGCGACGCGGTGAAGTCGTGACTGCCGGCTCGTCCAACAGCTTGGACGCTAGTCTAGACGTGCGCAATTAGCTAACGCGTCTCCAAACGATGCGAGGTCTAGGCTGCCTCCGACACGAATCTGACGCGCCCGATCTTGCCAGTTTTCTTGTGCAGCTTCACTACGATCTCGACGTCACGGTCGAATGTCGTCAGGAACTCCATCAGCCGGTCGATCGAGTATTCGCGGAAGTGCCCATTGAACATCCGCGAAACTTCCGGCTGGCTGATCGCCATCCGCTTCCCGGCCTGGATCTGTGTCAGCTTGCGCTCCTTGGTCAGGCGGTAGATTTCGGAGACGATCTGCGCCTTGAGGAAATGCGTCTTAGCGTCCGGTAGATTAAGATCGGCAAAGATATTGCCGCTGCCCGCTGTGATATTCGCCTTCCGTTTCATCGTTTGCGCTCCTTTCCATATCTTTGCACGTAATCGCGCTCGGCCTGCGTCAGCCGCCGCTTGATTAGATCGACATCGCTTTGCGGCGTCTTGCCGCCTCGCTTCGATTTCTTCTTGAAAGCGTGCAGGATGTAGACCGCCGCAGAAAAACGCACCGTGTACACGGCGCGATAGGTGTCGCCAGCAAAATCCTCGATCAGCTCCGTCGTGCCGCTGCCGAGCCCGCGCAGCAACTTCGCCGACTGCGGATGTTGTCCAGTTTGCGCGAGGAACAGCGCAAATCCCATCGTTTCTTGCACACGTGCCGGGAATTGGTCGTAGTCGCGCTTGCTGGACGCGACCCACAGCAACGGGCGAAGCAGGCGCGCAAAGCTTGGCATCGAGAATAGATTATGAGTTATTACTCATTGTTGTCAAGTGAAGCCATTAGCACCTGTCGGCCTGGCTAGGGGAAAGACGTCGGCTGCCGGTCGATTCCACATCTAGCAGAGTATTGCCCGGTTTACCGTCTCACAGAATTTGGGAAACCTGCGCGCTGATAAGCAATTGCGGGCCTATCTATCACCTTGAAAAAAACGGCTACGTGCCGCTGCGGCGCCGTCTATGCGCGCACCGAAGAAAGACAGACGTTTCGGGACATTGATACATTTGAATGTCGCTGCTGCGGCAAGACGCTAGAAAGCTGGAGCGGCTCGTGCATCCCTGTGTTCTGTTTGATTAGGAAGGCGGATACGAAAAGCGAGTGGCCGTGCGTCACCGTTGCCGTTTGGCTCCCAAAATCGCGCAGGCCGAATTTCACGCGTGCCAGTCGGCCCTCTACTCCGCCGCCGTACGGCCCGCGCCACCAACGCCAAAGCGCTGCTCGATATAGTCGATGACGATTTTCTGGAAATCCACGGCAACAGTGGCGCCGCGCAAAGTCATGGCCTTTTTGCCGTCGATGAACACCGGGGCGGTCGGCTGCTCACCGGTCCCGGGGAGCGAAATACCGATGTCCGCATGCTTGGATTCGCCTGGCCCGTTGACGATGCAGCCCATCACCGCAACGTTGAGGCCCTCCACGCCGGGATAGCGGGTTTTCCATTCCGGCATTGAATCGCGGATGAAACCCTGGATGCTCGACGCCAACTCTTGAAAGGTCGTCGACGTCGTGCGGCCGCAACCGGGGCAGGCGGCGACCAGCGGCACGAAGGTCCGCAGTCCGATCGTCTGCAACAGCTCCTGCGCGACTTTGACTTCCAGGGTCCGGTCGCCATTCGGCTCCGGCGTCAGCGAGACGCGAATGGTGTCGCCGATGCCTTGCTGCAGCAGCACGCCCATCGCGGCCGATGAGGCGACGATACCCTTCGAGCCCATTCCCGCCTCGGTCAGGCCGAGATGCAGCGCGTAATCGCATCGCCGCGCCAGTTCGCCGTAAACGCCGATCAAATCCTGCACGGCGGAGACCTTGGCCGAGAGGATGATCTTTGATCGCGCCAAGCCGATCTCTTCGGCGCGCTCGGCCGACAGCAGCGCCGACTGGATCATCGCTTCGCGCGTCACATCGCGCGCATCGACCGGACGATTGGATTTGGCATTCTCATCCATCAGGTGCGTCAAGAGCTCCTGATCGAGCGAGCCCCAATTGGCGCCGATCCGCACCGGCTTGTCATGCCGGATCGCGGTCTCGACGATGGCGCCGAATTGCCGATCCCTCTTTTCCTTGAAGCCGACATTGCCGGGATTGATACGATATTTATCGAGCGCCTCGGCGCAGGCCGGATGATCGGCCAAAAGCTTGTGGCCGATATAATGGAAGTCGCCGACGATCGGCACGTCGACGTTCATCTTCAGCAACTGCTCTTTGATATGGGGAACCGCAGCCGCCGCCTCGTCGCGGTCGACAGTGATCCGCACGATTTCCGAGCCGGCCCGCGCCAACGCAGCAACCTGCTTGACCGTGCCTGCAACGTCGGCGGTGTCGGTATTGGTCATCGACTGCACCACGACCGGTGCGCCGCCGCCGACGGTGACGTTGCCGACCTTGACGGCAACGCTTTGGTGCCTTTCGGCCGGACCGGAAAACTCCATCATGTTCAGTACCTTAGGTTCATCCTACGGACTTGCCCCGTCGGTTCAGTAAATGCCGGAGAGGGGCGAGCTTCCAGGGATATAGCGTTACCGAGGCAGGTTGACGAGGATGATGCCGCCGGCGACGAGCGCAACCGCCAAAGCAAAAGCCAGCGTCAACGGTTCGTTCAGCACCAAATGACCGGCGGCAACGCCGAACAGTGGCGCCAGGAAGGTGAACGCGGACAGCCGCGCGGCCGAATAACGCACCACCAGCGCGAACCAGACGGCGAATGTGACGCTCACCACCCAGACGGTCTGATAGGCGAAGGCGCCTAGCGCGAGTGCGGACGGCATGCCGTGCAGGTGCTCGCCAAATAGAATTGCGCCCGCGGCCAAGAGCGGCGCTGAAACGACGAGCTGATAGAGCAGGGTCTTCTCGGCACTGATGCGATTAAGTGGCGTGACCTTGATCACCAATGTGGTGGCCGCCCACGCCAGCGCGGCGCCGACCAGCATGAGGTCGCCCAGCATCTGGTGTGGACTGACCGCCGGCGTCGGCAGCCCGAAAGCGATGACGATGCCGACGAAGGACAGCAAAAGTCCGAGCCATTGCGACACACGAAAATGATCGCCGGGTATCAGCCAGCGGGAGCCGATGACGACAAAAAACGGCGCCAGATAAAGAAACAGCGTCCCGCGCGTCACCGTCGTCCAGACCAAGCCGCGGTAGATCAAAAGAAACTCCAGCGCAAACAGGACGCCGGCCAGGATTCCCGGAACCAGCGTGCCGTCGCGCCGGAACAGCGGCATGCCGCGCATTTGGGTCCACAGCCCGACCAGCACCGCCGCGATGGCGGAACGCGCGGCCGATTGGGTCAATGGCGGAATGTCGTGAATTGCGAGTTTGATCGCGACATTGTTGAAACCCCAGCTCAAACACAAGCCGATGGTCACGGCGATGGCGAACGTGTCGAGCGGGCGCGATGATGGCGAAACTGGCACTGCGGCGCGGCTCAATGTTGCACGGTCACTTTTCGCGGCAATGCGCACAAATGCCGGCAATCTCGATCAGCGGACTTTTCGGCGAAAACCCGGCCGCGCGAGACGAAGCCTGAAGCGCCTCGGCCGCGGCGCCGCCCGGCGCCTCGCCGACCGCGCCGCAGCGCTCACAGATCAGGAAGACAACGAGATCATCGTTGGCATGATCGCGGACGCAGGCGACGAAGGCGTTACGGCTTTCGATGCGATGGACCAAGCCGTTGTCGCGCAGAAAGTCGAGTGCGCGATAGATCGTGATCGGCGCCGGCCGGCTCTTTCCGGACAGCCGTTCGATAATCTCATAGGCGCCAAGTGGCTTGTGGCTTGACAACAGCGCCTGCAAGACGCGGCGGCGCATCGGCGTAAGCCGTTGCGCGCGTTCGGCGCACCGCGCTTCGGCGTGCGCGATCGCGGTGCTGGCGCAGCGCGCGTGATCGTGGTCGGGCGCCGGAAAGATCGTATGGGACGAATTCGTCATAGCCGAATTTGTTATGGCCGGATTTGTCTTGGCTGGATTTGTCTTGGCCGGGTCATTCTTGGGGCACTATACCTCTCATGGCGTCTCGCCCCGACTGTAGCGGATTGACGAGGATCGCGAAAACGTTATGCCTGCGCCAATATTTATGTTGCGTCGCAACAAGAAGCCCCCCAGAGTCTGCGCCTCGCACATATTTGGCTTTTTCGGGCGCCCCCTTGTCCCGGCGCTCTCCTGCATTGAGGGTCTGTCATGCTGAAAGGGAAATCTGCATTGGTGACCGGTTCGACCTCCGGCATCGGTCTTGGCATCGCGCGTGCGCTGGCGGCTGAGGGAGCCAACATCACCATCAATGGCTTCGGCGACAAGGCCGCGATCGAAAAAGAACGCGCCGGTCTCGAAAGCGAATTCAAGGTCAAGGCGATTTACTCGCCGGCCGACATGACCAAACCCGACCAGATTGCCGAGATGGTGAAAACCAGCGAGCAGGCCTTCGGCTCGCTGGACGTTTTGGTCAACAATGCCGGCATTCAACATGTTGCGCCGATCGAAGATTTTCCGATCGAGCAATGGAATTTGATCATCGCGATCAATCTGTCGGCGGCTTTTCACACCATCCGCGCCGCGATTCCCGGAATGAAGTCGCGCAAATGGGGTCGTATCATCAATACCGCTTCAGCCCAGTCTCTGGTCGCCTCGCCGTTCAAATCCGCTTACGTTTCGGCAAAACACGGCCTCGCCGGCCTGACCAAAACCGTGGCGCTGGAGGTTGCGACGCTCGGCATCACCGCCAACTGCATCAGTCCGGGCTATGTGTGGACGCCGCTGGTCGAGAAGCAAATTCCCGATACCGCCAAGGCGCGCGGCATGACCGAGGAACAGGTCAAGCGCGACGTCATCCTGGCGGCACAGCCGACCAAGGAATTCGTCACCGTCGAAGAAGTCGCGGCGCTGGCCGTCTACCTCTGCTCTGATATGGCCAAGGCCATTACCGGCGCCAATCTTTCGATCGACGGCGGCTGGACCGCGGAATAGCGGAGGCATGAGCAATATTCTCAACGCGCTCTTGCCCGGGCGCGGCGCGGCGAAGTCGGTGGAATCTAAACCAAAACGTATCAATCTCGCCCTGCAAGGCGGCGGCGCGCACGGGGCGTTCACTTGGGGCGTGCTGGAGCATTTCTTAAGCGACGAACGGCTGTCGATCGAAGGTATTTCCGGCACCTCCGCCGGCGCAATCAATGCCGTGATGCTGGCTGACGGCCTGACCCGCGGCGGCCGCGCCGAAGCGCAAAAACGTCTGGCGGATTTCTGGCGTTCGGCGTCCAGCACCGGCAGCCTGCCGGCGCTGCAGCGCGCGGTGATGCAGCGCTTGTTGTCCTTCACGCCGCTCGAAGGCGCGCCGGTGCAGGCCTGGCTCGACGCCTTGTCGAGCTACTTTTCCCCCTACGACGCCAATCCGCTCAATATCAATCCGCTGAAGGATTTGATCGAGCGCTTTGTCGACTTCGACAAGCTGCGGGCAAATGCGGAACTGCAACTGTTCATCTCGGCGACCAATGTGCAGACCGGCCGCGTGCGCGTTTTCCCGCGCGACAAGATCACCGCCGAAGCGGTGATGGCATCGGCCTGCCTGCCGACGATTTTCCGCGCCGTTGAAATCGACGGCGTGCCGTATTGGGACGGCGGCTATCTCGGCAACCCAGTGATCTTTCCGTTCTTTGACACCACCACCACCGAGGACGTTCTCGTCGTTCAGATCAATCCGCTGGTGCGGCAGGCGACGCCGACCTCGTCCAGCGAGATCGTCAATCGCATCAACGAGATCACCTTCAACTCGTCGCTGATCGCCGAATACCGCGCCATCGATTTCGTCGCTCGGCTGATCGACCAGGGCAAGCTGCCGCGCGGCACCGGTCCGGGGCAATATCGCCGCATCAACGTCCATCGCATCGTGCTCGACCGTTTCGGCACGCATTTCGATGCCTTCAGCAAGCTATCCACCGACTACGATTTTTTCGACATGCTGCATGTGACCGGCATCCGCGCGGCACGGCGGTTTCTTGACGAGCACTTCGGCGATATCGGGGTGAAGTCGACGGTGGATCTGCGCGCCGAGGCGCAGGCGGAATGGGCGTGAGGGCGCTTGCGATGCAGCCCAGCCTTAGTAGTGAAATCGGCATTGCGCGATTTCGAGTTTTTGGTCGGGCTTTCTGCCGGAAACGCGGTAGACGAGCCGGTGCTCGCCGGTAATACGGCGCGACCACCAGCCGTGCAGTCCAAATCTAAAGGGCTCGGGCTTCCCCAGCCCCCGGAATGGATTGTTTTTGATGTTGGCGATGAGGTCGTTGATCGCTGCAAGGACCTTGGCATCCGTCTTCTGCCAAAAGAGGTAGTCCTCTAACGCTGCCTTGGTCCAGGCGAGTTTCACGCTGCTGGATGCGTGGCAGAGTCCTCAATCTCGTGTTCGACCAAATCTTCAGCGTCGGCCTCGGCAATGCTGGCCATAAGGCGCGCGGCGTTGGTGGGGCTACGCAGTAGATGCAGCGTCTCCATCATGCCAGCGTATTCATCCTCCGAGACCAGCACGACTGAGCGAGCGTTTTGACGGGTCACAACAAGCGCGTCGCGGCTGTCGCAGACCTCTTCCATGTATTTCGCCAGATTAGCCCGTAGCTCGGTGTAGGACACGTGGCTCACGGCGGAGCTCCCTGTTCACGCCCCCGTCGCCGAGACTAGGCGCGACAGGATCGTATGTACCGATATAAGTACCGGTACAGATATATGTCAAGCTGCTGTATGCGCTCTGGAAATGAAATCGCCGCGGGGGAATGCCGTGCTTGCAGGGCTGCCCTGCAGTGTTTTCTGAGCAATGTTTTAATAAGCTCCCTTATATTGTGCAAGCACAGTTCATGCAGGTAAGGTTCATGCTTCCCAGATCCCTCAACAGAGAATTCGCTTTTTCACTCAATGACGTAGCACGGATGCTCCGGACCTACGCCGATCAAAAAGCGAGCCAATTCGGAATCACCCGGGCCCAGTGGGTCGTGCTGGTGCGGCTCGACCGGTTCGAAGGGCTGAAACAGTCCGAGCTGGCGGAGATGCTCGACCTGCAGCCCATCTCGCTGACGCGTCTCTTGGACCGGCTTTGCGACAGTGGGCTGATCGAGCGCCGGGCCGATCCCAACGACCGCCGGGCCAAGCGGCTCTTTCTGACCGCTGCGGCGCGGCCGCTCATCGAACAGCTGGGGGTCCTCGGCGACGAACTCGTGGGAACGGCCCTTGCCGGGGTCGACCGCGAGAGCGTCGAACGCATGGTTGCGCAGCTCGCCATCGTGAAAGAGAACCTGCGCCACGCGATCCAGAACAAAACCGCTGGCGGCCCGGCAGGAGAGCAGCGCTATGGCTGAACGGGCGCTCCGATCCATTCCCGCCGACCGCGACGAAGCGCCGGGCGTGAGCGAGGCGCCGCAAGTGGCGCCGCCCGCCGCAGCGCCGACTGCGCCGCCAGCTGGCGTTCGCGAAATCTCGCGCGACAAAAAGGTGCGGCGCGTCGACCGCCGCCGGCTTCGTTTCGGCCTCTTCACCCTGCTGCCGATCGTTCTGCTGATCGGCGGCTATTGGTATGTCACCGGCGGCAAAGTAATGTCGACGGACGACGCTTACGTGGACGCCGAAAAGGTCGGCATTTCCACCGACGTGTCCGGCATCGTCCAAGACGTCGATGTTTCCGACAACGAGCATGTCAAAGCCGGCCAGGTGCTTTACCGCCTGGATCCGCGGCAGTTCCAGATCGCGCTCGACAACGCCAAGGCCAACCTGGCGCAAACCGGGTTGATGGTCGACGCGATGAAACAAGACTATAAGCGCATGTTGAGCGACGTTGCCGCCGAGCAGTCGCAGGTCGGGCTCGATCAGACCAATTACAATCGCGATGTCATGCTGCTGCGGAGCGCGACCGTGTCGCAGGCGATCTACGATCAGACGCAGTCGACGCTCGACACCGATAAGAGCAAGCTCGAGTCGCTCCGCCAACAGGCGCAGGTGCAACTCGCCAAGCTCGACGGCAACGCCGATATCGCGGTCGAACAGCATCCGCAATACCAGCAAGCGCAAGCCAAGGTCGAGGAGGCGCAGCGCGAGCTCGATCACACGACGGTAGTGGCGCCGTTTGCCGGTCTCGTGACCAACGTTCCGGCAATCGCGCCCGGCAAATATCTCGCTGCTTCGACGACGGCGTTCTATCTGGTGGACACCGATCATGTCTGGATTGATGCTCAGCCCAAGGAGACCGAGCTGACCTATGTGCGCCCGGGGCAAAAGGCGACGGTGACCGTCGACGCCTATCCCGACGTGACCTGGCAGGGTTCGGTCGAAAGCGTGAGCCCCGTAGCGTCGCAGGAATTCTCGCTGCTGCCGGCGCAAAATACCAGCGGCAATTGGGTCAAGGTCGTTCAGCGCGTGCCGATGCGCATTCGCGTCGATACCAGCGACAAGAACAAACCGCCGTTGCGGGCCGGCATGAGCGCCGTCGCCAATATCGATACCGGGCACGCGCGCGGCTTCCCGCACTTCTGGTGACCGCCGTGGCCGGCCCTACCACCAACGTCCCCAATCGCGGCATGATCACGGTTTGCGTGATCATGGCGACGTTGATGCAGGCGTTGGACACCACCATCGCCAATGTCGCGCTGCCCTACATGCAGGGCAGCGTCTCCGCCAGCCAGGATCAGATCGATTGGGTGCTGACGTCCTATATCGTCGCCGCGGCGATCATGACTCCGCCGACCGGCTTTCTTGCCGGAAAGTTTGGAATCAGGCGGCTGTTCCTCGTCTCCATCGGCGGCTTTACGCTGGCGTCGATGCTATGCGGCATGGCCCAGACGCTGGATCAGATCGTCCTGTTCCGAGTTTTGCAGGGCGCGTTTGGCGCGGCATTGGTGCCGCTCTCTCAATCCGTGCTGTTTGGCACTTACCCGCGAGAACGCCAGGGCTTTGCCATGGCACTATTCGGCGTTGGCGTCATGATCGGCCCCGTGCTGGGTCCGGTGCTCGGCGGCTGGCTGACCGAGAATTATAGCTGGCGCTACGTTTTCTATATCAATCTGCCGATCGGAATTCTGGATCTTGTCGGCATCATGCTATTCCTGCCGGAATCTCCGCGCGATCAAGTCAGCAAACTCGATTGGTTCGGTTTCGGCACCCTGAGCGTCGCGCTTGCCGCGCTACAGCTCATGATTGACCGCGGCGAGCAGCAGGATTGGTTCAGTTCTGGAGAGATTATCATCGAGGCCGTTGTCGCCGCCTCGGCGTTCTATTTGTTCATCGTTCACATCTTCACGTCGTCAAACCCGTTCGTCAAACCATCGATGTTCCGCGATCGCAACTTTTCGGCCGGCATGCTTTTCGTCGTCGTTATCGGCTTGACCTATTACGCGTCGATGGCGCTGCAGCCGCCCTATTTGCAGGAATTGATGAACTATCCGGTGGTTACCGCCGGCCTCATCATGGGACCGCGCGGCGTCGGCACCATGGCTTCCATGCTCATTGTCGGCCGGTTGGTTGGCCGGGTCGACACCCGAATTCTGCTCGGCATCGGCCTTGGCCTGACAGCGTGGTCATTCTACCAAATGACAGCCTGGACGCCTGATATCTCGCAGGGGTTGATTATTGCGGTTACGATGGTGCAGGGCTTCGGCCTCGGTTTTCTGTTCGTGCCGCTGAGCGCCGCGACACTGTCGACGCTGCCGGCGCAGGCACGTACCGAAGGCGCCGGCCTTTACAGCCTGTTCCGCAATATTGGCTCGAGCGTCGGCATATCGGTCGTCAACGCGATGTTGATCACCAATACCCAAGTCAATCATGCCGACATCGCCGCAAACGTTACGGCGGTGAACCCCGGTTTCGACACTCCGGCGGTGGCGCATTTCTGGGATCCGCTGACGGCTGCCGGGCGCGCCGCGCTCGATGCCGTTATCACCAGCCAGGCGCAGGTCATCGCCTATATCGACGATTACAAGTTTCTGATGATCGCTTCGCTGGTCGTGTTTCCGTTGCTTATGGTGTTCCGCAGCTCGTCAGCCCCGCAACCGGGCCATATGCCGGTCGTTGAGTGATCTCACTGCCGCACGGGGTCGTCACGCATCGTCCCCGCCCGCACCGGTAATGCAGCAAAGCCCGACCAAACAATAAAAAAGGCGGCCCGTGGGCCGCCTTTCTCCATCCAAATAACTGCGAAGTTATTCGCCCGCCGCCGCTTCCCGCGGCTGCTCGCCTTCCGCCTTTTGCTTGGCTTCGAGGTCCTCGCCGGTCTGCTGATCGACCACTTTCATCGACAGCCGCACCTTGCCGCGCTCGTCGAAGCCGAGGAGCTTGACCTTCACTTTGTCGCCTTCCTTGACCACGTCGCTCGTTTTCTGCACGCGGCGCTGCGCCAACTGGCTGATGTGCACGAGTCCGTCCTTGGCGCCGAAGAAATTCACGAAAGCGCCGAAGTCCATGACCTTGACCACCGTGCCCTCGTAGATGTGGCCCAGCTCCGGCTCGGAGGCGATCGACTTGATCCAATTGATCGCGGCGTCGATCGATTCGCTCTTGGCCGAGGCGACCTTGACCGTGCCGTCATCCTGGATGTCGATCTTGGCGCCGGTCTTTTCCACGATCTCGCGGATGACTTTGCCGCCGGAGCCGATGACTTCGCGGATCTTGTCGACGGGAATCTTGAACGATTCGATGCGCGGTGCGTATTCGCCGAGCTGGTCGCGCGCGGCGGTCAATGCATTCGCCATTTCACAGAGGATATGAAGACGACCGTCTTTGGCCTGGGCCAAAGCGACTTTCATGATCTCCTCGGTAATCCCGGCGATCTTGATGTCCATCTGCAGTGAAGTCACGCCGCCCTCGGTGCCGGCGACCTTGAAATCCATGTCGCCGAGATGGTCCTCGTCGCCGAGGATGTCGGAGAGCACGGCGTAGCGCTTGTCCTCGAGGATCAACCCCATGGCGATACCAGCCGTCGGCCGCTTCAGCGGCACGCCGGCATCCATCAGCGCCAGCGAGCTGCCGCAAACCGTCGCCATCGAGGATGAGCCGTTCGACTCCGTGATCTCGGAAACGAGACGGATCGTGTAGGGAAACTCCTCTTTCGACGGCAGCATCGGATGGATGGCGCGCCAGGCGAGCTTGCCATGACCGATTTCGCGGCGGCCCGGTGCACCCATCCGGCCGGTTTCGCCGACCGAATAGGGCGGGAAGTTATAATGCAGCAGGAACGTCTCCTTATACGTGCCCTGCAGCGCGTCGATGAACTGCTCGTC
>JBARER010000115.1:0-80940 GCA_049796395.1 Xanthobacteraceae bacterium
GCGCTCCGCGCAAACTCCTCGACGTCTCGCAGATCAACGCGCTCGGCTGGCGCGCGACGACGCCCTTGCGCGATGGGCTGCAGCGCATGTATGCCGATTTTCAAGCGCGTTACCGCACCATTCGCGAAAAAGAAGAACACCCCTCGCATTGATGCAAGATTTTGAATGTCTCAGACAATTGGTAAATCAACTGCATGGCGCTCAACGAAACGCACGATCCCACGCTGAAAAGCTTTGTCGAGAGCGCCAACGCGCCCGGCAGCGATTTCACAATTCAGAATTTGCCGTTCGGCGTGTTCGGCGCGCAACGCGGACAGCCGCCGCACATTGGCGTCGCCATCGGCGACCGGATCCTCGACCTGGCGGCTGCGGCGAACACACTGCCCGGTCTTTCCGCCGAGACCATAGCCGCTTGTGCTGCGCCGCAGCTCAACCGCTTGATGGCGCTTTCGCCGCGGGCCTGGTCCACTCTTCGGCTGGCGCTGTCGCGCGCATTAAGCGTCGAGCAGGGCGACCGCGGCCTGCAGCGGCATCTGTCGCCGATGGCGCAGGCCGAGTTGCTGCTGCCGGTGGCGGTCGGCGATTTTACCGATTTTTTTGCTTCGATATTTCACGCGACCAACGCCGGACGTCTGTTCCGGCCCGACAATCCGCTGATGCCGAACTACAAATATGTGCCGGTCGCCTACCACAGCCGCGCCTCTTCGATTCGCGTCAGCGGCGCCCCATTCAAACGGCCGCGCGGCCAGCGTAAGGCACCGAACGAGGCAGCGCCGAGCTACGGACCATCCCGCAATCTGGATTTCGAACTCGAGCTAGGCATCTATGTCGGGGTCCCGAGCGAGACTGGTGAGCCGGTCCCGATTGCCGGCGCGGCGGAGCATATTTTCGGCTATTGCCTGCTCAACGACTGGTCGGCGCGCGACATCCAAGCTTGGGAATATCAGCCGCTCGGTCCATTCCTCGGCAAGAATTTTTGTACCACCGTGTCGCCCTGGGTGGTCACGGCCGAGGCGCTGGCGCCCTATCGCGGCAAAGCTTTCGCGCGGCCGGACGGCGACCCGGCGCCGCTGCCGCATCTCGACGATGCCGAGGATCGCCAACGCGGCGGGCTCGCCATCACGCTGGAGGCTTATCTGGCGAGCGCGGCGATGCGCCATGCCGGCGTCGCGCCGCATCGCCTCACGCAAACCTCATGCGCGCTGCTTTATTGGACCGTGGCGCAGATGATCGCGCATCATACCTCCAACGGCTGCAATCTGCGGACCGGCGATCTTCTCGGCTCCGGCACCGTGTCGGGTCCGGATGCATCGAGCTGGGGCTCCCTCCTTGAGCTCACCACGCGCGGCACCGAGCCGTTGCTGCTGCCGAGCGGGGAGAAACGCGGCTTTATCGAAGACGGCGATGAAATCATCTTTCGCGGTTTTTGTGAAAAGGAGGGCGCCGCCCGCGTCGGCTTCGGCGAATGCCGCGCCATGGCGCTGCCGGCGGGGTGATGCCGTCACTCCGGCTACGCCGAAGGCGTGAGCCCGAAGTGACGAGCTTAATGAATCTCCGGCTCCGCGATTGCCGCTTGGCCCTGCAGAAAATCGAAATCGCAACCCTCATCGGCCTGGCCGATATGCTGCGAATACATTGCGCCATAGCCGCGCGGGTAACGCGGCGCGGGCGGCGTCCAGGCCGCGCGCCGGCGCGCCAACTCGTCGTCGCCGACATGCAGGTGGATGCGCCGGGCCGCAACGTCGACTTCGATGTCGTCGCCGGTTTGCACGAATGCGAGCGGTCCGCCGACGAAGCTTTCCGGCGCGACATGGAGAATGCAGGCGCCGTAGCTGGTGCCGCTCATGCGCGCGTCGGAGATGCGCAGCATGTCGCGGACGCCGGCTTTGAGCAACTTCTTCGGAATCGGCAGCTGCCCCCATTCCGGCATTCCCGGTCCGCCCTTCGGGCCGCCGTTTTTCAGCACCAGCACGTGATCGGGCGTGACGTCGAGATCGTCACGATCGACCGCCGCCGCCATGTCGTCGTAATTCTCGAACGCCAGCGCCTTGCCGCGATGCGCCAGAAGACGCTTGTCGGCGGCGGCCGGCTTCATCACGCAGCCGCGCGGCGCCAGATTGCCGGTGAGCACCGCAGTCGCGCCCTCGGGGTAAAGCGGCTCCTTGAACGAATGGATGACATCCGGGAGATAGACCTTCACGCCTTCGATATTCTCGCCGAGACTGCGACCGTTCGCCGTGAGGCAGGAGAGGTCGAGCATTTCCCGCATCTCACCCATCAGCGCGCGCAAGCCGCCGGCGTAGAAAAAATCCTCCATCAGATATTTGCCGGACGGCGTGATGTTGGCGATCACCGGCACCTCGCGCGAGACGGCGTCGAAGCGCGCCATATCGAGCGGCACGCCGACGCGGCGCGCCATGGCGATGACGTGAATGATGGCGTTGGTCGAACCGCCGAGCGCCATGTGCACGCGGATGGCGTTGTCGAACGCCGCCGGGGTGAGAATCTTGTCCGGCGTCTGATCTTCCCACACCATGTCGACGATGCGGCGGCCGGCGGCGGCACACATGCGCGGATGATTGGCATCGACCGCGGGGATCGACGACGCGCCGGGCAGTGTCAGCCCGAGCGCCTCGGCAATCGCCATCATGGTCGCCGCGGTACCCATCACCATGCAGGTACCGAACGAGCGCGAAATGCCGCCCTCGATCTCGTTCCACTCGTCGTCGCCGATGCGGCCGGCGCGCTTTTCGTCCCAGTATTTCCAGGCGTCCGAGCCGGAGCCCAGCGTGTGGCCGCGCCAGTTGCCGCGCAGCATCGGCCCGGCCGGCACGTAAATCGCCGGGATGCCCATCGAGATCGCACCCATGATGAGGCCCGGCGTGGTCTTGTCGCAGCCGCCCATCAGCACGGCGCCGTCGATCGGATGGCTGCGTAGGAGTTCCTCGCATTCCATGGCGAGGAAATTGCGGTAAAGCATGGTCGATGGCTTGACGAACGGCTCGGCCAACGACATCGCCGGCAGCTCGATCGGCAGGCCGCCGGCCTGATAGATGCCGCGTTTGACATCCTCGGCGCGGTCGCGCAGGTGGCCATGACAGGCGTTGATGTCGCTCCAGGTATTGATGATGCCGATCACCGGCTTGCCGGCCCAGTCGGCGCGGTCATAGCCGAATTGACGCAGCCGCGAGCGGTGGCCGAACGAGCGCAGATCGTTCTTGCCCAGCCAGCGGTAGCTGCGGAGCTGCTCGGGCGATTTTTTCATAGCCGATGTCATGCACGCTCACTCGGTTTGAATGCTTGATGGCCCGGACGAGATGCCGTCCGGTAAGGATCGAATCGAAGTGGTGCCGCTTTTGCCTTTACTCCGCCGTCGCGCCCGTTGCTTTGACCACCTTGCCCCATTTGTCGGTTTCATCGGCGATGAGCTTGCCGAAATCCTCCGGCGTCCCTGGGATCAAAGTGCCGCCCAGCTCGGCGAGCTTAGCCTGCACGTCGGGATCCGCGAGCGCGTCGTTCACCGCACGATTGAGCTGCTCGATGATATCGCGCGGCGTGCCGGCCGGCACTGCCATGCCGAAGAAGGCGCTGGCTTCGTAGCCGGGCACGGTTTCGGCAATGGTCGGCACATCCGGCAATTCCTTCGAACGCTCGGCCGTCGTTACCGCCAGGGCCCGCAGCTTGCCGGCTCTGATGTAACCGATCGAGGACGGCATATTGTCGAAAAATACCTGAACCTGCCCGCCCATCATGTCGACCAGCGCCGGCCCGGCGCCGCGATAGGGTACGTGCACCAACTTGACGCCGGTCATCATCATGAACAATTCGCCGGACAGATGCGTGGAGGTGCCGATGCCGGCCGAGGCCATATTGACTTTGCCCGGATTGGCCTTGGCGTAGTCGATGAATTCCTTCACCGTGTGCGCCGGCACATTCGGATTGACTTCCATCACATTCGGAACGCGGATGAAGCCGGCGACCGGAGCCATGTCGTTCAGGAAATCGAAATTGAGGTTCTTATAGAGCGTGGCGTTGATGGCGTTGGCCGGATTGACCAAAAACACGGTGTAGCCGTCCGGCGGCGAATGTGCCGCCATCTCGGTGGCGAGATTATTGCCGGCGCCTGGCTTGTTTTCGATCGTGAACTGCTGATGCAGGCGCTGCGATAGATAATTGCCGATCAGCCGGGCGCAGATATCGGTGGAGCCACCGGGCGGATAGCCGACCAGCCAACGCACCGCATGATTCGGATAATCTTCCTGCGCACGGGCCGACCCGGCGCCGATCGCCAGCGGCAGAACCAACGCCATGACAGCCAGCGCCAGGCCTTGCGATAAACGGTGCATCAATATCCTCCCCCAAAAGCCGTGTCCTGTTTCCCAGGCATATTTCAACGATTGATGCAAACTTACGCGCCTTGAGCAATGCCGCACAAGTGATTGCCGCGCATGGCTAAGGCATTGGCTTGCGCCTTGTCCGCGCGGGGCGAGGCCGATAATTTCGCGCGCTTTCTCCATCTCGAGAGAGGAAAACCAAGGAAATTGCCATGATCGACCTTTATGCTTTGACCAGCCCGAATGTACAGAAAATCTACATCATGCTCGAAGAGACGAAGCTGCCTTACAAGGAGCATTTCGTCGACGTATGGAAGGGCGAGCAATACGATCAGGATTTCGTCAAGATCAATCCGAACTCGAAAATCCCGGCGATCGTCGATGGCGACGGCCCCGGCGGCAAGCCCTATACCGTCATCGAGTCGGGCGCGATCCTGATGTACCTCGCCGAGAAGACCGGTAAATTTCTGCCAACCGACATGGCGAAAAAATACGACGTGCTGCAGTGGTTGTTCTTCCAGACTTCGGGCGTCGGCCCGATGTTCGGCCAGTTCACGCATTTCAAGTTGTTCGCGCCGAAGGAAGGCAACGACTATTCGATGACGCGCTATCAGACCGAGGTGAAGCGGCTTTACGGCGTGATGGAAAAGCGGCTGGCGCACGCGCCCTATCTCGCCGGCAGCGAATATTCGATCGCCGACGTCGCCACTTTCCCGTGGACGCGCAATCACGATGCGCAAGGCGTCAAATGGGAGGACCATCCGAACCTGGCGCGCTGGTTCAAATCGATCGATGAGCGGCCGGCCGTGAAAGCGGCGCTCGCCAAGGTCGGCGCCATCAAATCCAATCGCGACACCGCGAACGACGATCAGAGGGATCGCTTCTTCAATCGCGGCCGATACGCGCGGGCGTGACGGTCCGCCATTGCGCGCTCGAGCGGGAAGCAAAGTCCTGCTCCTGCAGCGCCTTAAAACACCGATGGCCGGGATAAAATCCCGGCCATCGCTTCGCGGATAAAATAGATCGCTCTCAGTAGAACGCGTCGTAGATCACGTCGACGATCTGGCCGCTGCCCACGTCGACCAGGAGCAGATCGGGCCCGTAACGGACCCATTGATCGCCGGGCGGCGGCGGCGGCAGCCCGAGCGCGGCCCAATCCATGAAATAATAGTCAGGCGTCAGGAAGATCGGAGGCAGAATGCCGCCGGCAGCCCAACGCCGATAACTCCAGCCCGGCGGATAGATGAACGCATGCGGAGCATGGAAGCGGCTGAATTGGTGCCCGTGATAGTTGAACTGTACGCCAGGCGGCCCACCGGGCGGATGCATAGGCCCAGCCATTGGTCCGTGCGGGGGTGGACCGGGCGGCGGTCTATGCGGCGGCGGGCCGGGAGGGCGTCCTGGAGGATGTGGGGGCCCTGGCGGACGCGCGGGCGGATGCGGCGGACCTCCGTGCCCTGGAGGCGGTCCTTTATGGTCCTTGTGGTCCTGCGCCGCGGCTAGGGCCGGCAGGGCAAGTGCGAACGCAGCGGCTAAGACGATAACACGACGCATGCTGTTTCCTCTTCGCTTTCGATAAGAATCGCGCAAAGTTTAGCAAATCGCGCCGGGGACCGCGATGGCCCTCGTGCTCAATGCCGGGTCAGCCAAACGCGCGCGGCGTGCTGCTCCGCGGCAATATCGGAAGACGACATTTCGCGGGCGATCTCGCAGCGATGCCTGACCGCTTCGTGCGAACCTCGCATGCCGGCGATATTGAACCACTTATGCGCGGTGACCATATCGGCCGCCCGTGGAATACGTCAGCCCCAGCCGGAGGAATTGCTCGGCATCGGCGCCGTAGCGCACGGCGTGGCCTTCGGTTTTGAGTGGTCCCATCGACATCGCAACGCTCCCTACGTTACCTCGCCCTGAGGCGATGTTGACGACAGATTGCGACAACCGATGGCGGCACGAAATTCGGGAATTCTCCCTAAGGGGGTTCCGGTAAGGGACTGCCGCTCGTATCCGCTTGCGAGGAGAACGGCCCCGAAAGCAAATCCCGCGACCTCTTCCCCGTTCGGACGACATGACGCTACATTGTCGCGAAATAGGATCGCGAATAATGAGGAGGAATTCGAAAATGCCACGCATGCCACGCGTCGTTATCATCGGCGGCGGCATCGGCGGACTGACCGCGGCGCTGGCGCTTGAGCGCCGCGGCGCCGAGGTCATCGTCTGCGAGCAATCGGCCGTGCACAGCGAGATCGGCGCCGGAATCAATTTGACGCCCAACGCGGTGAAGGCCTTCCGCGCGCTCGGCATCGACAACGAGGTCGAAGCCATCAGCTGGGCGTCGGCTTTCCAGCTCATCCGCTCGTGGAAAACCGGACGCTACATCTCGCGGATTCGCCGCAGCGATTTCCGCGAGAAATTCGGTGCGCCAAATCTCACGCTGCATCGCGCCGACTTGCTCGACGTGCTGCGGGGCGCGCTGCGGACGACCGATATCCGTCTCGGCAACCGCTGCACCGGCGTCGATCCCGGCGACGGCGTGAAGCGGCCGGCCGCGGCGCAGTTTGCCGACGGCAGCGCCATCGAAGCCGATCTCGTGGTCGGCGCCGACGGCATCCATTCGGCGGTGCGTAAAAGCCTATTCGGCGCCGATGCGCCGCGCTTCACCGGCTGCATTTGCTGGCGCGGCATGGCGCCGATCGAGTCGGTGCCGCGCGATATCAATACCGAAGACGGCACGATGTGGATGGGACCGCATGGCCATGTCGTGCATTACCGCGTGCGCCGTGGCGAACTCCTCAATATCGTGGCCCATATCGACAGCGACGCCTGGACCGAAGAATCTTGGACACACGAATGTGACATCTCCGAAGTGACGGCGACCTATGCGCGCTGGCACCGCGACCTGACGCGCCTCTATCCGTGCAGCACGCGCTGGTACAAATGGACGCTCTACGACCGCGATCCGCTGCAGCGCTGGAGCACGGGCCGCGCCACGCTCCTTGGCGATTCGGCGCACGCCATGCTGCCCTATCTGGCGCAGGGCGCCGGCATGGCGATCGAGGACGGCTGCGTGCTGGCGGCAGCGATCGCGCGGCAGCCCGACGACCTCGGCGCGGTGCTGTTCGCTTATGAGCAAGCGCGGGTGCCGCGCGCCACCGCGGCGGTGCTCGGCTCGCGGGCGCGCGCCAAGGAGAACCACCTCGCCTCGCCTTGGGCGCGCTTGAAGCGCGATGTGAAGTTCGCGCTGCGCGACCGTTTCGGCACCGGCCGCCGCGGCGACACCACCACGTTCCAGGTCGGCTGGCTGTATGGCTATGACGTGGCCAAGGAGGCGATGAAGGAAACGATGAAGGACGCCATCAAAGAGGCCGGCTGAGCCGCCCCGCGCGCTTGCTTTCCCGCCCTACCCGGCCGATATAGGAGGCGGGAGGTTGGCGGTGGACGAGCCACTCGCCAACCGGGTCAGATCCGGAAGGAAGCAGCCCTAACGAGCGCGGTTCGGGTCGCTCGTCAGCCTCCCACCCTCACGTACTCTCGCAGCCTGGATCGAGCGCAGCGAAGTCCAGGAAAGGTTGAGGGCTGCGCGCTGATCCCGGGTTTCGCTGCGCTCAACCCAGGTTACATTCATTCTATGAACGACACAGCGACACCATCCGCCCCCTATCGCGTGCTGGCGCGCAAATACCGGCCGGCGACCTTCGACGATTTGATCGGTCAGGGCGCCATGGTACGGACCGTCGCCAACGCTTTCGAGGCCGGCCGCATTCCGCAGGCCTGGATTCTCACCGGCGTACGCGGCGTCGGCAAGACGACGACCGCACGCATCCTCGCCCGGGCGCTGAATTACGAACTCCTGGACGGATCGATCACCGCGCCGACCGTCAAAATGCCGGTTCTGGGCGTGCATTGCGAGGCGATCATGGAGAGCCGCCATCTCGACGTGATCGAGATGGACGCGGCGTCCCATAACGGCGTCGAGGACGTGCGTGCGATCAACGACGCCATCCGCTATGCGCCGGTCTCGGCCCGCTACAAGGTCTATATCCTCGACGAAGTCCACATGCTGTCGGGCGCGGCCTTCAACGCACTGTTGAAGACGCTGGAAGAGCCACCGCCGCACGCCAAGTTCGTCTTCGCCACCACCGAGATCCGCAAGGTGCCGGTCACCGTGCTGTCGCGCTGCCAGCGCTTCGACCTGCGCCGGGTCGATGCCGCGCTCTTGGTCCAGCATCTGCAGTCGATCGCCGCCAAGGAAGCGATCCAGGGCGAGCCGGAAGCACTCGCCCTCATCGCACGCGCCGCGGAAGGCTCGGTGCGCGACGCATTGTCTTTGTTCGATCAGGCGATTGCGCATGCTGCGGGGCCGGTGCGCGCCGAGGACGTGCGGCAAATGCTCGGACTTGCCGACCGCACGCGGGTGATCGATCTGTTCGAGGCGCTGATGCGCGCCGACATCGCCGCGGCGCTGAACGAATTGCGCGACCAATACGATAGCGGCGCCGACCCGGCCATGGTGCTCGGCGATCTCGCCGAATTCACCCATTTCGTCACCCGCGTCAAAGTCGTGCCGGCGCTGGCCGACGATGTGTCGCTGACTGAAGCCGAGCGCAGCCGCGGCCGTGGCTTTGCGACCAAACTCTCGATGCGCGTTCTGGCGCGGACCTGGCAGATGCTGCTCAAGGGTATTACCGAGGTCGAGGCCGCAGGTCGTCCGATCGACGCCGCGGAGATGGTGCTCGTTCGTATCGCCTACGCGGCCGACCTGCCGACGCCGGACGATGTCATCCGCTCGCTCGGCGAGGTACGTACCGGCAACGGCGCGGCCGCAATGCCCGCGCCAACCCCACGTCCGGAGTTGCGCAGTGAACCCGCGCCGCGCGGCAGCCGCGGCCCGCTCGCGTCCGTGGCGCCATTGGCGGCGGCAAGGCAATCCGAGAATCCGGCGGCGTTTCCGGAGACGGCGGCCCGCACCAGCGAAGTCCGCGCCGTGAACAGCTTTGCCGAGATGATCGCGCTCGCGGTGGAAAAACGTGATCTTGTCCTCAAAAGCGCGCTTGAGCGCGACGTGCGGCTGGTTCGTTTCGAGGACGGAAGGCTGGAACTGGCGCTGGAGCCGAGCGCGCGCCAAACGCTGATCGGCGAGCTGTCGAAGAAGCTCGCCGATTGGACCGGCCGGCGCTGGATGGTCGCGGTCTCGACCGAGACCGGCATGCCGAGCTTGCGCGCGCAAGCCGAGGCGCGCAAAACGGAGCTGAAAGACGGGGTCCGCGACGATCCATTGGTGCAGGCGGTGCTGGCGCGCTTTCCGGGCGCCGAGATCGTCGACGTGCGGCCGCCGGCGACGATTGCAGAGGAGGCTCAATCGTCTCCGCAAGCCGACAGTGAGGAGCCGGACGAAGAGCCATAACGCGGCGCCGGCGTTTTGGCGGCGTCGCTATTGTCTCTTTGCGAGCTTGCGTCCGCATCACGCGGCGATGGAAGGAAAGCCGATGCCTGATTTTCTTGGCCTGATGAAACAGGCCACGGAACTGAAATCGAAAATGGAAGCCATGCAGGCCGAGCTCGACCGGCTGGAGGTCGAAGGCTTAGCCGGTGGCGGCATGGTCACCGTGAAAATTTCCGGCAAAGGCGACCTCCGCGCGATGAGCATCGACGACTCGCTGTTCAAGCCCGACCAGAAGGAGATCGTCGAGGACCTTGTTGTCGCCGCGCACGCCGACGCCAAACGCAAGCTTGAGACGCAGCTGGCTGAAAAAATGCAGGCGCTCACCGGCGGCCTGCCGCTGCCGCCGGGGCTGAAGCTGTTCTGATGCCTGCCGTATCCGCCGGTCCTGAGATCGAGCGCCTGATCCAATTGCTGGCACGTCTGCCGGGGCTCGGGCCGCGCTCTGCCCGGCGGGCAGCCCTGTTCTTGATCAAAAAACGGGAATTACTGATGGCGCCGCTCGCCACGGCGCTGCAGACCGCGATGGAGAAAATCGAAATATGCCGTACCTGCGGCAATATCGATACGCAGAACCCGTGCATGGTATGCACCGACCCCAGGCGTGACGGCTCCGCCATTGTCGTCGTCGCCGACGTCGCCGATCTGTGGGCGCTGGAACGCGCGCACGCCATCAATGCCCGCTACCATGTGCTGGGCGGGACGCTGTCGCCGCTCGATGGCGTCGGCCCGGACGATCTTTCGATCAGTGCGCTGGTCAAGCGGGCCAGCGAACCGGCGGTCAACGAGGTCGTGCTGGCGCTCTCCGCCACGGTCGACGGCCAGAGTACCGCCCACTACGTCACCGACCTCCTCCACGACGCCAACGTCAAGGTGACGCGGCTGGCGCACGGCGTGCCGGTCGGCGGCGAACTCGATTATCTCGACGAGGGCACGCTGGCGGCCGCCATCCGCAGCCGAACGCCGTTTTGAACCGGCGCGATCCCGTTTTGAGCTTAGCTCGTTGCAACTGATCCAGAAAGCCGGGTGCACGAATCTTAGCCAACGCCCGCCTGCGCCACGGTCAACGCGCGTCGCCGGCCGATCGTCCCAGATAAAATCTGCCCAATTTGCCGATATCGGCCTTCGCCCGAACTTGGCCCGCCGTTTGCATAGCAATGTGCGGCGATCTCGGTCTCACTTACCGTGGAAATTGAGGTTGCTAGAGCCCCGGCATTCCCGGCACCGGGGCTCTACTATTTTCTGGACCCTCTCATCCTCATCGGCCTGTTGCGGCACGCTTGCGCTAGCCGGGTTCCCTTCGCACATGGTGGTCGACACCGTAAAACGGAGGCAGCATGTCGGACGCCCCGGTAAAGCCCTATAAAGACCGCGGCATGGAGGGCTTTATTGCCACCCTCTATGCACGCCAGGCCGAGCATGATCGCGACGATTTGCAAGCAACCGCGCGCCGGATTGCTACCCCGCTCAATGCCGGTTCACGCGTGCTGGAAATCGCGCCGGGGCCCGGCCTTCTTGCCATCGAATTGGCCAGACTGACCGACGGCCGGGTGACCGGCATCGACATCAGCCGCTCTTTTGTGCAGATCGCCGGGGACAACGCCCGCAGCGCCGGTGTCGACGTCGATTTCGAGCACGGTGACGCTGCCGATTTGCCGTTTCCCGACGATCAATTCGACACCATCGTCTGCCGCGCCGCTTTCAAGAATTTCAGCCGCCCACTGGTGGCACTCAACGAGATGCATCGCGTCCTCAAGCCGGCCGGCACCGCGCTGATCATCGATCTGCGCAAGGATTATTCATCCCGCGCGGTTGCCAACTATTTCAAAAATCGTGGCTTCGTCGCCGCGGCAATCATTAAATTGACCTTCCGTTTCATGCTAAAGGCACGCGCCTACACCAGGGACAGCATGGCGGAATTGGTGTCCCAGTCGCAGTTCGGAAACGGCGAGTTCCGGCTGGACCCCATCGGGTTCGAGCTTACGCTGCGTAAATGATTATTTTAGCCGCATGAACGACGACGTCCCTTTCGACAAGACTTTCGATCTTAAGCCCGACCGCGCCAGCGAAGTCGCGCCCGGCGTGCGCGCCGTACCCGCCGACAATCCCGGACCGTTCACGTTCAAAGGCACGATGAGCTACATCATCGGCCGCGGCAAAGTCGCGATTCTGGATCCCGGACCCGATGACGATGCCCATATCGCGGCGCTCCTTGACGCGGTGCGCGGCGAGACCGTCACCGGCATATTCGTCACCCACACCCATCGCGACCATTCACCTGCGGTGCCAAAGATCAAGGCCGCGACCGGCGCGATCGTCTACGCGCAAGGTCCGCATCGGCTGGCGCGGCCGCTGCATATCGGTGAGACGCGCCGGTCGGATGCGTCCGCGGATATGGAATTCCGCCCGGACGTCGCGCTGGCCGATGGCGAGGTTATATCGGGGAACGGCTGGACCTTGGAAGCGGTGACCACGCCTGGCCATACCGCCAATCACATGGCCTTTGCGCTGAAAGAGGCCAACCTGCTGTTTGCCGGCGATCACGTCATGGGCTGGTCGACCACCATCGTGGCGCCGCCCGATGGCGCGATGAGCGACTACATGGCATCGCTGCATAAGCTCGCGCGGCGGTCGGAGTTGCTTTATCTTTCCGGCCACGGCATGCCGGTGCGCGATGCGCCGCGCTTTGTGCAGTTTTTGATCCGCCATCGCCAGGGCCGTGAGGCTTCGATCATGCACCGGCTGCACAAAGGCGCGGCCGACATCCCGACCATCGTCAAAGCGGTCTATATCGGGCTCGATCCACGGCTTGCCGGCGCCGCCGCGCTGTCAGTGCTGGCGCATTTGGAAGATCTGGCGGCCCGCGATGCGGTCGCCACCGACGGGCCGCCGTCGATTGAAGGCACTTACCGCTTGGCCGATGCTTTGCCCTCAGACTGACGGGACGGCGGTGCGACCGGTTTCTTTTCCGGCCGCTCGGGCACCGGCGTCGCTAGGACGTTGTCGACGTTGTCGATCAGATTGAGCACACGTGTTGCGTTAGTGCCAAAATCATGCCGGCCGTAGCGCGACGCCGAGCGCACGTCGATGCGGGCGCCGTCGGTGGTCGCCCGCACCCGCACCACCACGTCGTCACGGAAGCCGAGGATCGGCGTCCGCGCGATCGCCTCTATGAGGCCGTCGCGCACGGCAGGGTCGCTGGATTGCCGGGCATCGGCCACGCGCGGCAGCGCCGCTTGCGGCGGCCGCGCATCGACGACCCGCCAACGCCGTTTGGCGATGACTTTCATCACCGCGTTATAGGCCTCTTGCGGCGTCGCCGTGGTCTCGTCGGGTGCGATATCGGGATAGGCCGCGTTCTGCTGCTCCGCGGCATAGAGCCCGGCATAGGCGACCGGATTGGCGTCGCGGGGCCGCAACCGCGCAATGGCGTCGAATTGCGGCGGATCGATCGGATCGGTAGTCACGTCGTAGATCGCGGGCAACCGGTAAGCCTTGATACCGAGATAGGCCGGGTAGGCAATCAGCGCAAAGCCGATGACGAAGGCGGTCGCCGCGTAACGGCCGCCGCCGATGCCGTCGCGCCAGATGATCACGCAGGAGGCAAGCGCGAGCAGGATGCCAACGCAGGCCAGAACCAGCGCACCGCCCAGCGTCGAGAGGGCCGGCACGATGTCGAGCGCACCCGAGCGCACGATGATGATCGCAACCAGTGTGGCGGCGAGCGAAAACAGGGCGACGCGGCGCGCCCAGATCGCGAGCCGCGAGACCGGTTGATCGTTGAGGATGCGATGTCGCATTATTGGCGGGATTCTCGCTCGCGGCGGCTAACGGGTACCAGCTTGACCGGACGCTTGGCCGTTGCCCGTTCCGCCGTTCTGCCCCGGCAGTGGGGCACAAATTTGTTTCAGCGCATTCCAGTCCGCCGCGTCAAGCAGCGGCGTGGTCGCCCCGGTCACGGCAAGGGCGTCGATCGCGGCAATGCGGTCCTTGGTCTCCGGATGGTCGAGCAAAAGCTTCATGCCGTGCTGCTTGTCGCTGACAATGCGCGCCAAAATGACGCCGAGCGCGCGCGGATCGCCGCCCGCCTTTTCCATCACGGCGACGCTATAGGCGTCCGCCGCGGCTTCGACGCGGCGCGAATAGGACGACTTCAGCACGGTTTTTGCCGCGATCACCACCGCACCGCCGCCGACAAAATCACCGAGCATCATGCCGAACAGAAACGACAGGCCGGCTGTCTGCAGCACCGTGCGGGTGCCGTCGCGATGGGCGACATGACCGATCTCGTGCGCCAGCACACCGGCTAATTCGTCAGGTGTCGCGGCGTTGGCGATGAGGCCGTCATCGACATAGATGTGGCCGCCCGGCAGAGCCATGGCGTTGGGCTCGGCGCGGCGTACCACCTCGACATGCAGAGGGATGGGCAGCGCCGCCGCGGCTTCGAGTTTGCCGACCAGTTTATCGAGGGCGGCGCGGCCGGCGGCCTCGCTCGGCCCGGCGCCACAGGCGAAGGCAGGACCGAGATGTCTGCTATCGAGCGAAGGGCGTATGTTCTTGTCGATGGCCGCGCCGAGTTGATGCTCGACGCCAAGCGGCACCAAAGGAATGAGCCGATTGGCGAGCGCCGGCAGGCCGAAAGCGGCAGTGACGACAAGCGAAGCCGCGGCGGCGAAGCTCAACGCCACGACCTTGCGGCGGAGCCGCTGTTCCAGCGCACCGTCGCGGTCGAGTGCAACGGCGCGATTTTCGATCGCGTCGATCAGGACCGGATCGCGGATTTCGAGACGCGCAAGCAGCGTTTCGCCGCGCCGTCCAAGGCGGAGCATTCCGTCGGGCGCCGACATCCGCCGTAACTCGGCATAGGCCCATTCATCGAGCACGCGGGCGGAACCGGTCCTGCCGAAGCTCAGAATGCATAATCCTCCGCCGGTGACTTCGATAGCCACATCGTTACGCGCACTCGACGTTCCGTCGAAATAGACTGCCAGGCCGCGCAGGGCTGGCGCGATCGCCGGCTCCAGCATCAGATGCCCCCGACCCCGAGTGCATCGACCAGGCCTTCACCGAGCGCTGAGTCCGGCGTGCCGCCGGCGCGGACACATCCGAGCGCCTCGGCGTCGATAAGTTCGGCGGTTTGTGCGGAAAGCCGCCACATCGCGAAGGTGACGACGACCTGATAAATCGTGGATGCGCCGAGCACGAAAAGCACATAGATCGCCAGCGACAGCGTACTGGCGAACAATTCCGTAAGCATGGAATCGTGACTCGAACCGATGAGTCTGTCGCTTAGGAACATGGACGCGCCGCCGATCGTCGATACCGCCACCACATACGGAACGGCGTAAAGCAGAAAGCGCAAATAGATGCGGTAAACCTGCGCCACGGACAGGTGTGATCGCACCGTCACCGTGCCGAAACGCAGTCCCGAAATCCACCAGCGCATCATAACGGCGGCGAATAACGGATAGAGCAGCACCGCTGCGCCGAGGCTTAATCCCGCCGCCGCGCTGATCATGACAAAGACGTCGATGCCCGAGTTGCCGACGAGCAAAGCAAGCGGCTTGCTTCCGCCTTGCGCCATCATGGCGTTGAGCGCATTCCAATCGACC
Organism: Xanthobacteraceae bacterium; assembly: GCA_049796395.1. GTDB lineage: Bacteria > Pseudomonadota > Alphaproteobacteria > Rhizobiales > Xanthobacteraceae > BOG-931. The sequence continues at coordinate 15,387 of JBARER010000115.1, forward strand.
ATGCGGTCAAGCGCGCCAAGCGACGCAACGATCGGCCCTATCACCAAAAGCCAGATCGGCATCGCACGCAGAAACAGCGTCAGTCCAGATCCGGCAAAGGCGCCGGGCAGATCGCCATAGCTGGTGTGACGCATCTTGTAGCGCTGCAGGCTGGCTTGCGCCCACGGGTAAGCGAGCCCGAACGTCAAGACGGCCAGCGACCACCAGAACAGCGCCAACGGCGCATAGCGCCAGGCCGAGCCATGCTGATCAAAACGCACGCCGCGAAACACCGTGCGCGTCAGCCGGTAGCGTCGCGCCCGATACAGCGCAAATTGGCTGAGGAGAATGACAAGCAGCACCCCGCCCGCAACGATCGCTACCTCGGCGGCATCGAACGCCAGCGCGGCCGATGCGATCCCGGTGTAAAGTGGCCCGACAATGGCGACCGCGAGCAGGAAACCGCCGAGAAGCTCGGTGGCGAGCCCGGTATATTCCAGCGTTTCGCCGCCGATTTCGGTGTTCGACCACAGGTAACGGCGGACATCGGTGGCGAACCAGAAACGGTAAATACCGAGCGTGAATATCAACAGCGCCGCGCCCTTGATGCGCAGGCGCCAATAGGTCGCCTCCCGGCCGAGGAAATTGACGCTGGCCGCGCCAGAACCCTCGGCTGGCGCAGACACCACTAACTCAATCGCCGTCATCCCACACCGGAATTCTGCTTAAGCCCACAGGAGCCCATCAAGGGTGCCATTCATGGGCGCACCATAGGAACTGATGGCGATCCGGACCGCGCGCCCAAGCCTCGCCCAAGCCAGCCAAGCACAACCTTACACCGTGGAATGTCCAATTTGCGACAGCAGGCGACTTCGTCTCCGCCGGAGCAGGCTCGTTGGCGTGGGTGCCAGCGAAAATACGCGGCGGGCGCGCTATTCGTCGATCAGCTGATCGAACTCGACCTGGATGCTTTCGCCGGGCGTGCAGCGATGACCGCCGCCAGCGGCCAACAGCGCCTCGGCTTCCTGTGGCGTCGACGCTTCGACGCACCATTCCTCAAGCCGGGTGACCACCATCCTGGCGTGGAACAGCCGCGGCTTGGACCGCTCCTTGGCCGACACACCGAAAAGCTCCTTGGCCCGACCCTTGGGCGCTTCTTCGTTTCTCGGTAGTTTTCTGAGTGCGCTTCCGGCTGGCATCGTTTTGGCTCGCGAATCGGTCAACGACGCGAGCTTAGGCCCTGCCGGCACAAAGAACAAAGAAGAAACGTTCGGTAACTACGCGGCTGTGAGTTCCCTTGTGGAACGCCCGTTCCCTGATATCGTTAAAATCCGCGTCCCCGAACGTCCGGATGAGTAATGGAGTAAGGCCGTGGCCCCGCGTGCGTATTGGAAAGGCTATCTCAAGCTGTCGCTCGTCTCCTGCCCGATCGCGCTTTATCCGGCGACCTCGGAACGGGAAAAGATCAGCTTCCACCAGCTCAACAAAGAGACCGGCAACCGCATCCGCTATAAGAAAATCGACGCCGAAACCGGCGACGAGGTGGAGAGCGCCGATATCATCAAAGGCTACGAGCTGGCCAAGGGCGAATATATCGAGCTTGAGCCGGAGGAGATCGAGGCCGTCGCCATCGACTCCAAGCATATCATCGACATCGGGGAATTCGTGCCGCGCAGCGAGATCGACGAGCTGTTTATGCGCGATCCATATTACATCGTGCCGGATGGCGACGTCGGCCAGCAGGCCTTCGCCGTGATCCGCGAGGCCATCCACAAGGAAGGCATGGTGGCGCTGGGCAAGGTCGTGTTCACGTCGCGCGAACACATCATCGCGCTCGAAGCCCGCGGCAAGGGCATGGTCGGGGTCACGTTGCGCTACCCTTACGAGGTGCGCAAGGAAGACGAATATTTCGACACCATCGAAGACCAGAAAATCCCCAAGGACATGCTCGACCTCGCCGTCCATATCATCGAAAGCAAGGCCGGGCACTTCAAGCCGGCGGAATTCAAGGACGACTACGAAGACGCGCTGAAGGACCTGCTGCGCAAGAAGCAGAAGGGCGAGAAGATCGAGCGGCCGCAGGAGCGCGCACCCTCGAACGTCATCAACCTGATGGATGCGCTGCGCCAAAGCGTTAAGACCGGCGGCAAAGCCGAGAGCGGTCGCTCCCGGCAAGCGGCCTCGCGATCGAGCGCACGCGCGTCAAAGCCCGCGGCAAAGAAGACGGCGCGATCGTCGACCCGCAGTACGGCGCGGCACAAGAAGGCGAGCTGATGCCGGGCAAGCGCGTGCTGGTCGACGATGAGACCTGGCAACAGCTCGATCTGCTCGGCCGCGATCAGATGAAAGAGTTTCAAGAGCTCGCCGACGAGGCGTTCCGCGACCTCCTCAAGAAGCACGGCCGGCCGGCGAGCCTGAAGGAGGCACTACGGCGAAGCGCTGGCGCGTCGGCTTCGGTGATTCAATTAAAGCCGCCAAAGAAACAGAGGCGGCGCTGACGATACGAGGGCTCGCTGATGCAGGCGCGCGACATCGGACGGACGGTGTTGCTGTGCATGATCGGCGGGTCGGCCGACGCCATCGCCTATCTGCGCTACGACACCTTCGTCGGCGCCATGACGGGCAATACGGTTCTGCTCGGCATCGATTTTGCGCATTGGCGGCTCGATCATGCCGGCTATCATATCGGCATCGTGGCGGCGTTTTTCGCTGCGGTCATCCTCACGCGCAGCGCAGTCAAGCGTGAGATACCGGCCGCAGCGGCGCTCGTGGCGACCGCGCTGATGCTGGCGGCTTCCGAATTCATCACCAGCCACTGGAGCGCCGCCGTTGTTGCCGCCGCGCTCGGCATGCAAAATGCGGCCGTGCGCACGATTGCCGGCGTGCCGCTCAATACCGTCTTTATCACCGGCAACCTGGTCCAGCTTGGCTCAACCGTAGAAAATCCCTCGCAACCAGGGCATCGGAGCGCGCTGGCGCTGTTGACGGCCTCATGGATTGCTTACGCCGTAGGGGCGCTGCTCGGTGCGGTTGCTCTGCACCTGATCGACCATCCGATGCTGGTTCCCGCAGGCCTCGCCTTGATCGCGGCAATGGCGGAGGCTTTCAGATGGTAAAGCAACCGCTGAGAAATCCGTTATTGCGCAGACGCGCGCCGTTATTTCCCAACGGCGTCACACGGGTTATTTCCAAGTCGGGATTTTTCGGGCAAGATTTCGGTGCACATTCGGGACGCGTCCGGCTGTCCCGAGCGCCGAGCCAAAGGGGAACGAAATTGAAAGTGGGAACGCTACTGTCATGTCTTGTCGCACTTGCCGGCGCAGCGCTCATGGCGCCGCTTGCCGCGCATGCGGCCAATCAGCATCAGATCGCGCGCGGCAAATATCTTGTCACAATCGGAAGCTGCACCGATTGTCATACGCCCGGGCACTTTTTCGGCAAGCCGGATATGAGCAAATTCCTCGGCGGCTCCGATGTCGGCTTCGCCATCCCGGGACTCGGGGTTTTTGTCGGACCTAATCTCACGCCGGACAAAACGACCGGCCTTGGCAAGTGGACGACGGCACAGATTGTCGCCGCAATCACCACGGGAATGACGCCGCAAGGACGCAAGCTCGCGCCCGCCATGCCTTACGACGCATACAAGGACTTGACGAAATCGGACGCGCTGGCGATCGCTGCCTATCTGCAAAGCCTGCCGGCTGTGTCGCACCAGGTTCCTGGCCCGTTCGGCCCAGGCGAGACGCCGACAACGTTCGTCATGACCATCGTACCGGGCAACGTCTACGCCAAGACGGCTAATCCCGCCCCGCCGCCCGCAGCGGCGGCGCCTTCTGCTCCTTCAGCCGCGCCGATCGCGTCACCGCCCGTCGGTCAGATGGCCCCGCCGGCGGCGCCGGCAGCTCCCGCGCCCGAAACCAAATAGCGGCGCGGTTCCGCCAGTCCGAGTTCGGCCAACGGCCGAACTCGGTATCACAAGCCGAGCAATCTCTTGCTGTTGCCGCCGGCGAGTGCGGCGACCGTCGAGGTATCGAACCCCTCGATGCCGGCGATATGACCGACCGGATCAAACTCGGCCATGTCGAAAGGATAATCCGTGCCCATCACCACGTGATCGGCCCCGAATACCCGCACCAGCTCGGCGAGCTGGTAGGGCGTGAACACCACCGTGTCGACATAGATGCGCTTGAGATACGTCGTCGGCGGCTGCGGCAGATCGCCGTGCGCGTCCGAGCGCGCGCCCCAGGCGTGGTCGATACGGCCCGAATAGGCGCCGAGATAGCCGCCGCCGTGCACAGCGAGGATTTTCAGGCGAGGATGCCGTTCGAGCACGCCGTCGAAAATCAGATAGTGCAGCGCGATCGTAGTCTCGAGCGGATTGCCGATGACATTATTGAAGTAAAAGCGCGTGAAGCGCGAGGCCTCGGTGAATCCGTTGGGATGGATCATCACCACAACACCGAGCTCCTCGGCCTTCTTCCAGAACGGGGCAAAGGCCGGATCGGACAACTCCTTGCCGTTCACATTAGTGAGGATTTCGACACCGGGGAAGCCAAGCATCTTAACGCAGCGCTCAAGCTCCTTGGCGGCCTCATTGCCGTCGGGCATCGGCACCGAGCCAAAGCCTTTGAAGCGGTCCGGATGCCTGCCGCAATATTCGGCGATGCCGTCGTTGACAAGCCGCGCTGCCTTCACCGCAACGTCGAGCGGGACCGAGTAGTAACATTGCAGCGGCGGCGGCGCGATCATCTGCACATCGATGGCCATGGCGTCGAGATCGGCGAGCCGATGTTCGGCACCGCGGCGCGCGGCAAGGTCGGCGGTCTGTTTCTGAGTCAGCGCCTGCGATGGTGGCGTCGCGAAATGGAACAGCGGAATCGCCGCCATATCGAGATGCGGCGCGACGAATTCCGCCGCCGCCGGTACATCGACATGGGCGTGAATGTCGATGGTGACGGTTTTCGGCCGCACCTCACGCCCGGACTTGCCGTGCTTGCGCGCCGCGGTGGGGCCGTACTTATTCCAGAGATTGGGCATGGGTTTCCTTGCATCCGTATTCGACGCAGGCGGGAAAAGCATAGGAAGTCGCATAGTGCAAGAGCGGGCCAGCCATGCGGACGCTCAAATGTGGAGCTGCCCTTCCGGATCCGAACTCAGCGTTGCAGGCCGCAAAGACTGAGCTCGCGCTCGGCACGGAACACGTTGCTGTAAAGATTGGCGATCCATTGCCGTCCGCTTGACGTGACATTGAGGTAGCGGATAGCAGTCTGGATGTGCGGCGAAATGCTATTCCAGTAGAACTGCGGATAAAGATCAGTGAGATCGGCCGGCGAGGTGTAGCCGAGCTGACGATTCATCCCAACCTCTTCGAATTCGAAATATAGTGCGTTGGCTTTGCGCAGATAATGCGGATCGCCGAGTTGACCGATGAGATCGGCGGCGCGCACCAGAAGGCCTTCTTCGTTCTCTTCGTCGTCGCCTCCATGGGGCGACGGAAAGCGAGTGAACTCGATGGCGCGAGCGATGCGCTCGGCATCGAGCATCTCGATTTTGGAAATGCGGTCCATCACGAATAGCTTCGAGCGGTCGACGTGGTGCGACAACAGTGCCGCGTCGGAGGCACCGCGCGGTAATTTCGTCTTGTTGCCTTTGCCGTCAATGACGTAGCCGTCGGCCCCATCGCCCTTTAGGATGCCGCGCACATAGCCGATGTCGTGCATCAGACAGGCCACCAGCATGTGCGCGTAGTCGCTGGGATAGGTCGGCGTTAAAAGCGACCTGCCCTTCATGATGTCGTAGCCCACCAATGTCACCAGCATGGTGTGCTCGACGTTGTGGTACAAGGCATCGCTATTGCCGATGCATTCGACCGCCAGTCTGGCAACCGATGGCACGAGCTCGGTCAGGTCGGCGTGGGTCGAGCTGAATCTGCGGCTCATGTGCTCGTGAAGAAAAGAGCCCAAAGCCTCCGCCGCCAATTCGGGTACGGTAATCACGTGATGCCCCTCCAGACACGCCGCCGCCATGGTGACCGCGAGTTTTGCAATTTGCAATATCGGTCAGATTAATTAAAGCACATCGCGGCAAACCGCCCCCGAAGAAAGGCCGGCATCTCGGCAGCGATGATCATGACAAAGAAATGAAGAAATAACGTACGGCGGCATAAGGGGTATTGCTAAAACACCCCAAGATGCTGCCGCAGATCGACACCGTCGGTTTTGAGCTTTTCGGCCGTAGAAACCACCGCCACGCGGCCCGAATTGAGAATGACGATATCGTCGGCAATGTCGAAAACGAGCTTCGGGCTCTGCTCGACGAGAACGATCGACAGGCCGCTCTCCTTCAGTTTGCGGATCGTGCCCATGACCTCGGCGACGATTTGCGGGGCCAGGCCTTCCGACGGCTCGTCCATCAATAGAACGCGGGGATTGGCCATCAGCGCCCGGCCGATGGCCAGCATCTGCTGTTCGCCGCCCGACAGGTGACCGGCGAGCTGGCCGCGCCGTTCGGCGAGCCGCGGGAACATGGCAAAGACCGTATCCAGCGTCCACGGCGCATGGCGGGTGACGAAGCCGGCATGGGCGGCAACCATCAGATTTTCGCGTACGGTCAAGCTGCGGAAGACGCGCCGGCCCTGCGGCACCAGCGCCACGCCCCGTGCCGCGATCTGTTCCGGCGGCAGCCGGGTCACGGCAGTGCCGAATACTTCCACACTGCCGGCGCGTGGCGGCAGCACCCCAACGCTGACATTCATGCAAGTCGACTTACCGGCGCCGTTGCGCCCAAGGAGGCCGAGCAGCCGGCCCTGGCCGAGAGCAAACGACACTTGCTGCAGCACGTGGCTGTCGCCGTAGAAGGCTTCGATGCCGCTGAGACTGAGCGCATTATTCGCCAAGATAGACCTCCCGCGTACGCGGATCGGCCACCACTTCGGCCCGGGTGCCCTCGACAATCACCTCGCCGAAATGCAGGAGCGTAATGCGGTCGGCAAGCTCCAATGCAGTGTCCATGTCGTGCTCGATCATCACGATGGTCACATCGCGCGGTATGGCGTTGAGAAGCTTGCGCACGTCCTGACGCTCGTCGATCGAGAGCCCGGCAAAAGGCTCGTCGAGCAGCAGCACTTTGGGCTTCTGCGCCAGCGCCATGGCGATCTCGACGCGCCGCCGTTCGCCATACGACGTCTGTGCCAGCGGCCGGCCGGCGATGTGAGCGAGACCGACATGCTCGAGCGCCTGGCGACCCTGCTCGATCAATTGCTGCTGCCGGCTGAGCGGGATCAGCGGATTCCACCGCAGCGGCGACAGACCGAGCAGAGCCAGCGTCACGTTATGCGCGATCGTGTCCGCCGCGAACAGCGTAATAATCTGATAGGTCCGCGCCATGCCGAGATGCGTGCGCTTGCGGCTCGGCATCCGGGTGATATCGCGGTCGAACAGCGCGACCGAACCGCTGTCAGGGGAAATCTCGCCGGTAATCAGGTTGAACAGCGTGGTCTTGCCGGCACCGTTGGGACCGATGATCAGTCGGCGCTCGCCGGCGGCGATATCGAGGTTGACGTTGGTGGTGACGCGAAGGCCGCCAAACGATTTGTTCAAATTGGTGACGAGAAGCGCGCTCATGGCTTCGGCCTTGTCGCGCGCCAAGCCGAGCGCGTCAGCCGCACCGCACCGGGTACCAGGCCTTCCGGCATGAAGATGACGATGGCGACAAAGATGGCGCCAAGCATGAAATTCCAGCGGGTGATATAGGCGCTCACGACATTTTTGACGATCACGACCAGCGCCGCGCCGGCCACCGGCCCAAGCAACGTTCCGGCGCCGCCCGAAATCACCATCAGCAGGCCTTCCGCCGACGCCGTGAGCGCCAGCGCCTGCGGGCTGATGAACTCGTTGTAATAGACGAAGAGAACGCCGGCGGCCGCGGTCAGCAGCCCGGAAAGCATGAAAGCTCCGAACCGGATCATCCAGACATGGTAGCCGAGCGCGGTCATGCGGCGCGGCTGGTCGCGTGTGCCGCGCAATGCCGCGCCGAAGGGCGAACGCACGAATATCGCCACCACGGCAACGGCCATCAGAAAGACTACGAGGGTCGCGTCATAAAAGGCCTGGGGCGAGTCGAGCGGAATCCCGAATGGCGCAGGCCGTGTGGATACGCTGATGCCGTTGTCGCCGCCAGTAACGCTGATCCAGCGGTAGGCGAGCCCCCAGATGATTTCACCGAGCGCAAGCGTGATCATGATGAAACTGATACCGGTGGCGCGCAGCGACAAGGCGGCGAATACCGCGGTCGCCGCAAGCGCACCCAACAGCGTGGCTGAGATCGCCAGGGCATGACCGTGGCCGGCGCTCAATAAATACGCGTCGATATAAGCCGCGATTCCAAACAACCCGGCATGACCGAGCGACACCAAGCCGGCATAGCCGACGAGCACGTTCAGGCCCAAGGCAAAAACTGCGTAGAGCAGAATCTGGCTGGCGATATTGACGTAATAGACCTGCTGAATGACGAAAGGCACCGCGATCAGCGCCAGCACGGCAATAAGAATGGCCACGCGGCGCGCGATAACGGCGCCGGATGAGGCGGTCTTGGTTGGACCGGCTGCAAGACCGCTCACAGGATCTGGCCTCCGAACAGACCTTGCGGCCGCAGCACGAGGACGAGCACCATCGGCAAAAACAAGATGAAATAGGCAAGCTCCGGCAGGAGTGCCTGGCCGAAATTGTAGAGGAACCCGATAACGATGCTGCCGACGAACGAGCCCAACAGGCTGCCGGTGCCGCCGAGAATGACCACGACCAGTGCGAGAGGGAGCATGTCCTGATCGAGCCCTGGATAGACCGACAGGATCGGGCCACCGATCACGCCGGCAAAACCGGCAAGCCCAGCGCCCAGAGCGAACACGATGGTGAAGAGCTGCGAGACGCGAATGCCAACGACGCGCGCCATTTGCGGATCGTCGACGCCGGCACGGATCATGGCGCCAAGCCGCGTGCGCTCCAGCATCAGCCACAGTGCGACGGCAAATACGACTGCGATCACAATAACCGCCATGCGGTAGAGCGGGAATGCGGCGCCGGCAAAGCGGATGAAACCTGTGAGACCCGCCGGCGTCGCCACCGAAATCGGATCGCCGCCCCACCCCATCAGGCACAGATCCGCGACCATGAACGAAACGCCCAACGTTACCAGCACCTGCGCGAGCTGCTGGCCGGCAAGCCGCCGCAACAGCAGACGCTCCATCAAGGCGCCCAAAATCGCGACTTCAAACGCGGCAATAACGGCCGCGGCCCAGAAATTCAACGTGAAGCCGAGCGCGCCGGAGAGGAGCGTCGTGCCGAGATAGGCGCCGACCATGAACATCGAGCCGTGCGTCAAATTGGGGATGCGCATTAGCCCGAAGATCAAGGAGAAGCCGGCCGACAACAAAAACAACAAACCGCCGAACGTCACACTGTTGACGGTGAGCAGCAGCCAGAATGTCATAACCGCCGCCCCACCCCTTGGTAGCCCGTATCGCGCCGACGCAATCCGGACCCTTTTTTGATACTCAGAAAATGATCCCTAACAGATGAGGTTCAGACTCGCGACGGTTAGCATTTGGTCAGCGGCGGATAGTCCCGCGAATAGACGGGATGGGCGAGGAACTCCGCTTCGGGCCAAGTCCAGAACTGACTTACATTCTCGTAGGTCTTTATGGTCTTGTTCCAGAGCTTCAACCCATATTTGGTACCCTCCGTGCCGCAGCGCCGAATATAAAAGGTACCGATGACATTGTTCAGGTGATCGTACTTGATCGGTCCGCGCGGCGTATCGGACAGGTTGACCGCCTTGAGCGCCGACATGAGCTTGTCGCGATTGCTGGCGTCTCCGTTGAGCGCTTTCAAAGCCGCGTCGACAACCTGGCAGTTGACATAGAGTATCGCGGCGTACTGCCCGGGGACTGCATTGTAATTGGTCAACATACCTTGAACGAAGCGATTATTGCCGTCGGTGTCGAGATCGAGCGAGTACGGCGTGCAGCTGACGAGCCCAACCGCCTCTTCTCCGAAACTCTTCAGCAAGGCGTCGTCGCCGCCAGTTTCCCCGGTCACCACCGGATATTTCAGTCCCGCGCCGGCATAGGATTTCATGAAGCGCAACGGGTTCGACCCGGCGAAGCCTTGGCACACGACGTCACAATCGCTGATTTGCGCGACATAGGGCGTGTAATCGGGCGTGACCAGCGGCGGCCAAAGCTTGTTGACCACGCAACCGCCGTCTTTCTGAAACGCGGCCTGAAAGCCGCCGATCTGCTCGTAGCCGAAGGCGAAGTCTTCGACGATGGTGACCGCGCGCTTGAGCTTGAGTTCGGTCGCCGCATAATGCCCCATCGGCTGCATGGCTTGCGAAGATGTCGCCGACGAGCGTAACAGATACGGACTCGGCGTGCGCTGGGTGAGGTTGTCGGCGCCAGCCAAACAGAGCGTCGGCATTTTTTGCTGGGTGACGTATTCGTTGATGGCGTACATCTCGAAGGCGGCGAGCGGGCCCAAAATGACGTCGACGTTGTCGCGCTCGATGAGTTCCTGCGCCTTGGTCTTGGCGCCGGCCGGATTGCCGCCCGTATCGGCAGAAACGAAATCGACCTTGCGGCCGCCCATCGTGTAATTGGTCTCCTTCAGGTACGTGATCACGCCCTGTTCCATCTGGATGCCGCCTTGTGCAAGGGGCCCGGTCTTCACCGTGAGGAGACCGAGCTTAAACGGCTTGGCTTGCGCGATGGCCGGCGATGGAAAGCGGGTCACGGCGGCCGCCGCGCCCGCGGCGGTGCCGGCCAAGACCGCCCGGCGGCTGACTTTCGAAGACAGTGGCTTCCGAATCATCTTTATCCTCCCGTTTGACCCACGCGGTTACGCCCGAAAGCCTGTCGCGTCCCCCACGCAACAGGCATCCAAGCCGTCGTGTTCCTCGCCACGATATCATTCCGCTTATCTTGGGCGAAGCACGGCCACCCTGTAAAGTCCGCTATTGTCGCGCATTTTTAACACTTCCGCAGCGGCGGATAGTCGCGCGAATAGACCGGGTGGGCCAAAAATTCCTGTTCCGGCCAGGTCCAGAATTGACTGACGTTGTCGTATTTCTTGATGATCTTATTCCATAATTTGAGCCCGTATTTTGCCCCTTCGGTACCGCAGCGCCGGATGCAGAACGTGCCCACCACATTGCCCAAGTGATCGAATTTGATCGGCCCGCGGGGGGTATCCGGCAACTCGACCGCGCGCATCGCCGCCATGAACTTCGACTTGTCGCCAATGTCCCCGCCGGTCGCCTTCAGGCCGGCTTCGATCACCTGGAAATTGACAAAAATGCCCGCGGCATAGAAGCCGGGCACGATGTTGAAATCCTTCACCATGGCTTCTATGAAACGGCTGTTGGCGTCGCTCTCGAGATCGAGCGAATAAGGGCAGCACGAAATGAGGCCGATGGCTTCATTGCCAAAGCTCTTAAGCAACGCGTCGTCGCCGCCGACTTCGCCGGTGACCACTGGATATTTCAGTCCTGCGTCGCCATAGGCCTTCATGAAGCGCAGCGGGTTGGATCCGGCAAAGCCCTGACAGACGCCGTCGCAGTCAGCGATCTGCGCCACATATGGCGTGTAGTCCGGGGTGGACAGCGGGGGCCAGAGCTTGGTCACCAGGCATCCGCCATCCTTCTCGAACGCTGCCTGGAAGCCGCCAATTTCTTCGTAGCCGAACGCCAGATCGTCGGCCAGCCCGATCACTCGCTTCAGCTTCATCTCCGTGGCCGCATAATCGCCCAGCGGCTGCATGGCCTGCGACGATGACGCCGAAGCCCGTATCAGATACGGGTTGGGCGTTCGTTGCGTGAGGTTGTCCGCCGCAGCGAGACTGAGCGTCGGCATCTTTTGCTGCTGCACGTAATCGTTGATGGCATAGAGCTCGAAAGCGGCCAATGGACCGATAATGACGTCGACTTTGTCGCGTTCGACCAGTTCCTGCACTTTGGTCTTGGCACCGGCGGGCGCGCCACCAGTGTCAGCGCTGACAAAATCGACCTTGCGGCCAGCCATCGTGTAATTGGCCTGCTTCAGATAGGTGATCGCACCCTGCTCCATCTGAATGCCGCCTTGCGCCAACGGCCCTGTCTTCACCGTCAGCAGCCCGACTTTGATGGGAGCGGATTGCGCAATCGCCGGCGCTGGAAAGCGTATCGTTGCCGCCGCCGCTCCCACCGCAGCAGATGAAAGGAGCCCACGACGACTGACATTCCGAGACATCCAAGCCTCCCTTTGAGACCACATTGAATGCGGCCTGTTCTTCTTATCGCACGGGCGTACGATTGAGATGCGCCTTATACGACTAATTTTTCCTGGGCGGAATGATGGGCAGCAGCAAAAACGGCCGCTGCGCGCCGAAATGCAGACCGGTAACGCCGGCAAAAACTTCCGGCGGACGGTCGCGCGGATCGTCGTGCAGGAAAGGGCCGCAACCGGTAAGTTCGTTTTTGAAATTTGACAACCTCCCGCCACTCGGTCCGCCATAGACGTAATCTTTGCCACGGATTGTGAGTGCGATCCGATGGCCGACCGGTACCACAATCGACGTCGGCCAGATCTCGATATCGAGTGCCACCACCTCGCCTGGCTTGAGCGGCTGCCGTTTGGTATGGCTGTGATAGGGCCGGTACGGTTTCGACAATTTCTTGTCGAGCTGACGATGCGAAGCGCGCAGCCACCCCTGGCCGACCGGCGTATGCGGATCGATGGCGCCCTGAAAGACCACTTCCTTCAGATCGGGCGAGAACACCCTTAGCACGACAAAAATGTCGGCATCTCTGGTCGACGACGAAACGAAAAGCTTGACCGCGGACGGCCCGGTGATCTCTGTCTCGCGGGCGAGCGGCGGCGTCATGAAGGTGACACCGTCACCTATCGCCTCGAAACGTATGACCGCCTTCTTCTTCGGCGCCTTCTCGCCGAGCGAGCCGGACGCCGGATCGAGGTAGAGCTTGGTCCATTTGGTACGTTTGAGCGGCCAGTCTTTCTCTGCGCGTTCGACGAAGCGGTCGGCGTGACGCACTTGGAGCTGCACCGGCGACTGCTTGTCCCAGCCGTTTTTCTTGCCGTGCAGGAAGTAATCGAAGAAGCGCAGCTGCAGATCGCGGCCGTAATCGGTGTAGAAATGCGTCCAATGCTCGATGCCATGGGCTTCGAGCCATTTTTGCTTCGATGCGGCACGAACAAAGCCTTCGAAATTGCCGCGCGGATGCAGTCCCTGACCGCCCCAATTGGCGGTCGACAAGAAGGGCACCTTCACCTTCGACCACACCGGCGAGCGGGCGCGGTGATAGCTGTCGTCGAGCGGGTGTGCGGCGATGTCGGCGCCGAAATCGCTGCGGTTCCTAGCCAGTTGCTCGTCGGAAAAGATCTCGGGCCCGCAGACCAGGCCGCCATGTACGCGGCTTCTTTTGCCGCGTTCGCCGGCACCGTACTGCACGGTCTTGACCTGCATGTCGTACCAGTTGTCCCAGAACGTCGAGAGAATGCCGCCGTGGTGCGTCATGTCGCGATACCAGTCGGCGGCGCCTTCCCAGATGCACATGGCGGCAAGGTGTGGCGGCTGGAGAGAAGCCACATGCCACTGATTGATGCCGTAATAGGAAATGCCGTTGAGACCGACCTTGCCGTTCGACCACGGCTGCACGCCAGCCCATTCGATGCAGTCATAGAAATCCTTGGTCTCGCGCGGTGAGAAATGATCGATCACACCGGGCGAGCAACCGGCGCCGCGCGAGTCGACGCGCACGCAAGCATAGTCGTGCGGCACCCATTTCTCCGGGTCGACCACTTCCCAGCTCTGGTAAAGATTGCTCGAGCCGGCGGCGACGTCGGGATGCTTTTCCGTCATGCGCTGCCAGGCGCTCGGATAGCCGTCTTGGAACGCGAGCCCCTTTGCGTAGGGGCCATAGCTCAAGATCACCGGGGTGTGGCCTTCGGCCAGGGGCCGGAACACGTCGGCACGCAGGATCAACCCATCGTCCATCGCGATCGGCACGTCCCACTCGACGCGCATGCCGTCACGGACTTCGCTGCGCTGCTCGAGAGTTGGGCGGTCGCCCGCGACCGCCGCCATCCGCGCTTCGCCTTCAAATGACGACATGCATCTCCTCCGGACGTCTTCTTATGCCGCAAGGAGACTAACAACGCAGAGGCCAAGCACAAGCCCGCGCTTGCCGGCGTGAGAAGAAAAGTCGCCGTGTTGCCGTGGCTTTATGTGGTCTTGCGCGCTTTGCTCGTGCCGCGCTTAACACCGGCCAGCTTTTCCAGCACGGCGCACACGGCGGCGGTGTCTTCGGCGCCATGTCCGCCCTTGAGCGCCTTCTCGTAGATGCGGCTGGAGGCGTCGAACATCGGCGTCGGCACTTTGATCTTTTTGGCATAGCTGCCGATCACGTCCATATCCTTCTGCCACACCGAGATTTTCATGGTGACGTTGCCATAGTCGTTTTTCACCATCATGGGCGCGCGCAACTCGAAAATGCGCGAATTGCCGGCCCCAGTCTTGATCAGATCGAAGATGAGCTGCGGCGGCAACCCGGCCTTCATCCCGAGCACCATCGCCTCGGCGCTGGCGACGTTGTGGATGGCAACCAGATGGTTGGCGACATATTTCATCCGGCTGCCGTTGCCGAACTCGCCGACGTCGTACACAGCCCGGGTGAAGCCCGCGAACATCTTTCGCAGTTTCTTGATCTCCGCAGCGCCGCCCGACGCGTAGACTACGAGATCTTTCACTTTGGCCTGCGCACCGGTTCCGCTCATCGGACAATCGAGCAGCACATGGCCGGCCTTGCGCAAAACCGCCAGCGCCTTGACCTTGTCCTCGATCGCGAATGTGGACGCTTCAACGACGACGCGGGGCGGCAGACCGGTCTTGGCAATGGCTGCCGCCGTCGCCGCGAGCGCTTCCGGCTTGGGCAAGCTCGTGATGATGGTCTTCGCCTTGCGCGCCACATCGGCTGCGTCGGCGGCAATCTCGACCCCGGCGCGGGCCAACGCCCGGCGGCGGGCTGCAGCGAGGTCGTAGCCGATCACCCGCCAGCCGGCGGCGACCAGATTTTCAGCGAAGGCGCCGCCCATGATGCCGAGACCGATAATGCCGACGACACCTTTGTTGCCCGTAGCCATGCCGCATTGACTCCCTTTTGCGCCAGCACGCGTCGCTATGACACCCGCTCGACGCAGGCGCAAGCCGCTTTCTCACCGCGCTTCGATCGCCTATCGTCGCCACCGAATGCGAGCGCCGGGAGAATAACGCATGCGGATCGGTGTCGCCGGTATCGGCAAAATGGGCGCGGCTATCGCGGCACGGTTGATCGAGGTCGGCCGAGAGGTAACGGTGTGGAATCGCACGCCGGACAAAGCCAGGGCGGTGACCGGCGCCAGCGTTGCGGCGACGGCGGCCGAACTCGCGCAGCATGCCGATGTTATCATCTCCAGCCTTACCGACGCGGCCGCGCTCGACGCCGTTTATAACGGGCCGGCAGGCCTTCTCAGCGGCAAGCCGACCGGAAAGCTCTTTATCGACATGAGCACGGTGCTGTCGGCGGCTGAAATCGCGCTCGGCAACACGGTGCGTGCCAAAGGCGGGGCCTTCGTCGAGTGCCCAGTCGGCGGCTCGACCGGACCCGCACGTCAGGGCAAGCTCATCGGGCTTGTCGGCGGCGACGACGCCGACGTGGCGCGCGTTAAGCCGGTCCTCGAGCAGCTTTGCCGCCGCCTCGAACATGCCGGTCCGGTCGGCTCCGGCGCGTTGCTCAAATTCGCGGTGAATCTGCCACTGATGGTCTATTGGCAGGCTTTGGGCGAAGCGCTGGCGCTCACCCGCAAGCTGCCGGTCACCCCGGAGCGGCTGATGGATCTGTTGAGCGATACGTCCGGCGCCGCCACCATCGCCAAGGTACGCGCGCCGGGCGTGGCGGCGATGCTCAAGGGCGGCGACCCCGGTCCGGTCACGTTCAACGTCGACGGCGGCGTCAAGGACATGAAAGCCATGCTAAGCGAGGCTCAGTCGCGCGGCATTGCACTACCAGTGCTCGAACAAACTTTGGCATGCTATGAGGAGACCAAGCGCCATCGCTCGGGCGCAGTCGAAATCTCGACGGTCTCCGCCTATTGGGCCGATCGCCGCACGCCGTAATTATTTTTCCGCCAACAATCGGAGGCACCATGTCGGCCATTACGCTTGCTCAAGCGTCGACCATCGTCGATGCTGCGCTGAAGAAAGCGCGAGACCTTAAACAGATGCCGCAGACCGTGGTGGTGCTCGATCCCGGCGGCCACGTCGTCTGCGCCAAGCGCGAAGACGGCTCGGGCATCATTCGTTTCGAGATCGCCATCGGCAAGGCCTATGGCGCGCTCGGCATGGGCTGGGGCTCGCGCACGATGATGGAGCGCGCGGCACAAAACCCGAATTTTCTGAGCGCGATCGTCGCGGCGAGCGGCGGCCGGCTGGTGCCGAACCCCGCCGGGGTTCTGGTCCGCGACGGCGGCGGCCAGGTTATCGGCGCGGTCGGCATTTCCGGCGACACCGGCGACAATGACGAGGTCATCGCCGTTGCCGGCATCGAGGCGGCCGGGCTCAAGGCCGATCCTGGCGGCGCGAAGAAATAGCGAGACCCGCCTTCGTCGCTGCGCTGCAGGCGACAGCAAAGGGAGCATTATGGTGAAACTGTTTTCGTTCTGGCGTTCGCTTGCGACCTATCGGGTGCGCATCGCCCTTAATCTCAAAGGCATCGCGCCCGACGAGGTGATCCAGGTCAATCTGATGAAGGGCGACCAGCGCGAGGCATCCTATCGCGCAGTCAATCCGATGATGGCGCTGCCAGCGCTCGTCCCCGACGATGACGGACCGGCGTTATTCGAATCGCTGGCAATCATCGAGTATCTCGACGAGACCCATCCCAATCCGCCGCTATTGCCACGCGATCCGCGCGGCCGCGCCCGCGTGCGCGGATTGGCGCAAATCGTCGCCTGCGATTCTCACCCGCTGATCGTGCCGCGGGTGCGCGAATATCTGGAGCACGAATTCAAGTTCGATCAGGCCGCCGTCCACAAATGGTGCCAGCATTGGCACGTCGCCGCCATCACCGCGCTGGAGATGCATTTGGCGAACAAAGCCACGGGCCGTTATTGCCACGGCGATACGATCACGCTCGCCGATATATGTCTGGCGAGCCAGGCCGCCGGCGCGAAATATTACGACGTCGATACTGCACCGTTTCCGAACTTCAAGCGCATCGTCAATGAACTGTCGACGATCGACGCCTTCGCCCGCGCCCATCCCACGAAACAGCCCGGCGCGCCGGCAAGTTAATTCGTCCGCTCATTTGCCGCGAACGCGGGAATCCGCACTCGGTCCCCGCCTTCGCGGCGAAAGCGGCCGGCTGATTTCCGCTACCACCACTTAAAAAAATGATGCACCGGGCGGCGGCCCGACCCGATCCCGAGCCGATCGGCTGCGGCGAGGGCGGCGGCGACGTAAGTCTTGGCCTCGCCCACGGCCTCGCCAAGCAAATAGCCCTTGGCGAGGCCGGCGGCGATGGCGGAGGCGAGCGAGCAGCCGGTGCCGTGACCGTCGTTGGTTTCGAGCCGCGGCGCGGAAAAGCGTGTGTAGCCCGCCGGCTCGACCAGCAGATCGGCGCTGTCCGGCCCGCTGCCGTGACCGCCTTTGATCAGCACCGCATCGGCGCCGAATTCCAGCAGCCGCTGCGCCTGCTCAAGCATCTCGCCTTCGTCGCGCGCCGGCGGTTCATTCAAAAGCACTGCCGCTTCCGGCAGATTGGGGGTCAGGACATTGGCGTGCGCGATAAGGGTGCGCAGCGCGTCAAGCGCGTCGGAACTCAAGAGCCTCTCGCCCGACGTGGCCGCCATGACCGGATCGAGCACGACATTGCGCGCTTGATGGCGACTGAGGCCCGCGGCCACGGCCTCGATCGCAACCCGATTGCCGAGCATGCCGATCTTCACGGCACCGACCGTAAAATCGGAGAATACGGCGTCGATCTGCGCGGTAATGAAATCGGCCGGCACCTGATGAACAGCGAAGACGCCCTTGGTGTTCTGCGCCGTTAGCGCGGCGATAACGGAGGTGCCATAGACGCCGAGCGCGGAAAACGTCTTCAAATCTGCCTGGATACCCGCACCTCCGCCCGAGTCCGAACCGGCGATGGTGACGGCGACGGGCGCAACCATCAGGCGCCCCGTTTGGCCAGCGCGGCGTCAACGATGCCGCGCAGGGTGCGCGCCGCAGCCGCCGGATCAGGCGTCAGCGAAAGCGCGGAAATCACGGCGATGCCATCGGCTCCGGCGGCAACAACGGCGGCGGCATTGCTCGCATCGATGCCGGCGATGCCGGCGACCGGAAGCCTCAGGGCGCGCTTGTGCAACGCGGCGATGATGCGCGCTAGCCCTTGCGGACCGATCGGTGCGCTCTTCTGCTGTTTCGATAGCGTCGCATAAACGCCGCCGGAGCCGACATAATCGACCAGTTCCACCGGCAACCCATCGGCTGCCTCCACCGACTTGATCGATGCGCCGATAATCGCGGCGTGGCCGAGGATTGCTCGCGCATCCGCGATTGCCATGTCGTCCGGGCCTAGATGCACACCGTCGGCCTTGGCGGCCAGCGCAACGTCGACGCGGTCGTTGACAACGAACGGCACGCCGAGCGGCGCCAGCGCCGCTTTAATAGCGCGCGCCGCTGCCACCATGGCGCGGGTTTCGTTCACTTTGTCGCGCAATTGGATCAGCGTGGCGCCGCCTTCGGCGCAAAGCCGCGCCAAATCGGCGAGATCATGGCTCCCGGCCCGCTCGGGATCGACGATGGCATTGAGACGAAGATCGATGGGGCTGCGCATGGGCATCCAGTTTTTTCCGGACTTTACACTATCGCGATGGCATCGTGTGCAATCGGGCGGTCTGCTATAAGCTTTAGCGACGACCCGGAGGCGTTCATGGTTCCCTTCTTCGTGCAGATCAAATGCCAGCTTGGCAAGTCCTATGACGTCGCCAACAAGCTCGCCGACGCCGAGATCGCCTCGGAAATCTATTCGACCGCGGGCGACTTCGATCTATTGGTGAAATTCTACGTGGAGCCGTCGACAGACATCGGTCACTTCGTCGCCGAGAAAGTTCAGGCGATTCCCGGCATCGCCGACACCCGCACCATCATCACCTTCAAGGCCTTCGGAGCCGGATCCTAACGAACTCGGTCGGACGCCTGCACGGAGATACGTCAAGTCTTTTTCGGCGGCGGCGTTGGCCCCTGCACCGGAGGCAGCCGGTAAATGTAATGTGCAATCGCGGCGCGGTCTGCTGCGCTGATCAGCGACGTGTTGCGAATTACGTCAGCCATTGTGCTGCCGGCGAAATCGCCGGAGGGCATCATGCCGTCGTCCAGAAAGCTCGCAATGTCCTGTTCGGTCCATTTGTCGCTGCCGTGCTGCAGCCCAACTGGCGTGATGTTGGGCACCCAACCCTGTCCATCGGGCGATGGCCCGCCGGCAAAACGTTCGCCATCGATAATCGCGCCGAGCGCATTGCGCGGCGAGTGACACTCGGCGCAATGACCGGCGCCGTTGACCAGATAGGCGCCGCGATTCCATTGCGCCGTATGCGTCGGGTCGGGCACGAACGGGCCATCCTTGAGAAACAACAATTTCCAACCGCCAAGCAGCCGCCGCTCATTGAACGGAAATTTCAGGTCGTGGCGGCGCACTTTGCCCGGCACCCGCGGCAGCGTTTTGAGGTAAGCGAACAAATCGCGCACGTCGTCGAGCTGCATGTTCGTGTACGACGGATAGGGAAATACCGGATAGAGATTGGTGCCGTGCTCCGACGTGCCCTTCCACAGCGCGGTGACGAAATTAGCCTCGCTCCATCGCCCAATACCGCCGTTGGAATCGGGCGAAATATTTGGCACGTAGAATGTGCCAAAGGACGTCTTGAGTGCCAGGCCGCCACCGAGCCGCGTGCGATCGACCTTGTCGGGATCATCGTTCGGCACGGCATGACAAGAGGCGCATCCGCCGATGGCGAACATGGTGCGGCCGTTGTCGGGGTTTGGCGTGTAAGGCGGCAGCGCCGAGGCGAGAACCACCGCCGGCAGCGTCACGATCCAAAACACCCCAAGCCCGAAAACGACAGCCGCCGCTGCCCCAGCAATCCTCCCGCTGCTTCGGATCATGCGATATGCAGCTCCGGCTGGTCCAGCGGCACAGGGTCCCGCCGCTCCACCAGGACTGTGGGATCGGCCGCGGTGATTACCATCATCGCTCCGACACGCCCGCGAATTTCAACATCCTGCTGGGCCGGGGTGCCAATTTCCGTGCGGTAGATTTTCAGCTTGGTTTTACTCGGAACGTCTGGTGACAGGAGCCGCAATCTTTGCCGATGGTCGGAAAGTTGGCTTTCAAACCGTCGAGATCCTTGGTGGAGTCCTGCGCCGCCTTGATGTCGGCGGTGAACTTGACGATGGCGGCTTTGAAGTCGTCGGGCTTTGCCCAAATCGCCGGCGCGGCTGTGGTATGATCGCCGATTTTCGAGCAATCGGGAAACAGCGTCGGCATGGCGGCCGCGTCGGTGGCGAAGGTTGCGTAAATCTCCTTCGTCTTGGCAAGATCAAACGGTGTCTCGCCCTTGATCATTGAGGAGGCGATTTTAGCCTCGGCAGCGCTGTGCTTCATCAAGGTCTGCCGCTTGTCGATGGTGTCCTGGCAGCTTTGCGCCGACGCGGCCGTGACGCCGAGCAGCAGCACACCGAGCGTAACGAGCATTTTCGAAATCATTGTTACGGTCCCCTATCGCAGTGCGATTCCCCGACATGATAGCGCGGTCCGTAACGATAAACACCAGGGGCCGGCTGTTATTCCGGCACGACCGAGATGATGCGCCGTCTACTCGGCGGGTTGCGGGGACTGCGTCTCATTGGAGCGGCGGCTGCCCAGTTGCGCAATGTAACGGGCAACCACATAAAACACCGGGGTGAAGACCAGGCCGAACGCCGTCACACCGATCATACCGAAGAACACCGCGGTGCCGAGCGCCTGGCGCAGCTCGGCGCCGGCGCCGATGGCCCACACCAGCGGGGTGACGCCTAGGATAAAGGCGAAAGATGTCATAAGGATCGGCCGTAGCCGCAGTCGCGTGGCCTCGACGGCGGCCGCCCAGCGATCGCGTCCCTCGTCCTCCAATTGCCGGGCGAATTCGACGATAAGGATCGCGTTCTTGGCCGCAAGGCCGATCAGCACAATGAAACCGACCTGGGTCAAAATGTTGTTGTCGAGGCCCCGCAACAGGACTCCGGTGATAGCGGCGACGAGGCACATCGGTACGATCATGATCACGGCCAGCGGCAAGGTCAGGCTCTCGTATTGCGCGGCCAGCACCAAAAAGACGAACACCACCGCCAGCACGAAGGCGAACATCGCGGTATTGCCCGCCCTGATCTGCTGGTAAGCGAGCGTGGTCCATTCGGAAGCAAATCCCGGCGGCAGCGTCTGGTCGGCGAGCTTGTCCATGATCGCGATCGCTTGGCCCTGCGAATAGCCGGGCGCGGCGGCGCCGTCGATTTCGGCCGCAGGATAGAGATTGTAGCGCGGCACCCGATAGGGTCCGGCGATATTGTCGACGGTGGTGAACGAGCCGAGCGGCACCGTATCGCCGTTGGAATTGCGCACCCTGATCTTCAGCACGTCGCTGACGTGCTGCCGATCCTGGTCGCGCGCCTGCGCCATGACGCGAAAGGTGCGGCCGAACAGGTTGAAGTCGTTGACGTAAGACGAGCCGATATACACCTGCAGCGCGTTGAACACGTCCTGAACGTTGATGCCGAGAAGTTGCGCTTTGGTACGATCGATATTGAGATAGACCTGCGGGGTGGAGGTTTCGAACAGCGAGAACGCCTGAGCGATACCGGGCGTCTTCGCGGCGCGCACCACCAGCGCCTCGGTGGCATCCTTCAGAGCTTCCGATCCCGCTCCGGCGCGGTCCTCGACCATCATGCGGAAGCCGCCGGCCGTGCCGATGCCGACCACCGGCGGAGGCAGCACCGAGATGATGAATGCGTCCTGGATGCCCGACAGCCGGCGATTGAGCTCAGCCTGAATGGCGGACGCCGATTCGCGCGGATCGAGCCCGCGCTTGGTGTAATCGTCGAGCACCAGAAACAAGGCGCCGGAATTGGGCGCATTGGTGAAGGTCGCGCCGGAAAAGCCGACGATGTTCACGGCATGGACCACGCCGGGCACGCCCATCGCGATGTCGAGCACGCGCTGCTGAACCACGTCGGTGCGGGCGAGCGAAGCGCCGGGCGGCAACTGAACGACGACGATGATATAGCCGCGGTCGACCTGCGGAATGAATCCAACCGGCGCGGCACGGAATGCATTCAGTCCGAGCGCAAGCACTACGAGATAGACGCCCAGCATAATCACCACGCGCCGCACGGTGCGGCTGGCAAGCCAGGAAATGCCAAATGCGACCTTGTCGAAGCTCCAATTGAAATAATCGAAGAATCGGTGGATCGGCCGCTCCCACCAGCGGTCGCGCCGGCCGGCCTCGTGAGCCTTGAGCAAGAGCGCGCACATCGCCGGGGATAGCGTCAGCGAGACGATCAGTGAAATGATAGTGGCACCGGTGATGGTGAGCGCGAACTGCCGGTAGAACTGCCCGGAAATGCCGGTAATAAACACCGACGGCACGAACACCGCGCACAGCACGAGCGCTATTGCGATCAATGCCGAGCCTACCTCGTCCATGCTCTTGCGCGCCGCTTCGCGCGGAGCGAGCCCGGAAGCGATATTGCGCTCGACGTTCTCGACCACAACGATGGCGTCGTCGACCACGATGCCGATTGCCAGCACCAGACCGAACAGCGACAGATTGTTGAGCGTGAAGCCGAACGCCGCCATGAAGAAAAAGCTGCCGATCAGCGATACCGGGATGGCGATAAGCGGAATAATCGCGGCACGCCAAGTCTGCAGGAACAGGATGACTACCAGCACGACGAGCACGATGGCCTCGAAGATTGTCTCGATCACCGCGTTGACCGATTGCTGGATGAATTGCGTGGGGTTGTAAACGATCGCGTATTTGACGCCAGGCGGAAAGCGCTCCGCCAGCTTGGCCATCAGATCGGTCACCGCGTTCGCGGTGGCGAGAGCGTTGGAGCCCGGACTCTGGAACACCGCCAGCGCCACAGCAGGATCGTGATCGAGATAGGAGTTCGACGAATAATCGAGCGCGGCAAGCTGAATATCGGCAACGTCCCGCAACCGCACCACGGCGCCCGGCGTCTCCTTCACCACGATGTTCCCGAACTCCGCCGGCGTGTTGAGCCGGCCGAGCGTCTGCACTGCGATCTGGAACGCTCCGGGATGCGCCACCGGCGGCTGATCGAGCACGCCGGAGGCAACCTGGATATTCTGGGCCTGCAGTGCACTGGTGACGTCGGTGGCGGTCAGGCCGAGCGACTGCAGACGATCCGGATCGAGCCAGATGCGCATCGCGTAGTCGCGGCTGCCGAACACGGTGACGGAGCCGACGCCGTCGACACGAGTGAGCGGATCGGTCACCTCCAGCGTGGCGTAATTCGATATGAACAAGGCATCGCGTGACTTATCGGGCGAATAGAGATGCACCACCATCATCAGATCGGGCGATGATTTTTGCACCGTGACGCCGATATTGCGGACATCGGCTGGCAGCCGCGGCTGCGCTATGGCGACGCGGTTCTGCACTTGCACCTCGGCGATGTCGAGATTGGTGCCGAGATCGAAGGTAATTTGAATCGAAAAGCGCCCGTCCGCCGTCGAGTTTGACGACATATAGAGCATGTTCTCGACGCCGTTGATCTGTTCCTCCATCGGCGTAACGACCGTGGAGGCAACGGTTTCGGCGCTGGCGCCGGGATATTGGCCGGAAACGTTGATGATCGGCGGCGCAATCTCGGGATATTGCGCAATGGGCAAGCGGGTGAACGCCACGCCGCCCAGGATCACAAATATGATCGAGACGACAGCCGCAAAGATCGGCCGATCGATGAAGAAGTGCGAGATGCGCATTTTACGTCATCAACCGGCTGTTGACTGATTGGCGCTCTTGGGCGGCGCGGCGGGAGCGCTTTGCTCCTCCGTCTTCACCTTGATGCCCGGCCGCGCATGCATCAGGCCGTTGACGATCACGCGGTCCGACGCCAGCAAGCCATCGCTAATGACGCGCAAGCCACCGTCGAGCTGGCCGAGCGCCACATATTTCTGATGCACCATGCCGTCCTTATCGACCACCAGCACGTATTTACGCGCCTGCTCGGAGCCGATCGCAGCATCGGGGATGAGTAGCGCCGAATGCGGCAGCGATCCGGGCACGCGGATACGGCCGAACATGCCTGGAACAAATATGCCATTGGGATTGGCGAAGATGGCGCGGCCGCGGATCGTACCCGACGACGTTGAAATGACATTGTCGACGAAATCGATCTTGCCGGCATGGTCGAAGCCCGGCTCATCGATCAGCTTGAGAGAAACCGGTACGCCGGTATCGACGCCGCGCTGCTGGCCGTCGGTGTCAGACTGCCCGGAGGGCGGATCGGGCGGCGGATCCGCTTGTTGAGCGGACTGCCGGTCGGTCGGTTTATCCGATTTCGCGTTGTCTACTTGCGCGGCCTGCTGCGGATCGACTTGTTGTTCCAGCTTCCGGCTCTTGGCGAAGCGCTCGTAGCGTAGATAAGACTGCTCGTCGAAGGTAAATTCAAAGCGGATCGGATCGACCGAGACGATGGTGGCGAGTAGCGTGGTGTTGCCGCCGGTGCCGCCGGTCACGAGATTTCCGACCGAGACCCGACGGTCGCCGATGCGGCCGTCGATCGGCGCGCGCAACTTGCTATACGTATCGAGATCGAGATCGGCCGAGTTCACCATCGCCTCCTGCGCGGCGACTGCGGCCTCCGCCACGCTTTTGGCCTGAAGGCGCTGATCGTAGGTCTGATCGGTGATTGTCTTATTCTGCAGGAGCGCTTGGCCGCGCTGCAAATCGCCTTGCGCGAAGGCGAGATTGGCCCGCGCCTGCGCAAGATTGGCCTTCATCTGGTCCAACGCGATTTCAAACGGACGGCGATCGATGGTGAACAAAAGGTCGCCCTTCTTCACGATCTGGCCGTCGGTGAAATGGATGGCCGACAGGTAACCCGAGAGCCGCGACCGGATTTCGACGGAGTCCACCGCGACGAAGCGGCCGACATATTCGTCGTAATCGACGACGGTGCGCTGAACCGGCTTGGCTACAGTCACCGTCGGCGTGGGAAAGGCTGCGTGCTGCTGTTGGCCGCGATCGCACCCGGCCAACGCGGTCAACAGCATTGCAGCCGCCGGCACAGCGGCAAGGCGCGCAGTGGTGACGAATTTCATGATCCCCTTCCTCGCGCGTCTCGGCACCATATGCGCGAGCCCAAGTCAATCACACGAGACGCATGGTCGCCGCGCCGGCCCTCCCCCTTTTGCCGCGCGAGCAGGTTTCCCATATGTGCGGCCATCCCCAATTCACCAAGCCTCGTCGACAGACCAGGCTAATCGATTGAATTTACATGACAATAATTCCTCTGACCGATGCCCTCCGCGACCGGCGGAGGGTAGTGCAGGCAAGTCCTTCCATGGCACTCGCCGAGGACCAGGCGCTGCTTGACGCCTATTCGCGGGCCGTCATCGACGTGGTCGACGAGGTCGGTCCTGCCGTCGTCCGCCTTTCCATTCCTTCGTCCGACACCAGCCGCCGCGGCGGTACCGGCTCCGGCGTGATTGTGGCACCGGACGGTCTCATTCTCACCAACAGCCACGTCGCCGGAAACGCCCCGCGGATCGAGGTGACGACTGCCGACGGCCAGGACCTGCACGCGCGGCTCCTCGGCGATGACCCAGACACCGATCTCGCGCTTATTCGCGTCGACGAGGCGGTGACGCTGCCGGCAGCGTCGCTTGGCGATTCCAAGCGCCTAAAACGTGGCCAACTCGTGATCGCCATCGGCAATCCGCTCGGCTTCGAATCGACGGTGACGACCGGCGTTGTCTCGGCGCTTGGCCGTAGCCTGCGTTCGCGCAACGGCCGATTGATCGACGACGTGATCCAGACCGACGCCGCGCTCAATCCCGGCAACTCCGGAGGTCCTTTGGTGTCCTCGCGTGGCGAAGTCGTCGGCATCAACACCGCGATGATCATGGGCGCACAGGGCATCTGCTTTGCCGTCGCCGCCAATACCGCGAGCTTCGCGCTGGGCGAATTGGTGCGTCACGGTCGCGTGCGCCGGGCCTTTATCGGCGTCGCCGCCCAGCAAACCGCGATTCCCCCCCTTCGCCGACGCGCCGCCGGGCTTACGCAGGAAAGTGCGGTCATGGTCGGCACTGTCGAGCCAGGGTCTCCCGCCTCGCGCGCCAGGTTGAACGCGGGTGACATCATCGTCAGCCTTGACGGCGCGCCCATCTCTGCCGCCGACGACCTCGTGCGGGCGCTCACCGGTGACAAGATTGGCCGCGTCGTAACCCTGGATGTGCTGCGCGGGACTGAACGCTTGACGTTTTCGATGGTACCGCGAGAAAGGAAGAGAGCGTGATCAACCGCGCGTGGCGCCGGCGATCGCCGCGGCAATGAGACCGAGCCACGAGGCAATCAGGATAAAGCCGCCGGAAGGCGCGGCGAACGGAAACAGGCGGTGCGCGGTGAGAGCGCGAAGCGCAATGTCGCCGGAAAATAGCGCGGCGCCCAGCACGAACCCTGCCAAGACAACAAGCCCCAACGACCGCCAGAGGATGCCCTGTTGGACGAGCGCAGCGCCGCCGAGCATGGCGGCGGCGTGAAATAACAGCATATAGGCCGCGCTCTCCAGACCAGCGCCCGGCGCTACGTGCGCGCCGGCAGCGGCCAGCATGATACCGGCTGCCCCCATCCCGCCGGCGAATGCAATCAGGACCGTCAATACCATCGTTGAGCGGGCCTAGACCGGCACTTCGCCTTTGAGCATGAGGCGGTAGAGATAGCGCCGCTCGCTCATATCGTAATCCGGATTGGCTTGATGCATGACGCTGCGGTTGTCCCAAATCACCCAGTCGCCGTCACGCCACTGGTGCCGATATTCGTACTTCCTTTGCGTCGCATGCGCCATCAGTTCGTCGATCAGCTTGAGCGCGTCACCGTCGTCCATGCCGACAATGGCCTCCATGCGCACCGGATTGAGAAACAGAGCCTTGCGATCGTTCTCCGGGTGGCTGCGTACCAAGGGATGGATGCCGGGCGCCGGCAGCTCGGCCCGGCTTTCCTCATTGAGTCCTGAGAGCGCACGCGGGCTGTATTTGCTCTGATAGACGTGCACCGCTTTCAGACCTTCGATGCGCCGTTTGGTGCTTTCCGGCAGATCATCATAGGCATCGTGCATGTTGACGTATTGGGTATCCCCTCCGCACGACGGCAGCTCGACCGCAAACAGCGTCGTCGCCTTGGGCGGCGCCGGGTGATTGGAATGATCGGTGTGAAAGGTTTCACCGGGGATCATCCGCTTGCCGTTCACGAAAATATCGTTGGAGACGTAATAGACGTCCGGATGGCCGGGAACGTGTTGTTCTTTGCGGTCGTGAATCTGTAACTCCCCGAACACCCGGGCTGCGGCCTTGAACTCCTGCGGATCGAAGTCCTGATTACGCATGACCAAGACGTGATGTTCGGCGAAGGCGCGATTGAGCACGGCGCGGGCCTTGTCGTCGACGGGCTCGGTGAAGTCGATGCCGACCACTTCGGCGCCGGTGTGGTCGGTCAGCGGTGTGACGGTGAAAGACGTCATGGACTTTTCCTCCGCGCGGTCGTTTTGCCGAAACGCTACCGCCAGGATCGGGTCGGATCAAGCCGCAGTTTTATCGCTTTTCATCGTCGGGAGAATTTGCACAAGCGATGGGCCCGTCGTATGGAAATTAGGATAAAGGGCGACACTGTGGCGCCCCGTCAGTATGAAGCCAATCGGCACGGGAAGTTGCCATTTGCCTGCGAGAACCAAAGTTGCCCGCGTTTTCAACGCGCGAACACCCACAAACAAATAATGACCGAATAATTGCCTGATTTTCGGCCGTCCGAACGGGGCGAGAATTGGGCGACCGCTTCCACCAAACAAATACATGCCATGCAAAAACAGGCAGTGCAAACAGCATCGATGATGCTATGACGCCACGCGTGCCTTGACCACTATCAAGGCGCTTCCGTCCGTTAGCCTCGCCAAGCTCGACGCTTGGCGGGGCTTTTGTTTGTGGGCGGGAATGTTGTGCGTAACGATTAGGAGATCTCATCGCATGAAGAAGACGACCTTAGCGGTCGCTGTAGCGGCCACCATGACGTTTGTGCATTCCGCACAAGCGCACGAGCATCATCACCGGCACGTCCGTCATCATATCGCGCAGCGCCATTCCTCGGCGGAGCCGCAATGGAGTTGGATGCCCGGCAGTGCGTTCGCATGGCATCCGCAAGACTATTCGAGGCCAGGACCGTTCGGTTTTTCTGCTCGGCGAACCGAACGCTATTCGGAGCATACTGCTTCTGGCGGCCTCGGCCGTCGGCCGGCGGCGTGGTGCGGCTGGCAAATGCGCCAGCTTGTCGGCGGCGATCCCGGCCCTAGCTACAACCTGGCACGCAACTGGAGCCATTGGGGCCATGCCGGCCCCGTCGGCGTCGGCGCCGTCGTAGTCTGGCCGCACCATGTCGGCAAGATTGTCGGTCAAGAGGATGGCCACTGGGTGATCGAATCCGGCAACGACGGGCACGCGCTCCGGACCCGGCCGCGATCCATAGCTGGCGCCATCGCCATTCGGTGGAGTTGAGCCCTTCCGCTCTTGCTGGACTGCAATTCAAAGGGCCGCCCGGCTTGCCGGGCGGCCCAATTTTGGAGTCCGTCTCTGACAACACCGCATATTAATCGACGCCCGCGCGCCCGACGGCGACATAGCGAAAATTGGCTCGCTTCATTTCCTCGGCACGATAGATATTGCGCAAGTCGACGATGATCGGTGTCGTCATCGCTTGCCTGAGGCGGGCGAGGTCCAGCGCACGGAATTGCTCCCATTCGGTAGCGATGACGACCGCGTCGGCGCCCTCCGCGGCGCTATAGGCGCTGTTGCAATATTGTACCGCGGGCAACTGGGGCTTCGCCTGCTCCATACCGGCGGGATCGTAGCCGCGTACCGTGGCGCCGAGGTCGTGCAGCGCGGTGATCAGCGGGATCGCCGGTGAGTCGCGGGTATCGTCGGTGTTCGGCTTGAAAGTCAGGCCGAGCACCGCAACGATTTTGCCGCGCACCGAGCCGTCGAGAGCCGTGACCACTTTGCGGGCCATGGCGCGCTTGCGTTGTTCGTTGACCGACGACACCGTCTCGACGATGCGCAGCGCCACGCCGTGATCGTGCGCGGTCTTGAGCAGCGCGCTGGTATCCTTTGGAAAGCACGAACCCCCGAAGCCTGGACCCGCGTGCAGGAATTTACCGCCGATCCGGTTATCGAGCCCGATGCCGCGCGCCACTTCCTGCACGTCGGCGTCGACCGCCTCGCAAAGATCGGCAATCTCGTTGATGAAAGTGATCTTGGTGGCGAGAAACGCATTGGCTGCGTATTTGATCAGTTCCGCGGTCCGGCGGTCCACATAGATAATCGGCGGCGTGTTCAGATAAAGCGGCCGGTAGATTTCGGCCAGCACGGCGCGGGCGCGCATATTGTCGGTGCCGACGACTATACGGTCGGGATGCTTGAAATCCTGGATAGCGGCGCCCTCGCGCAGAAACTCCGGATTGGATACCGCCTCGATTTCAGCATCGGGTCGCTTTTGCCGCAGGATACGCTCGATCTCGTCGCCGGTGCCGACTGGCACGGTGGACTTGGTGACGACGACGGCGTCAGGCGACAAGAGCGGCGCGATCTCACCAACGGCATCGTAGACGAAAGTCAGATCGGCGTGGCCGTCGCCTCGCCGTGAAGGCGTACCGACCGCGATAAATACCGCTTCGGCGTCGCCCACGCGCGACGTCTCGGCGGCGAATTCCAGCCGCCCCTGGCGCATATTGGCGTCAACCAGATCGGCAAGACCCGGTTCAAAGATCGGGATTTCACCGCGATTAAGCGCGGCCACTTTGCCCGCGTCCTTGTCGATGCAGGTCACCTGGTGGCCGAAATCGGCAAAGCACGCGCCGGACACCAGCCCGACATATCCGGCGCCGATCATGATGACGCGCATGATTCAATCCTGTTCTGTTCAGTCATCGTCCGGGGAGTCGTCGGCGATCGCAACGGCTTCGATGGGCGCGGCTTCGGCCGTTTGCGCGGTCCGCCGCATCAGCGCGAGCCAGCGCCGTCCGAACAGGACAAGGACCGCCCCGCCATAGACGAGGCCGCCGATCAGCGCCAATAGCGCGAGTTCCGATTCGTTGCGGAACCTGGACCACGAAGATAACAGCCGCGTGACGATCGGATCGGCAACCAACAGAGCCACTGCCAGCGCGCCGCCGGCGGCGGCAAGCTTCGTGAGCGAGGCTTTGAGCTCCGTATCGGCGGCAAGGACACGCGCTCGGTGCGCGAACACCAGCACCAGGACAAAATTGATCCAAGCTCCGATCGAGGTAGCCAACGCCAAGCCGACCTGGGCCAGCGGCACCATCAGCACGAGCTTGAAGACGATGTTGATCGCGGTACCGATCAGTGCCGCCTTGACCGGCGTCGCCGTGTCGCCACGAGCGAGGAACGGCGCCACGACGCTGCGGATCAGAACAAACGGGATAAGCCCGATGGTGTAGGCCATCAGCGTCAACGCGGCGGCGTGCGCGTCACCGGCGGTGAAGGCGCCGCGCATGAACAGGGCCCGCATGATCAGACCAGGCGCCACGAGGAAGCCGACGACGCACGGAACGGCAAGCAGAAGCGCAAATTCGATGGCACGATTCTGCGCCGAGCGGGCGCCGCCGGCGTCGCCGGCGGCAAGCCTATGGGTCATCTCCGGTACCAGGACGGTACCGACCGCGATTCCGATCACGCCGATTGGCAGCTGGTCGATGCGATCGGCGTAATAGAGCGCCGAGATCGCGCCCGCCGAAAGGAAACTCGCGATGATAGTATCGGCAAACAGCGCAAGCTGCGTGCCGGCCGAGCCGACGGTCGCCGGCAGCAATGCCTTGAAGAAGCGGCGTACATCGCTGTCCAAGCGTAGCTTGCGGAAGACGGTCATGACTCCGGCATGACGAGCATCGGCGCCGACTAGCACGGCTTGCAGAGCACCGGATATCAGCACTCCCCACGCCGCGGCATAGCCGGGGCCAGGAAACCACGCCACCGCGGCCAGACTCGCCATCATCGCGACATTGAGCAGAATCGGCGCCGCGGCCGGCGTCGCAAACCGGTGCATGGCATTCAAGATCCCGCCCCAAAGCGTCACCAACGTGATGAGCAGAAGATAGGGAAAAGTAATTCGCGTCAGCGATACCGCCAGCGCGAACTGATGCGGCTCCCGCGAAAAACCCGGCGCCAACAGCTCGATCACCTGCGGCGTGAAAATCACCGCCAGCGCCAGCAGCACGACTTGGGAGGCGAATAAAACCGTGAAAATGCGATCGCCGAACACAGCCGCCGCCTTCTCCCCTTCTTGGGTGCGAACCCGGGCATAGGCCGGAATGAAAGCGGCGTTGAAGGCGCCTTCGGCGAAGATGGCGCGGAAATGATTGGGCAGCCGGAAGGCGACAAAGAACGCATCGGCCGTCGGCCCAGCGCCGAGAATCGCGGCAAGCATGATGTCGCGCACGAAACCGGTGAGGCGCGACAGCAGCGTGTAGCCGCCGACCGTGAGAATCTTCTTGATCATCGCGGATTAGTTACCATGAACCGGCCGGCGCCGCGAAAAGCCACGACTTGGCGGCTCAATCCCGATCCCGGATTCCGCCGTGCCGCACGAAATAGGGGCGGCGCCTCTCAGTTCGTAAGCGCGCGGCGCACCGCCTGGATAATGCGATCCTGGACCGCTGGCTCGAGATAGGCATGCATCGGCAGGCTGATGACTTCCTCGGCCAATCGCTCGCAAACAGGCAGGCCGCCGTCGGCCACTGGGAATTCCCGATAGGCCGCCTGCCGGTGCACCGGCTTGACGTAATAGATCGCCGTGGGGATGCCCCCGGCTTTGAGCGCTGCGGCCAGGGCATCACGCCGCCCCGGCTTGAGTCGCAACGTGTACTGCGCCCACACAGAACTGGATTGGTTGCCGACGCGCGGCACGATGGCGACGTCACCGAGACCTTCGGCATAACGGCCGGCAGCTTTGTCCCTCGCGGCGATTTCTTCAGGGAAAATTTTCAGCTTTTCCAACAGTATCGCCGCCTGAATCGTATCTAGGCGCCCGGTGATGCCGATGCGCACCGAATCATATTTGTCGGCGCCCTCACCGTGAACGCGTAGGCTCTTCACCTTAGCGGCAAGCGCATCGTCGTCGGTAAATACGGCGCCACCGTCGCCGTAGCAGCCGAGCGGCTTGGCCGGAAAAAAGCTGGTGGCGGTCGCCGCCGCCAGCGGCCCGAGCTTGCGGCCGTGATAAGTGGCGCCGAAGGCCTGCGCCGCATCATCCAGCACGAGCATATCATGCTTGGCGGCTATCGCGCCGATGGCATCGTGATCGGCGGGTAAACCAAACAAATCTACCGGGATGACTGCGCGCGGGCGGAGCCCCAAACGCTTGGCGGTGGCAACCGCTCGCTCGAGGCTGTCCGGATCGAGATTGAAGCTATCGGCACCGACATCGGCAAATATCGGCTTGGCGCCAAGCAACACGACCATTTCCGCCGTGGCATGAAAGGTAAAAGAGGGACAAATCACGGCGTCGCCGGGCCCGATCTGCCAAGCCATCAGCACCAGGAGGAGTGCATCGGTGCCGCTCGAACAGGCAATCGCGTGGCGCGCGCCGCAGAACGCCGCAAGCTCGGCTTCGAGCTCGCGCACCTCCGGGCCCTGGATGAACTGACAATGCGCCAGCACACGCGCCACCGCATCGTCGATCGCCCGGCCAAGCCGGCGACGCTGCGCCGCGACATCGATGAACGGGATTGGCTTGTCTTCGACGCGCGCGTGCTGATTCATGATTTCCTTTGACAGACCTTGTCGATTCCGACGCCGAATCGTCAACCGACGACGCGCCGCGGACCTTTGCGCTGCGGCAGCGTCGACTGCGTCGATCGCCCTTCGAGGCAGCGTATGGCGATTTCAAGGCTGGCGACCGCCTCATCGCCGGTCACCGCAGGCGGTTGGCCGGTGCGGATGGCATTGATGAAGGAGACCAGCTCCGAGCGCAGCGGCTCGGCGTAGCCGACCGACAAATGCCGCATCGAATAGCTGCCATCCGGCTGAAAACCGAAGCATTCCGTGACTTGCAGGGTCAACAGATCGCCGATGAGGTATTTGTCGCGCGTGGCGATATGGATGGTGCGCGCCTTGAACGGCGTCAGCCAGTTGGTGTTGATGTGAGCCAGCACCCCGGATGCCGTGCGGAACTGCAGCAGCGCAATATCTTCGCGCTCGGCGACGGCGCTTGAGGTTTGCGGCTGGATCTCGACAATTTCCGAATCGGTGAACCAGCGGATCAGATCGATGTCGTGCACGGCGAGGTCGATGACGACACCGACATTGGACATTCGCGGTGGGAACGGACCGACGCGTGTGATCGCAATCGAAAGAATATCCTGATTCTGGATGGCGCGCTTGATGGACTGCACCGCCGGATTAAAGCGCTCGACGTGGCCGACCATCAGCGTCACGCCGGCGCGGTGCGCCGCCGCGACGATAGCGCGACTCTCCTCGACCGTCGGAGCAATCGGCTTCTCCACCATCACATGGATGCCGCGCGCGGCACATTCGATGGCAATATCGCGGTGCAAGTGCGTTGGCGCCGCAATGGTGACGGCGTCAATGCCGTCGCGGATCAGCGCCTGGGTATCGTCGAAGGCGGCGCAGCCAAGCTGGCGGGCGACGGCCTCACAGCGCTTACGGTCCGGATCGGCGATGCCAACCAGTTTCACACCGGGCAACTCGGACAGCACCCGGGCATGGTTGCTGCCCATGACCCCCACGCCCACCACACCAACACGTAGCGTGCCAGCGCCTAACTTCTCGGCATCACTCATGACGCAAAGAGCCCCCTTCTACTCCGGAGCCAACCCCGTGGTTTTCGTAGCATGCTCCATGCCAACTGGCGACCGTGCACCAGGAGAAATCCGTACACGAATTGCTTCAAACACTTACCACGGATTCGAGAATGTGGATTTCTATAGATTTTTCATATGCTTATGAAAGGAATCGAATGCATAAGGGGGGCGCAGTTCCGCCGCCGCTCTGCCATGTCGCCTCAACTCCGGCGCTAACGTCCGGTCACGACCGACGGTAATCGTCCTCGATGCGGACGATATCGTCCTCACCGAGATAGCTGCCGGTCTGCACTTCGATCAATTCGAGGTCGATCTTGCCGGGATTCTCCAGACGATGCTTGGCACCGCTCGGAATGTAGGTCGATTCGTTTTCGTGCAGGATTTTGGTCTCGCCATTGATGGTCACACGGGCGGTCCCGCGCACCACTACCCAATGCTCGGCGCGGTGATGATGCAATTGCAGCGACAGCCGGCCGCCTTGCTTCACGACGATGCGTTTGACCTGAAAGCGCGGCCCTTGATCAACGGCATGATACGAGCCCCATGGCCGATGAACCTTCAAATGCTCCTCGGTAACCGCGGGCGCCACTTCCTTGAGCTTCTGAACCAGACGCCGCAGGCCGTCGCCATCTTCGCGTTTCGCCACCAACACGGCGTCGTCGGTGGTGACGACGATCAGGTTCTCGACGCCGAATAGCGCCACCAGTTGCTTGTCGGTGGTGACGTAGGAGCCGCGCGAATCGACGAACATCACCGAGCCCGAACCGGAGCCGTTGCCGCTGTTGCCGAGTGCGTCGCGTTCGGAGAGTTCCCACACCGCTTGCCACGAACCGACGTCTGACCAACCGTAGGAAACCGGCATCACGGCGGCCCGCTCCGTCCGCTCCATCACTGCATAGTCGATTGATTTAGCGCCGGCGCGCATGAATGACGACTGATCGAGGGTGACAAAGCCGAGATCGGAGCCGGCGCTCTGCACCGCGGAACTGACGGCGGCAACGCTGTCCGGCTCGAAGCTCTTATATTCGTCGAGCAGCAAGCCGGCGCGGAACATGAAGTTGCCTGAATTCCACAGATAGCCTTCCTTGACGTAGCCCTCGGCCGTCTTGGCGTCCGGCTTCTCGACGAATTTATCGACGGCGAAGACGTCAGGAGCGATCACGGCACCGGTCCGGATATAACCGTATTCGGTAGCCGGTCGCGTCGGTCGCACGCCGAAGGTCAC
This sequence comes from Xanthobacteraceae bacterium, assembly GCA_049796395.1. Classification (GTDB taxonomy): domain Bacteria; phylum Pseudomonadota; class Alphaproteobacteria; order Rhizobiales; family Xanthobacteraceae; genus BOG-931. The sequence goes on from JBARER010000115.1 coordinate 50,838, forward strand.
GATACGGTCGCCGGCAGCCGCGGCCGCCGCGAGCCCGCAGACCCTCGCAAAGGCCGCGGGATCGGTGACGACGTGATCGGCGGCCAAAGCGACGATCACAGGATCGCCGCCGCGGTTGATAGCGAAGATCGCGCCGGCCGCGATCGCCGGCGCGGAATCGCGGCGAGCCGGCTCGAGAATGACATCGGCCTCAGCGCCGATCTCAGCAAGCTGCTCGGCGACCAGAAAACGATACTGCGTGTTGGTGATCACGATCGGACGGCCGAACAGCGTCGGATCCGACACTCGACTCAGCGTGTCCTGAAACGTCGAGCGCGGACCAAACAATGGCAAAAATTGCTTGGGCCGACCCTCGCGCGAGGCCGGCCACAGCCGCGTACCAGCGCCGCCGCACATGATCAGTGGAATGATTGGTTGAGCCAAATCCGACCTGCAAGATGTGTCTGGAGCGGTTTTCCCAGTCGGCGCCAGTGTGCCGCATCCCAGTTAAGAACCCTTAAGCGATCTTTGCACCCCATCCTCGGAAGGAATACCGGTCGGGGCAAGGGCCGGCCCGGTTACCGCTTCCGGAGGATACGGCCGGCAATGGCGTCAAGCTTCTTGAGGAGCTTCGGATCGCGCGCTTTGGGCGTGGTGATCAGCGCATTGTCAAGGGCGCGGTCGGAGCCGATCGGGCATGGCTCGTGCTGGCGGGGAAAATCCCGGGCGAGCCGCGCCACAAGTCGCGTGGCCTTCTCGGCATTCGCGGTAAGCACCTTGATGATATCCTGGACCGTGACGGCGTCATGGTCGGGATGCCAGCAATCGAAATCGGTCACCATGGCGACCGTGGCATAGCAAATCTCAGCTTCGCGCGCGAGCTTGGCCTCCGGCATATTGGTCATACCGATGACCGAATAGCCCAGGTTCTTGTAGGTGAGGCTTTCCGCCAGTGTCGAGAATTGCGGGCCCTCCATGCAGACATAGGTACCATCGCGGACGACAGCGATGTTTTCCGCCATGGCGGCCTCGGCGATGTGGATACGCAATCGCGGCGACACCGGATGCGCCATCGACACGTGAGCCACACAGCCCTTACCGAAGAAAGAGCTCTCGCGCTTGTGCGTGCGGTCGACGAACTGATCGACCAGAACGAAGGTGCCGGGAGGGAGATTTTCCTTGAATGAGCCGCAGGCCGACAGCGAGACCAGATCGGTGACGCCGGCGCGCTTGAGGATGTCGATATTGGCCCGATAATTGATATCGGACGGTGAAAGGCGATGGCCCGGACTGTGCCGAGACAGGAAAACAACGGGAAGGCCGTCAATCTCGCCGATGCGCAGCGACCCGGAGGGCGCCCCCCACGGGCTCTTGATAGCTTTCGACCGGACTTTTTCGAGGCCAGGTAGATCGTAAACGCCGGAGCCGCCAATGATGCCCAGTACCGCCTTCGCCATGAAAAAATAATCTCCTTAAATGCAAAGCTCGAATCGCCCCCGGCACGTTTGCCGGGACAAGGCAAAAAAATCAATGTTGCACGAGTACCATCGAAATTGCCGGAATATAGGTGATAATCAGAAGTGCAACGAAATTGAGCAGCAGAAACGGCAGCACGCCGAGATAAATACGGCTGAGCGGCGCATTAAAGATCGCTTGCGACGAAAACAGGTTCAGCCCGAACGGCGGCGTATACATGCCGAGGCTTAGATTTACCGCGACGATAATGCCAAAATGAATCGGATTGACTCCCGCGGCGCGTACGATCGGCAACAACAGCGGCGTGAGAATGAGAATGGCCGCCGGCGGTTCGAGAAAGCTACCGGCGATCAGCAATCCAATATTGAGAATGAGCAGCAGCTCCCATTTCGACATGTGCAGCGCGTCGATCGAAGTCACGATCTGCTGCGGTATGCCGCTGGTGGTCAGCAGCCAGGAATAAATCCCCGCCGAGGTCACGATCAGCAGGATCTGGGAAATGAGAAATGAGGCGCTCAGCAGTATCTGCCAGCAGCGACGGAGGTCGACCTCCCGGTAGATCACCATGGTGACGAACAGCGAATAGACCACAGCGACGCCGGCAGCCTCCGTCGGCGTAAACACGCCACCGTAGATGCCGCCGAAGATGACCACCAGCGAGCCGATGGACCAGCTCGCTTCCTTGGTCGCCTTCCAAGCCGTCTGCCATTTCGCCTTGTCGCCGAGCGGCACCCCTTTGAATCGCGCATAAACCATAACAAAGCCGGCATCGATGACGCCGATCAGAAGGCTCGGCAGAATACCGGCGGTGAAAAGCTGGACGGCCGATTGCTCCGCCGACACTGCGTAAAGGATCATGGCGATCGAGGGCGGAATGACCACGGCGATAGCGCCCGACGAGGCAATCAGCCCGACCGCAAAACGATCATTGTAGCCGGCGTCCTTGAGCGACGGATAGATCATCCTGCCCATGGCGACGACGGTGCCGACCGCAGTATGCGACATTGCCCCGAACAGTTCGGAGGCCGCCACGGTCGTTACCGCAAGCGAGCCGCGTATGCCGCCGACGATGGCCATAACCATGGCGATGATGCGCCGCGCAATGCCGCCTTGCGCCATGATTTCCCCGGCCAGCACGAAAAACGGTACGGCGAGCAGCGGAAAATTGTCGAGGCTGCCGAACATGTAGGTTTGAATGGCGTCGGTCGGTATATCGCCCGATACGGTCAGCACCGCGACGATCGAGGTCACCAGCAGGATGAGAAAGATCGGCAGTCCCAGGATGAGACCGACAACCGGCAGGCCGAAAAAGACAAGATAGCCCATCGCCGCCGCCCCTCAATGCGTAGTGTTGGCGCCGTCAGCGCCAGCATCACCGGAGGTCCGCCGCCAGCGCACGACAAGCCGCACTGCGACCAGCAGCCCCATAAGCATGTAGCCGATTGGGACCATCGACTGAGGGATGACGAGAGGGAAATTCGCCGCCTGGCTGCGCTCGTCGAACGCCGCCAGGTCTTTGATGACGGGCCAGGCGAAGACGGTCACCGCGACGGCCGCGCCGATCATCACCAACTCGGACAACAGATCGGCGAGTTCGCGCAGCCTCGGCGGCAAACTGCTGACGACGACGTCCATGCGGATTTGCCGGCCTTCCCAGGCAACGGCGCAGCAGCCGGTAAAAACGCAACCGACCATAAGGAACAGCATGATTTCCTCGGCCCATGGGATCGAGACGCTAAAAAAGTAACGGCCGATGATATTTGCGAAGTTGATCGCCACGCTCGAGATCAGCAAAATTGCCGAAGCCGCTCGGGTAAATGCAAGTAGCCAACCAACGCCTTTGACTACGCCGTCAATCACGCGGAACCTCTCGTTCCTCTGTTAAACGACTCATGCCGGGCCTTCGAAAACAGCTTCGCTGCAACGCGACCTCCCGATCACTGGCTAGGCGACTGCTGCGTGCGTTTCACCGCAGCGGCTACTATTTCGTAGGAGGCGCGAAGCGCCGGTTTCGATTTTGATACGTCGTCGCCGACACTCGACAGCGTTTGCATCATTTTCGCCTGCTCATTGGCTGACAGGCTTATCAACTCGCCGCCCCTTGCCGTCCAGGCTTGACGCGCCTTGTTGAACAAATCGATCGCCGCCGGGTTGATCGCCACTGTCTCCCTGGCGCCGTCTTTATCGATGATCCGCTGCAAATCGGGCGGCAGCGAGTCGTACCATTTCCTGCTGATTTCAAGCATCAGGAATATCTGCGGCTGATTGATTTCGGTGACGTATTTCGCCGCGTCTTGATAGTGGAAGGCCGAGAACACGGTAATACCGGCAACGGCGCCATCGATGGCGCCCTGCTGCAGCGCCGGCAACACGTCGCCCAACGTCATCGCCACCGGAGTTGCACCCAACCGATTGACCCACTCGGATTGGAAAGCAGAAGCGAAAATCCGAATCTTCTTGCCGTGGAAATCGGCAAGATGGCGGATCGGTTCTTTGGAGACGAGCGAGCTCGGTTGCGCGATGAACATCCCGACACCATGCAGCCCCTTGTCGGCGCCGAGCGAGAGCATCAATTTCAAGACCGCGGGGTCGGCGGCAAGGCGCTGGCCGTGCTCGAGGGAGTTGACCAAGCCCGGCGCCGCCATCACTTCGAAGCGCTCGTCGATGCCGACGAAGAATTCCGGCGGAATGACCGCGGCCTGGATGGCGCCGAACTGCACCCCCTCGATTTGGCGCGGGATTGAGCCCAGTTGGCTAGCCGGGTAGACCTCGCTCGTGATGCGGCCGCCGGAATCCCGCTCGACCGCGGCAGCGAAGTTCTTTGCCAGAAGGTGCGGACCATCATTGATGGTCGGCGTCGTCACCTTCATTGTGTAGGTCTTTTCTTGCGCTTGAGCCCCGCCGAGCGTCAGCGCCAAGGTCAAAGCAATCGCGCCCAAGGCAACCGCGGGCGAAAATAATTCCCACTTGGTAAAGCGCATGTCACCCTCCCCTATGGGCCGCCTTTGCATGAAAGCACAGAGGCCCCGGCAATAATCCGACACGGCAGTTTTTATTGCTTGACGCTTGCTGCGGCCTATGACCGCAGCCAGCGCGGCTCCCCGCAAGCGACGTTAGATGACGGCCGAACGGGCGACAACGATAATTTCACCCGGCGATCCGTCCGAACGCTAATGAATATACTGCGCGGCCTCCGTGACTATTCGATAGGCAGCATTGACCGCCGGTTGGATTTCGATGCCTCCGGCCCGACGCTCGTGAGCATCTCGTGGAACGTCGCCTGGTCGTCTGGCGGCAAACTGATGAGTTCGCCGCCGTTTCCGAACTGCACACCCTCGGCTTGGCGTTGCGTCGATCCTAACTGGCTCGCGGGATAAATCTCAGTCCTGATCCGGCCGCCAGAATCCTCCTCAAGGGCCGCCGCATAGTTTTTGGCGAACTCGTGCAACGGGTCGTTCACGGTCGCCAACGATATCTTCATCACATAGGACCTGGCGTCCGCCGCCGCTGGGGAGGTCGCCCCAGACGACAGCAGAAACGCTACCGTGCATGCCCAGCTTACGAGATCACGTCGCGCAATCGACATTAAGTGCCTCCGTCGTTACCGGCGGATTTGACGGAAGCCGCGGTGGCACGCGGCTTGCCGGTCACTGACTCAACGTCTGCGCCGCCCGGGCGGCCGCATCGGTCACGATCTTATAGGCGGCCGCGAGTTGCGGATCGGATTTCGACACGTCGGCGCCGACGCTTGAAAGCGTCTTCATCATCTGCGCCTGCTCATCCGCCGGCAGGTTGATCTCCTCGCCGCCAGAGGCCTTCCAGACGGCTTCGGCTTTCTGGCGCTGTTCGACGGCAAATCCGTCGATGGCGATCGACTGCTCCGCACCGTCCTTATCAATGATCTTCCGTAAATCCGGTGGAAGCGATTCGTACCATTTCTTACTGACCACCGCGATCAGAAAGATCGCGGGTTGGTTGGTCATGGTGATGTATCTCGCCGCATCGCTGAAATGCATGTGCGTGAAGGGGCCCATACCGGCTACCGCACCGTCAATTGTTCCTTGTTGCAACGCCGGCAGGACGTCGCCAAGCGACATTGCGATCGGGGTTACGCCGAGACGACTCCATGCCTCGCTCTGGAATTTGGAGGCAAACGTTCGCAGTTTCTTGCCCTTGAAGTCAGTGAGATGGCGTATTGGTGTCTTGGAGATAACGTCGGAAGGTTCGGCCATGAATAGCCCGACACCGTGCAAACCTTTCTTGGCGCCGAGTGACAGCATCAGCTTGAGCACCGCAGGATCGGCGGCCACTTTTTGGCCTTGCGCCAGCGAGCTGACGAGTCCCGGCGCCGCCAATACCTCGTACCGTTCATCCAAACCGACAAAGAACTCCGGTGGGATAATTGCACATTGGATCGACCCGAATTGAGTACCCTCGATCTGACGCGGGATCGAGCCGAGTTGGCTTGCCGGATAGACTTGGCCCTTAATTCGGCCGCCGGAATCTTTTTCGACCGCGGCGAGGAAATTGGCGCCCATCGTATCGGGTACGTCATGAATGGTCGGCGTCGAAATTTTCATTTCGTAATTTTTGCCCTGCGCCTGCGCCGCGCCGCACGACATCGAACACGCCAGCGCGCACAGGCCCATGGCGCAAATCGAAGACGCAATACGACTGCGAATTCTGCCGTTCATTTCATCCTCCCTGGCGGCAACGCTCGGCTTGGCCGCGTCGAGGCGGCGCCGAACTCCCCATGCCGACTGGCTCAGGATAGACCAATTCCCCGAGGAACAGCACGCGGAAAGTCGGTCTGTGACGGACTGCCACGCCCCGGATCGGTCGGCGGCCGCGGAGCCATCTATTATTGATGATCCTGAACAGGGACCGATGGTTTGTCGAACTCTTTGGTGGAGACTGACGCCGGGTCTCCAACTAAGTCCTCAGCCAAATCTCCGCAAAAATTCGGCACGGCCTCCCGTAGGGCATCATAGATCGCGGTCCGCTCGCCGGCTTTAAGATCACGCCGCAGCCTCGTGATCCAGTCCTGCACCACGGCAGTCGAGGGGCAGACCGGCTTGGCAGCAACGACGCCCTCGATGCCGATATCGGAGCTGCCCTCTTCGCGAGCAAACAGAATTTCGTTGAGCCGTTCGCCTGGGCGAATGCCCGTGAAGACGACATCGACGTCGAGTTTCGGTTCGAGCCCACTGAGCCTTATCATCCGCTCGGCCAAGTCGACGATCTTGATAGGCTGGCCCATGTTCAAGACATAAATTGCCGTGTCCGAACGGGCAGGACCGAGCGCATGACTCGCCGCGGTGATCACAAGGTCGCACGCTTCGCGAATGGTCATGAAATAACGAACCATGTCGGGATGGGTCACGGTGACAGGGCCGCCCGCCTCGATCTGCGCTTTGAATTTAGGTACCACCGACCCGTTGGAAGCGAGCACATTGCCGAAGCGCACTGAAATCATACGAATTGGCGGCTTCCCTCCGTTGGCGGACGCGGTATTATGACCGGCATCCAGCGCCTGGCAGTACATTTCGGCGAGCCGCTTGGTCGCGCCGAGTACCGATACCGGGTCGATCGCCTTGTCCGTCGAAATCATCACCATACCGTCGGCCCCGGCATTAACCGCAGCATCGGCGACGTTGACCGATCCGAATACGTTGGTCTTGATGCCCTCTTCCCAGTCGCGCTCCAAAAGCGGCACATGTTTGAGCGCCGCGGCGTGGAAAACTAGATTCGGCCGGGCCTCGGCAAGCAGCCGGAAGGTGCGTTCGCGGTCGCGGACATCGGCGATGCGCCCTTCGACCCTTGTCTGGCTGGATTTGACGGCGAGTCGTTCGAGCACAGCGTGAAGAGCCGGCTCTGAGTTTTCAATTACCAGCAACCGCCCAGCGTGAAAATTGACGACACGTTCGCAGATCTCGGCGCCGATTGATCCGCCGCCACCGGTGACCACTACCGTCTTGCCTCTGATGAAATTCTCGAGCCGTCCGTAATCGATGTTGACGCTGGGCCGCAACAGCAAATCTTCGACGTTGACCGGCGCCAGACGCAGCGCTTCCTCGCCAACCTCCAGCGACGGCATCCGGCTTGTGGCGACACCAAGCCGGCGCGCCTGCATCAGCATCGTTTCCGGGTGCAGGTCGGGCGCCAGCACGCTTGGCGCTAATACCACCCGGCCGACGCGGATATCCTGCGCTGCCAGCAGCGCAACGATCTTTTCCAAATCCTCAGGGCGGCCGCGAACCGGCACGCGGCGCACCGCGGAGCCCTGATCGGCCGCCGACGGCGACAGGATGCCCTCCGGGCGCACATTCTTGACGGCGCCGCTTTCGACAGCGCGCAAGAGGACGTCCGTCTCGGCCGAAGATCCGATCAGCAGAGTCGGTACGGCGTTGGAATGGCGCACCTTCTGGTGAGCCCGGGAATGCCTGAACATCCGGTAGGACACCCGAGGACCGCCCAGGAAAAACATCTGCAGCAGCCAGTATAGGGCGATGGTTACTTTTCCGAAGAAATAGGTGCCGTATAATGCCGGGTAGAGCAGGACGTAGTCCAGCACCAGCAGCGTGACGGCAAGCACGGTTACGGCGCGTAGGATATTCGACAGGTCCTGCAACGAGGCGAAACGCCACTTGCCAAGATAAAGGTTGAAATACCAGTAGACGACCCCGGCATAGACAACGAAGCACGGTAAGATAGCCGCGAGCCAGGAATATCGAGGATCGAGACCGCCGTTTTCGCCATCGGCGAAGCGGATATAAAGCGTCACCAACATCGCCAGCGCCGTGACGACGAGGTCATGGACGATGATAAGAACGCGGCGAGGATTGCCCAAAAAGCCCATCATATCGTCATTATAATCCAATAAACCGGCAAAACGAACGTTCTATCTGGGGCAAACCGTAACGCTCACAGCCGGTGGTAATCGCGATACCAAGCGATAAAGTTACGCACCCCTTGTTCGACCGGCGTCGAGGGGCGAAAGCCGACCTCGCGCATGAGATCGTCGACGTCGGCGCAAGTCTCGGGAACATCACCGGGTTGCATCGGCAAAAGTTCGATCGCGGCCTTGCGACCGAACTCCTCCTCCAATAGTTCGACGACGCGGGACACCTCCACGGTACGATTATTGCCGATATTGTAGATTCGCCACGGCGCCGTGCTGGTGGCGGGATCGAGTTCGTTCCCCGCCGGACGGTCTGATCTCGCAGGCACGCGAGCAATGATGCGCTCGACGGCCTCGGTGACGTCGTCCACATAAGTGAAATCGCGGCGCATACCCCCGTAATTGAACAATTTGATCGGCTGGCCTTCGGCGATCGCCTTGGCGAAGATGAACATGGCCATGTCGGGACGGCCCCAGGGCCCGTAAACCGTGAAGAAGCGCAGGCCCGTGGCGGGAAGACCATAGAGATGACTGTAAGCGTGGGCCATCAGCTCATTGGCCTTCTTGCTCGCGGCATACAAGCTGATGGGGTGATCGACATTGTCATGGACCGAATACGGCATGCGCGTGTTGGCACCGTAGACCGAGCTCGACGAGGCAAAGACTAGATGCTCCGTCCGCCGATGGCGGCAACCTTCAAGTACATTAAGAAAGCCCGACAGATTGGCGTCGAGATAGGCATGGGGATTTTGCAGCGAATAGCGCACTCCCGCCTGGGCGGCGAGATGCACGACCGGACCGAAGTCGCCCTCGCGAAATATGGCTTCTGTGGTCTTGCGGTCGGCAAGATCGAGCTTATGAAAAACAAAATTGTCGAATTGCCGCAAAACCGCAAGCCGCGCCTCCTTGAGCGCCGGGTCGTAATAATCGTTGATGTTGTCGACGCCAACGACGGCGCGGCCGCCTTCCAACAGCCGGCGTGCCAGCGAAAATCCGATGAATCCGGCTGCACCGGTGACCAGAACTGGCTGCTTCGAGGATGCCGCATCTGTCATGACAACATGCCGCGCCGCTGCATGAAATCTATGACGCGTTCGGCGAGATCGTCGGGGGGCTCGTTGAGCGCGTTCAGGACCAACTCCGCATTTTCTGGCGGTTCATAGGGCGAATCAAGGCCGGTAAAATTCTGCAACTCGCCGCGCCGCGCTTTTTTGTACAGCCCCTTTGGATCTCGCTGCTCGCAGGCGTCCAGCGGCGTATCGACGAATAGTTCGATGAATTCTCCGGGCGCCACAAGCGAACGTGCCATCTCACGCTCGGCGCGGAACGGTGAGATGAAAGACACCAGCGTGATCAGACCGGCGTCAACAAATAGTTTGGCGACTTCGGCGACCCGACGGATATTCTCGACGCGGTCTGCTTCGGTGAAGCCAAGATCCCGATTGAGACCGTGGCGGACATTGTCGCCGTCAAGTACGTATGTGCGTTTGCCGAGTGCGTGCAGCCTCCTTTCCAGATGATCGGCAATAGTGGACTTTCCGGCGCCCGATAGCCCGGTAAACCACAACAGCGCCGGTTTCTGAGCATTAAGCTGCGCACGCGCGGATTTCGTCACTTCAAACGCTTGATAGAAGGTATTGGCGGCTCTCCGCAGTCCGAAACGGATCATACCCGCGGCGACGGTCGCATTGCTGTGGCGATCGATAAGGATGAAGCCGCCGGTGTGGCTGTTTTCGTCGTAAGGATCGAAACTGATCGGCTCCGCAGTCGCGAGATTGGCAAAAGCTATTTCGTAGAGCCGCAGTTCCTTGGCGGCGAGATGATCGAAATTGTCGATATCGACGCGATATTTGAGTTCCGTCACCATAGCGCCGACGATCTGGGGACCGGCTTTGAGCAAATAGCTGCGGCCGGGGAGAAGCGGAGCTTCCGACCGCCAAACGATATGCGCAGCAAAGGCGTCGGCGCGCTGGCGCGGCCGTTCTGTCGAAGTCGAGGCAACGGTGTCGGCCGACGTCGCGGTAACAGCTTCGGACACAGAAAGACCGTCGTTATCGTCATTTTTTCTCTTTGCCCCGGAAATGGAAAAGGGAGAGTCCGCCGTGACTTGACCGAGCACTTGGATTGCTTCCGCGTCCAAGCGGCGCAGATCGGCCGATAACGTTGTCTTTGTCACAGCGTCGTCTCTTCGTCGTTGGGGGGGCTTACGGCGATTGCCGTTCACTCGACTATGCCTGAAGCGGTATTGGCCGGTATCATACACTCGTGCCAGAGGATAAGTCGCGATCATCGCTTCGAGGGAAGATGCGCCAAGTCTTGGTTACCGGAGCCTCCGGCTTCATCGGCCGTGCGGTCGTGACGGCATTTGCCAAAGATGGGAACATGGTCCGAGCGGCGGTCCGGGCGGTGCCGCAGCCTCCATTTGACAAGGGCGTCGTACCGATAATCCACCCGGATCTCACCGATCCAATCGATTGGCAACCGCTGCTCGCCGGCATCGATATTGTCATCCACCTAGGCGGGATCGCCCATATCGGCGGCGGCGTTGGCCCGGCCGTCTACGACCGCGTCAATCGGCTTGCGACGGAACAGCTTGCACAGGCGGCTGCGAAGGCCGCAGTGCGCCGTTTTGTGTTTGTTTCGTCAATTCGCGCTCAATCCGGACCGAGTGCTGGGCACGATCTAACCGAGCGCGATTCCGAATGTCCAATCGATCCCTACGGCCGCTCCAAGCTCGCCGCCGAACAGGCTGTGCGCTCCTCAGGCGTACCGTTCACGATCCTGCGGCCAGTTTTGCTCTATGGACTGGGCGTGAAGGGAAATTTTGCTACGCTTCTACGCATAGCGAGGTCCTCTTGGCCGCTGCCGCTGCAATCCTTTGGCAATCGCCGTTCCCTCTTGGGGATTGAAAACTTTATTTCCGCGATAACGTTCGCACTCGATGCGCCCAACACGCTGGGTGAAACTTATATTGTCGCAGACCCCGGAATGGCCCCTTCCCTGGCCGAAATGATGGTGACGCTGCGCAAAGCGCAGGGCCGCGTTGCGCGGCTGTTTCCGATGCCGACGGCCGCTCTCTCCGTTCCGCTGCGCCTTTTGGGCCGCGGCGATCTCTGGCAACGAATTGGCGGTGATTTGCAGGCCGATCCAGGTAAGTTGATCTCCGCCGGCTGGCGGCCAAAGCATAGCACGAAAGATGGCCTCACGGCTCTGGCGTTGCGCATCACGTCCTAGCGCGCGACCTCAAAACGGGCCGAGCCGACTCCCTCGTCTACCGCCGGATAAACTGTACAGGAGCCTGCCGCACAGGATAGTAAAGCGGTGCGTAACGCCCTGGAGAATAAGCAATGAGCCACGCGGCCACATTTCTCGACGAGGTTGCCGAAACCGTCCGCCGGATCGAGCCGCAGGCAATCGAGGCCCTGTGCAACGAGCTTGTTGATCTGCGCGATCGCGATGGCCGTCTTTTCATTCTGGGTGTCGGCGGCAGCGCTGGCAATGCCGGCCACGCGGTCAACGACTTCCGCAAGCTGTGCGGCATCGAAGCCTATGCACCCACCGATAACGTCTCCGAGCTCACCGCGCGCACCAACGATGAGGGCTGGCCCACCGTTTTTTCCGAATGGCTCAAAGTGAGTCGGGCCAACGCTAAGGACGCGATTCTGATTTTTTCCGTCGGCGGCGGCAATCTTGAAAAGAACGTCAGCCCGAACATCGTGTCAGCCATCGAAGAAGCGAAAGTGCGAGGCTTGCGGATCCTTGGCGTGGTCGGCCGCGACGGCGGCTATACCAAAAAAGCTGGCGATTGCGTCGTGGTCATCCCGACCGTGGAAGAAAGCCGCGTCACTCCGCATGCCGAAGCGTTCCAGGCTGTGGTCTGGCATTGCCTCGTGTCGCACCCGAAGCTACAGAGCAAGGCCACCAAATGGTGAGGGCGGTCTTCCTCGATCGAGACGGCGTCATCAATGCCAACCTGGAACGCGACGGCAAGCCGGTGGCGCCGAGAAGCCTGGCAGAGTTCCAAATCTTTCCGGGCGTTTCGGAAGCAGCGCGTCGGCTCAAAGAGGCCGGCTTTCTTCTTGTCGTCGTCACCAACCAGCCGGACATCGCCACTGGGCGAACCTCCAAAGCAACGATGGAAACGATGCATGCCGAAATCCGCCGGCTGATGCCGATCGACGATTTCGAAATCTGCTTTCACACCGACGCCGACAATTGCGCTTGCCGCAAACCCAAACCCGGGCTGCTCCTCAACGCGGCCGCCAAACACGGCATCGATCTGGTAGCGAGCACCATGGTCGGCGACCGTTGGCGCGACGTTCTAGCCGGCCAAGCGGCAGGCTGTAGGACCATTCGCGTCGATCATGGCGTGGCCGAGGAACGTCCATCCAAGCCGGATCATACGGTAAGGTCGCTCGTAGAAGCCGCGGCGTGCATTCTCAACGAAAACTCCACGCGTTAAGCTAGCCGGAGCAGCCGGTCCTCTCTCAATGAGACCCAAGCTTATCGTACCAAGTCAAGAAGCCGGCAAGCAGCCGAGCGCTTCCCCGTGGATTGACATGCCCATCGATAAAATAGATCGGACCCGAATTATCATCCATCGAACAAGAATTCGTGCCGCAAAGCGCGTCCAGCGAATCGTATACCAAAACGCCAGGATCCGTCGTCCTTAGACTATTGATATAGCCACGATATCGACGCTCACCGTTTTCCAAGCTTGCCCGGCTCTGCACGCACGATTTTGCGGTCTGCGTGAAAGTTCCGTACGCCGTCACGCGAGTCACACAACTTGACGGCTCGAGATGGAACAGCGGCGGATCGATAATGTAGATCACTTTCTTCTGCAATTTCAGTAGCGCGTCTTGAATAGCGAGAAGCTTGTCCCGCTGGTAAGTGAATTGATCCTCCAGCGCGAATGCGATGACGGCAGCGTCTATTGTCTTTCGCTGTTGCACGATCTTGAAAGCGTGATTGACGATGTCGGTACACTGCATTTTTGTCTGCAGCCATTCATCGAATGGGCGGTCTGCCATACAATCCGACGTTCCCCAGATGTGCGCGTGGGTGGCGACGAGAGCGGTTTTCATATCGACAACGCCGGCGTAAGCGGCTGAATTGAGAGCCATCGCCGTACTGTCTCCAAGAAGCAGGAACTTCGGATCCGAAGCGTTCCCCAGGCACACTTCGTCCGGGTCGGGGGCAATATCGAACAAGCGGGGACAGGACAAATCCGATGACCTGCTGCTGGCAGGAACCGCCAAGTCGTTAGACGCCTTGAGGTTCACCTGAGCGGCATAGCGCAGGGGAATGCCCTGCAATGCGTAAGTCGCGGCGCCAAGACCTCCGATGCAGAGAAGCGCAACCGCCGAGACCACACTTTTGAAATTCCGGCGAAGCCCGAACCGGATCGGCCTTTCGACAAGGATATATGTGAGCGTCGCCAAACCGAACGCCACGACAACGGCAAGCGAACGAAGACCGACCGATCCAGAATTGCCGCGTACGATGGAAATGAATGAAAGAATTGGCCAATGCCATAAATAGAGCGGATAACTAATCAGCCCGAGCCAGACCAAAATAGAATTCGAGAACAGGGTGCGGTTCAGCCAGGCACTCGAACCTGCGAAGATGAGCAAACAGGTCCCGACAGTCGGTACTAGGGCCCACCAGCCGGGAAAACCATTGATTGACGCAAACCAAGCCGAATAGACTATGAAAACGATACCAAGCCACGCCGCCAGATCGGGAAGCGCGATATCGAAGTTCCGCGAAAGCTTTAGAGTGCAAGACTTCAGACGCGACAGGACAAGAGGTTCGTTTAGCGACACAAAAGCTAAAAAGCTTCCGAGCATCAATTCCCAGAACCGTGTAACAGGCGCAAAAAATAGACTGCGGTGCTTAAGAAGGATGATGTTTATAGCGAAGGAAAACAGGCAAAGGATGAGAATCGGCCAGACTGTGCTTAGCCGCATCCGTGCTGTCGACCATAGGAGTAGTGGCCAGACCAGGTAGAACTGCTCCTCGACCGCGAGTGACCATAGATGCAGTAGGGGCTTGGTGTGCGCGGCGGTGTCGAAATAACCGATTTGCCGCATCAATAAGATATTGATGGTGAAGCTTGCGCCGGCAGCAATATGTTCGGCGAGGACGCGGAACTCGTCGGCAAATAGGGAAAGCCAGCCGATAGCATAGACGGCGACGAGAACCAAGATAAGCGCGGGAAAAATGCGCCGGATGCGGCGCAAGTAGAAATTTGCGAAACTGAAATGGCCCTGGTCAAGTTCACCGATAATAATCGTGCTGATCAAATATCCCGAGATTACGAAGAAAACGTCAACGCCAATAAATCCCGAAGGCACGATCGTCGGAAAGGCATGAAAGCCGACGACCACAAGAATAGCTACCGCACGCAGCCCGTCGATCTCTGCACGGTAGGAGGACCCGTCGACCATTTTCGTCTTCGCTATGGGATAACATTTCATGGAAGGATGAAAGGTTCGGTGGTGGCGGGGATCAGCATCGTTTCTGAGCACTTTACCGAGAGGATTGCATGGCGCCGGCCACTGTAGCCTTGGGTGGCAGAGGATATAAAATATAAACTAAGGCGCCGGGGAGCGCGCTAACCATGAACACAAGACCGAAGCACAGCGATAACAGGAAAGCTTGCTCCCTAGGAACGCCGTGAGCTTCGAGAAGCGATACCACGGCGAATTCACGTAGCCCCCATCCGCCGACGGAGATCGGCACCAGCAGCACGCCAACCATAATGACGAACAATACCGCACAATCCGAGACCGATAGCAGCAGGCCTTCGGCGCAACCGATCGACCAGACCGTGAAAATGGTCAGGACATGAATCATGGCGGACGTCCCAAAAACTCGCACCGACTGCGAACCCAGTAACACGCGGTTTACGTCGGCAGCGAAACTGCCGATCCAGGACGAATATCGCCGGCGCTGCAAGACAGATGCCAAGCGCGGTACAATCAGGAGCAGCAGGCTGCCGCCGATCGAGGCCGAGCCGAACAGGAAAGTCACAAAGGCCCGGTAACCGCCAAGCGCTGTGAGCGCCGATGGCATCAGCAGGATCACAAACGCGAAGGCGCACAACGTCAACACACCAGCGCCACGATCGATCATCACGCTTGTCAATCCCGTGCGCCACGTGTAGCCGAATCGCGTCAGCATCCAGACCCGCATGCCTTCGCCGGCCACGCTCGGCAGGACCTGCGCGAGTAACCAATAGATGGCGGTTAAGGCATTGGCGGCCGCGAACGTTAGACCGGCGCGCCGTGGAGCCAAGGTTTGCACGATCGTTTGTAGGCGCAACGCCAGAAGCGGCAGTTGCGCAATTGCGATGAGGACGGCGACGGTCAGCCAACGAAAATAGAAGCTCGCGAGTGCATGAAACGTGTCACTAGGGCTAAGTTTTCGAAGGACGTACCAAAAGCACGCCGCGGTGACGAGAAACTTTGCGGCGACGAAGAGGTGCTTGGTCAGAACGTTCCTGCGCTGAGCCGATGGCGCGATCTCGTTCGCAAGCACGACCGCCTCTTTGAGTTCCAGAACCATACTAACTTCACTCGTCACGTCGCCACGTTTATATCGTCTATTGCGTTTGGCGAAAGTACAAATCCCGCCACCCTGGCTCAAGCTTCGTCTGACCTGAGCGATACTCGTGACTTCACGATGAAGCCTATCGCGGCAAACTCAGCAATCCGCGCAGTTCGGCCAGCATCAAGGCGCCGAGGTGTAATTGCAGGACGAACTCGCCTGTCGCAATGATCGCCACGAGTTCGGCTGGCGTGATCGTGACGACGGCGACGCCTGGCTCGGGCGTAAAATCAACTAACTGATCGCCGGTCTCAATGTAAAACGAGTGGATGCGGTTGCTCAGCCTGCCAGTGCAGGGCGACGCCGAACCGAGCGGCAGAATTGTACCTGCGGCATAACCGGTCTCCTCCAGCAATTCCCGTCGCGCGCTCGCGACCGGCTGCTCACCAGGATCGACTAGTCCGGCCGGAAGTTCCCAAGTGAATGCCTCGACCGCAGGGCGGTACTGCCGCACGATCGGAATGCGGCCGTCGGGCGTGCGGGCGACAATGGCTATGTAGTCCTGTTGGCTGACGGCGTGATAGGTTTGGGTAGGTTCGCCCTTCGAAAACTCGACCTCGCGCGCGACAACATCCATCCAAGGCGAGACCGACTGGATTTGCCGCGAGAGTATTTTGGGCCACACTTCAGTCATCTGCTGCGGTTTAACCGGTTATCGAATTCGGCCGGGGAAATCGGGAGAACTCAGAAGTAGACACTATCCGAAGTTGGAGACGCCATCACATCCCCATCGGAATCCGCACGTGAATCGCGGGACGCTTCGAGCGCGGCAGTGTCCGCAAAGCCATCGTGAAGAATCCGAAATATGCTATAACCCAAGGGACCAACTTAAACGACGACTTTCCGCCAAAAAGCCGATCAATCGAAATCGTCGGAACTTCGCCGAGTTTCAATCCATTTAATTGGGCATTAATGGCCATTTCAAATGCGATGGTCCATCCTATCGAGCTCGTGTCTCTAGTGAGTCCATTGAAGTCCGCGCGGCGAAACATCTTGATACCCGTCGTCGTGTCCGAAAAAGCCGATCCAGACCCGGCATACAGGAGCCAATTCGCGGTGCGCGAAAGGACATGGCCGATAATGGAACCGCCAAGCCGCCGGCCGCCATGCGCGTAGCGCGTAACGCTGACAAATTCGGCGCCCTCGTCCATGAGAGCCAGCATGTCATCAATCGCAAGTACGGGGCCGACTTCGTCCGCGGCAAAAATCAAAATGCGTTCGCCCTGAGCCACCTCCACTCCGCTACGTATTGCCCCAGCGACGCCCACCTTCTCATTCAGGACAGGCCGCACGGTCGGATAAAGCGGCCGCATTTCTTCGACAACAGCGGCGCTGCCATCCATCTTCGTATCGAACACAACCAGAATTTCGTGCGAGCAAGCCACCGCCGCCCCGAGGATGCGTATCATGACACGCAAGTTCATGATTTCGTTGCGCACCGGCAACAGAACGGTCAACTTGAGTGGACCGTGCCGAGAATTTGTGGGTGCGTTCATTGTCGAAGGTCATTTCCAGTCACGGCATTCATAGCGGGCATCACATAGCACTGCGAAAGAGGCGTCTTCCGCAGCCCGCCGACACACGGTTGGGCGCGAGAGTTTTCATATTCAGGCTCGTATGGCGGCAACAATGACGGAGCAGACACGTTCGATCTCAGCTTCGGTCATGTCAAAGCGAGATGGCAGCCAAAGACCGCGACGTGAAATATCCAATGTATTCGGAAACGTGGCGTCATCTTTATCAAGGTACGGCCCCTGGTGGTGCAGCGGGTGCCAAAATGCCCTGCATCCGATATTCGCAGCCTCGAGGGCCGCAACTACACGAGGTCGGTCTTGTACCAAAATATCCGTCCATTGCCGAACCTCGCCCGGCTGCTCGAAAGATGGCAGCGTCAGTCCCGGCTGATTGGCGAGATGCCCGGCATAGACTTGATCGCGCCTCACCGCAGCGTTCAGACGTTCTTGAATTTCGTCAAATTGGGCCAACGCGACCGCCGCCTGAAGATCCGTGAACTTGAAATTGAAGCCCAACACGGGATGGATGTCGTCACCCCCACTCCCGCCGTTCCGGCGTCCTTGGTCCTTCAGTTCCCGCAGGCTATCATGCATGGCACGGTCGTTGGTTACGATCATGCCGCCCTGGCCTGCGGCGATTGTTTTATTGGCGGAAAATGAAAAACACCCTGCAAGCCCGAATGAGCCGACCTTGCGGCCCGCGTAACAAGAACCCAAACCTTCAGCGGCGTCGCAGATCAGGATAAGCCCTCGGTCGCGACAGATCGACTCGATGCGCCCATAGTCCGCGCCTCGGCCATTGACATCCACCGTGACGACCGCGCGCGTGGTTGGTCCAATTACCGCCTCGATCAAGTCGGGATTGATGCAGAAGCGAAACGATTCGACGTCCACGAGCTTGACTTGCGCTCCCACGAGCCTAACAGCGTTGGCTGTCGCGATGAACGTCAGGTCGGGAACCAGGACCTCCATCCCAGGTCCAATGCCGGCTGCCAACAGCGACAGGGCAATGGCAGCAGTGCCGCTCGTAACCGCGACCGCATATTGCGTCCCCACCAGTTCGGCGATCCCTCGCTCAAAGTCCCGGGCGAGCGGTCCGTCGTTGATATAGCCGCTGGCAAGGCATTCACGAAGCCGATCAAGCTCTTTGTTTGTCAGATGGGGGCCGTACCACTCAATCCGATCATGGCTCGGGCGAGGAGAAGGTGAACCGGACATTGTGCTGAAACGTGCGCTGTTGGTGTTGGTTGAACGGCCGACAGATATTCGTCACTCAGCTCCCGCTGATGTCAGGCCAAGCTACATTCGGCCGTGGAAGTACCAGCTAATCAATATGACCACAATCCGGGAATTACCTGCCATCATCCATAGTCTCATTCCACGATATGCATGTCTGGGAGCGGCATGACTATCTTGGATTTCAAGCCCCGGCGCCGCAGAGCGGCGATGATTGGCTCCGCGTAGTGCCAGGACAGCATGACGGCATATTCTGGCTGTTCATCGAACAGCCGCTTTTCATCGACGATCGGGATGTGCTTGCCGGGCCGGAATAGCCCGATTTTTAGCGAAGTGTTTTGTTCGGCAATATAGGGCATCAGATCGGGAGTGACGCCGACAAAATTCAAAAGCGTGCTTGAGCGCCCTGGGCAACCGATCCCGGGCGCCGGCTTGCCTTGCGCCGACAGATCAACCAATAGCCTCGTCAGGTCCAATTTCGATTTTAGCACGGTTTGTCTAAACCGGTCGAAAGGCGCATCCGAATTCAAGCCAATGCGATCTTCGGCTTCAAGGAGACGGCCGAGACGCTCTGAGAGCTCTAAATCCTTTCCCTTGATCGCATAAACGCGGATCGAACCTCCGTAGTTTGGAATCTTTTCAGCATCAGTGACGGTGAAACCATAGAATGACAACAAATGCATCAGCGGACGGAGCGAATACGATTTTAAGTGTTCGTGATAAATGGAATCATACTGCGCCGTTTCTAGTATATTGGGGAGATAGTGGGATTCGGTGACGAACAGGCCCCCAGCTTTTAATAAGTGGAGCACGCCCCGCATTAATTCTCCGAGCCGGGCGACGTGCGCGAACATATTTGTGGCAGTAATGGCGGCTGCCTGTCCGTGGTTTGCAACAATATTCCGCGCGAGACCTTCGTTGAAGAACGCCTGTATCGTCTCAATGCCGTCCACGTTCGCGATCTGCGCAATATTGGTTGCTTCAACGCCCAGCACTCTAATCGAGCGCGCCTTGAAACCTTTCAGCAAAGTGCCATCGTTGGACCCGATGTCAACGGCTAGTTCGCCAACGGGAATTTTGTAGTTGTCGACGATAGCATCCGCAGTGCTCCGCAGATGCTTGACGAGCGTATCGGTGATGCCACTGCGGTAGGGGTATTCAGGATGGAACACAACTTCCGGCGGAACAACGTAGTCGATTTGCGTGAGGCCGCAATCTCGGCAGCGAAGGAAGCGCAACGGGTATGATTTCTCTGGCCCGCGAAGTTGCGCGGATGTCAGCAAGGAATCGCAAGGGGCTTGATGCCCTAGGTCAAGCACGAGCGCGAGATCGGTGGAACTGCAAATCTGGCAAGAACTCAATGCACCGGTGGGCAAGTCATGCGCGGCCCTGGGATTTTGTTTCGCATTCACTCGCACTACTCCCAACATAGATTTTTCGCTCATCCGCAACAAGACGATAGAGCGGAGCCGAGGCAGTTCTATGCGGCACTTCTCGCATCAGGGTATGACGAAGGCATTAGAGCCTCTATAAGAGGGGAGCCGTTTGCGTGCAAGTCATGCAGCCCCGCCAGAGAATTTGCCTAATGTTCGAACACTGTATCCTGATCACAGACGTCAACCATTATTTGACTGCGGATGCCCTTGCCTTGTGTCGCGCTCACTTCGACCGCGTCACGCTCGTCCACGAAAAGGACGCTAAAATCGAGGACGGCAGCGTCGCGGCCATGACTTGCGACCTCCTTGTAAGCTTTCTAAACGAGCATATCCTGCCGCCGTCACTGTTGCACTTTACCAATGTCAATTGTCATCCTGCTCCACCGCGGTATCCCGGGCGCGGCGGGGCGAGTTACGCCTTGTATGATGCCGCTGCAACCTATGGCGCAACCGCTCATGTCATGGCAGAGCGGGTCGACACAGGTCCGATCCTACTAGTAAACGAGTTCCCGATCGATTCCGATGAATATTGCGAGACGTTGTTCGCGAAGGCCGAACGTTCATGCGTTGATCTCTTGGCGCGCGCCCTTTCCGCATTTTCAAAAACCGGAAAGCTTCCACCACCGAACGGCATGGAGTGGGGTCGACGGGCGACCACCAGAAAGCAATTCCTCGAATGGCTGGTCCTCGATCCATCCGATCAAACAGCTTTCGAACGCAAACTTACCGCCGCATACCATTCGCGATTTGCAGGCCCCTATATCGTTGCTCACGGGCTGAAATTTGCGCTAGTAAACGATGAAAACACCAAGGCGACCGTGCGGACGTTGCGTCGGAAGCTCGACGCAAATCGATAGAAGCGCTGAAGTTGCGAACTTCGAAATTGAAGCACTCTTCAATAAGCCACAACACTGAGCCGGCGAGGCCCCGCAAGGCTAGAGCGATTCCGATAAACAGATGAATATGCCATCGTCGAAGCCCGCCCAATCCATTTCAAAAAAAGTAATTATTTTTGCGATTCTTGGCGTTCTTGCTCTATGTGGAGGCATAACTCTGCTGAGATCGCTCGGCATCGATTTGCGCCGTGCCGGCTCGTTCTTCCACTGGTTAATTTGGCCCGGCGTCGCGGTCTTTCTCGCGATTAGCATCGGCCGCCTTCCTCGCGAAGTACAATCGCAAGCCGCCACCTTCTTATTTTCCCCTAGATCATCCACCACTTACCGCAATGAGACCATGAATGCCGCAAAAGTAGCCGCATTTTTTCTGATCCTATTTGCGATCCTTCTCGTGCGAAACGCACCATATTTAAGATCCCAATTCGAAATCCGCTGGCATATAGCGTTCTTGAACTATGATCTCGCTTGGCACACGCCTATCTTTTCGCTTGCGGGAAATATTCTTTATCAATTCGGTATTCAGCCGCCTTTCAATACCAGCTTAGCGCCGCTTAATGCTGCTGCTTATTTGGTCAGTCCGAGATTGCGAATTATCACGAGTTTCGCTCTTTCTTACATCGCGATGAGCACCTTATTGTGGGTTGTCGGAAAGGCCATGGGACTGCGTCCGACGGCCCGGACAATCTGCGCCGGCCTCGCCGCACTGATCACGACCGTCCCCTACGGCCTCGATCACATTCTGCCTTTTATTCCGCCGCCATTCGACTTCGTCTCGGAGGCGATGGCCACGACGATCTACGAGGAGCTAGGAATTCTCAGTCTTACGACAGTCCTTTTATTTTTCTGGATCGGCCATTACCGCACGTTCATTGGCAACATTGCGATCGGCCTGGCATTTGCCGCAGCCTGCTATGTGACTTTACTGGCTTATCCAGCACTCTCGTTCTTTTCCACGCAGGTCATTTTTTTCTATTGCGTGGCCTTTCTGCTGACGGCCGAAAATGTGCGGGAACTGCGATGGAAGCTGGGAATAGGCGGCACTCTGCTGGCAACGATGCTGGCAGCACGAATTCCGCTCTTTTTCAAAAATTTGTATTCTTACACTTACGGCGCTTATTTTTCTGATCGGATCATGAACAGCGCGAGCCGGCTGACGATCTGGCGAGACTCGACAGTGCTCGGCGTGTTCTGGCCCGATTCCAAGGTTTTGCTGCTCTGTCTCATTTCCTGCACAAGCGCAATATTTTTTATCGTCAGGGGCGATCGCTTCATAAGACGCCTGGCCATCGCAATGCTCGCCGGCGAAGCCGGCGTGTTCACAACCGGCGGAGTCATGGCCTTTCTCCACTATCCCGTATCGCTTTTTTATTCGGATCAATTGCAAGCGCCAATTCCGATTTTCTTTTTCGTACTGCCAGTGCTGTTCGCTGCTGCGGCCGTGGTAGCACGATTGGGCGGAGCGTTACGGGATTTCCTGGAGCGCACCGACGCCGAGCGAAAACTACCTTCGGTCGTCGCTATTCGTCGTTATTGTTACGCGGCAATCTCCGTTTTGTTTCTGGCCGTCTGCCCTTTTTTGGTTCATCGGGAGCGTCCCTTCGACAATTCCATCTATCCGCCGGCAGAACCGCCATCGGTGAAGATCTTGGAGCACGAGCTGCAATTAAGTCCCGGAAAGACATTTGGCGGCCGAGTGCTGACGCTTGTCCGCCAGGATCTGCCAGCAGCGGCGACCGCGGGCCCCGATATTAATCTGTTGCTCATTGCGGTGCTCGACGTTCTTGAAAATCGGTATGGCCGTTATACTGGCAACGACCACTGGAACGATCTGCTGAATTTGAACATCCCCGTATTGGGTCCGTACGCGCAGTGGACCACACCGATCGATTTCCTGCTCCTGCATACCTTCTTCTCTCGCAAAGATGATGTATTTCAGAAGTCCGCGTTTTTCCTCCGAGCGTACAATGAGCGCATGGCGCGAATGATGGGAGTAAGGTATGTGGTCACCGATGCCGCAAACATCCCGGGCGGTACGATGGTCTATCAGACCATGACCGGCGATACACCGCTGCGCCTCTTCCGGATCGACGACACGGATCTCGGCCAGTATTCGCCGACGCGGCCTATCCGGATCGCGACAGCGGCCGAAGGGCTCGCGACGATAGGAAGTGCCGCGTTCGATCCGCAGAAGAGCGTACTCGTCGAACAGGACCTGCCAAGCGACCTTGTGCCGGGTACATTGCAGTCCCTGACAGTGGAATACGGACCGGCATTGCACGTCCAAGCGGCGTCTTCTGGCAGAAGCCTCCTCGTTTTGCCGTTCGAATACAGCCACTGCCTTCGCGTAAAGGCGCTTGGCGGCAACGCGGCCCAACTCGTTCCCGTCAATCTTCAGCAGACCGGGCTCATCTTCAATCACCGCGCCGACGTGAAAATTACCTATCGTTTCGGATTGTTCGCGGATGCGGCCTGCCGTGGCGAAGATTTGGCCCGGATGGACGCGTTGCAAGTGAGAAACGCGTTCCAGTAAATAACCGAAGCCGCCATTCTTGCGCCGAATAATCTCGTTCCCACTGGCTTAGCCGGCCGCACCCGATCGATGCCCTCGATTGCCGGAACTCCGATATTGTCGTATATTGACGGCATCAGCAGTGCATCGGAGAGCCGAGCGTGAGCCTGACTTACCGGGATTTCGAAGCGCGGGCGGTAGCGGTCCGCGGACCCCTATCGAAAGTATTCGGCGGCGACGGTATCTGCCACGACGTCAGACTTCGCTCTGACGAATTGGCCGCGTTGCGCCGCATCGTGACGGACAGCTGGCTCGGTGCCATCGCTCGGGTGGCGCCTGACAGCGTCCAACAGTTTCGTGAAATCGGCATCGACGGCTATCATCAACTGTCTCATCTGCTCGACCACGCCCGTCTATGGACCACCCACACCCGAACCTTAGAAAGCACTCAGGTCGATATCATTCGTTCTTTCGACCTGTTCGAGGCGCTGCAAGCCGAATTTCCCGACTGCAAAATCAGCGGGGCCATGCCGCCTTATGGCGATCTCGGAAGGCCGCGGATCAATTGGCGCCTGGTCCGGCCCGGCGACGGCACCGATATCGGGCCGATTCACGCCGACTATTGGTTCGATGCGGTACTCGACGGCTGGCGCGCCGACCCCGGTCCGAATGTCAGACTGAAGATCTGGATTCCAATTTACTTGGAAGAAGGCACCACCGGCTTCGCTTATGTTCCTGGTTCGCATCAGCGGCAATACCCGTTCAAGCGCACTCATCTCGGCGACGGCCTGTTCAAGCCCGATCTGGATGAAGCCAATTTGGACCGGCCCCTGCAAACCCTGCCGACTCCGCCAGGCACTGCGGTGATGTTCAGTTACAATCTCGTCCATCGCGGCGCAAATTCGGGCCGTGCAACCCGAACCCGCGTTAGCATGGAATTGACCCTGAACATTCCTCGCGCCAAATTTGCAGCGCGATACGGAGACGTGGGCCAATTTCATTGATTTGATGGGCCCGCAAGAAACCCCACGCATTCCGGTCGACCAACCGATGAGAAATACCCGTCCTGACCGCGAGACGGAGCGATAGGAAACGCGGACGGATTATGCGGTTTCTCATAGTAGGTGGTGATAGCGTCACCGGCGCCGCATTTTCACAGGCGGCGCGCCAGCGTGGCCACACGACCTACGAGACCACGCGACGGCGCCCTAGCGTCGGAAACGGTCGTCTTTATCTCGATCTTGCGAGCGACGATATCGGGCAGGTCGAACTCCCGAAAGTAGACGTTGCGTTTTTCTGCGCAGCTGTGAGCGGTTTTGCGCGTTGCCGCAAAGATCCGGCGCTGGCGCGCAAGGTCAATATTGACAGCACCGCGATCGTGGCGCGTCGCTTGATCGTCGGCGGCGCCTATGTGGTCTTGTTGTCATCAGCTGCAGTATTTGACTTTCAGACCCCGCATGTCGCTGGCGATTCACCGACGCGGCCACGCACGCTTCACGGTTCGATCAAGGCGACCGCGGAGAAAATATTCCTCGATGCCGGGTCCCATGGCGCAGTGTTGCGCCTGACCAAAGTGTTGACCGCCGATATCGGGCAAATCCCGTCATGGATTCATTCGCTACGTCGGGGCAAATGCATTACGGCCTTTTCCGATTTGCATATTGCGCCGATCAGTCTCGATGATGCAACGACCGCCATGCTGGCAGTGGCAAACGACGGCGGCGCCGGCATCTATCAAATGTCGGGAGCCAAGGATATCAGCTATTATGATATCGCCTTGTATTTAGCACAGGAGATGAGACGTCAAACCGATCTCGTCCGATCCGCGCGAGCAATAGATGCTGGCTTGCCGGCGGAAGATATTGCCCGCTATACGACTCTTGATACGTCGCGCCTCGAAGGCTTGACACGACGCCCAGCGCCAGAGCCATACGACGTTGTCGATAGCGTCTACCGCGAGAAGATCGAATCCGGCATCTGAGAGTGTGCGGAAATGAGGTTTCTTCGCTATGAAGTTTGCCAAAATCTACGTTGAAAAATTCGAAAACAATTCCAATGAACCCGTCGTACTTCATGACGTCATTCGCGTGTTACCCGGGGCCAGAATTGTCCGTTCGGCATTCCATGGGCCGATCAATATGGAAAGGATTTCACTGATAGGGCCAGATTCGACGATGGGAAAATATACGAGCCTCAATCAGGATACATTCATTATCCGAACGACAGTCGGCGCATTTTGCGCGATTGGCGCCCGATCGGCGATCAACCCGTTTAATCATCCAATTGACTGGTTCAGCATTCACGAATTCCAGTATCATCCCACTTCATATGGCTGGGTGCCGGAATACAACACGATCGAGCGCATTTTGCGGATGCCGGACTCATTCAAGCAGGCAACGATTGGGAACGACGTCTGGATCGGCAACAATGTCAACATTATCGGCGCCAGCGTCGGTGACGGCGCTGTTGTGGCGGCTGGAGCGGTTGTCACCAAGGACGTGCCGCCCTACGCCATCGTCGCGGGCGTGCCTGCCGAAATCAAGCGCTACCGATTCGGAGACAAAGTCATCGAACGATTTCTGCGTGCGAGATGGTGGGATCTCGAACTCGAACAACTAAACGGCCTGCCCTTCAGCGACCCAGAGCGTTGCCTTGACTTGATTGACAAAATCAGAGAGATGCGTGGCTAAGCGACGAAAAGATCATATAGCTTCGAGGTTATCTGGTGAGCCATCGCCCGTTTTATATTGTCGTCGTCGTCTGGGGTCAGGAATATCGCGATTATTTTTTGGAATACTGCCTGCCGAGCTTGTTGTCGCCAAAAAATATTCCAGCACTGGACGGTCAACGGCCGGTCAAGGTGCTGTTTGCGACGACGGCCGAAGACTGGACCATCATGCGCCGTACCACGATTTTCCGTGAACTCGAGAAGCACGCGGAGCCGGTCTATCTTGAATTGCCGCCAAAAGGCGACCGTCCTTATTGGTTGCACTCAATCGTCGGCCATCAGATGTGCTGCGACATGGCGGCGCGCGACAGGGCCTACCGCATCCTGGTGTGTCCTGATTCGATTTTTTCGGACGGCGCTATCAAGCGTTTTCACGAGGTCGCCGTCGAAGGCGCCGCTGTCGTGCTGTCGCTGGTGACGCCTCTGACGCGGACCGACCTGTTCCTGAAGACGCTTGCCGAGTTAGAGCTTAAGCCACAGATCAGCGCCAGGGACACTGGAACACCCATTGTCGTCTCGCCACGGCAGGTCGTGACGCTAGCGATGCGGGCGATGCATGATTCAACCCGTATCCAGGAATGGGCGGCATCACACTTCTCCCGTTACGCCTCCACGCCGTGGTGGCGGGTTGGCGGGACGGAGGGCGCCGTAATGGACGGCACTTTCTGGGACCTATTCCTCGTCGATTATGGCGTCGTGCCGCACGATGGATCGACGCTAAACGCCCGCGGGTTCGACGGCGATTACATCATGCGAACGATCGGCAATCTGGAGAATATCTACTTCGTGCGCGATTCCGACGAATTGCACGTCGTCTGCTGGGCTTCATTCGATCCGCCGCCGCAGCGGCTCCATCGCGGTAGCGAATTCTTCAAGGGCGCGGAATTCCGCGTCTCGGCCTACGGCCCGATGTTCAATCATTTTCAGCGTGACACGCTGTTCATGCCGACCCTCGTGCATAATGCCGACCTCGGCCCCGAATGGAACGCCGTGGAAGCAAAAGCCTTGCGCACCATGGCAACCTGGCTTGACACTCCCGGGAACATCGAACGCTACAGCAGCGGACTGCCGGCGCATCTGCGCAATTACGCCGGCCTGCAGGCCAGAATAGATGCGTGTCGACTGCCATGGTGGCGGCGCAATGCGTTATCGTGGGGAGCGGTTCGCGGCGTCGTTATGCCCATGATGAAGCTATGGGTGCGCGCGAAAGAACTGTTCATCAGCGCCTCGAACGTCCGCCGACGCATCATGCTTGCATTTCGCGGCGACGCAGATTCGATCCAGAGACTGCGTTGGCGCGGCAGAAGGCTTTTGGCCAAGGCCTTCGGCCGACCGCTTTAATGATCGAGAGATATCGGCCTCGTCTGGGTTAGGCCGCAGTATCCACGATCTCGATCAAACCGGACGGCGGCTCATCGTGACCGCCCAACAGCTGACCTTTCCAGTTCTTTAAGCGATCGACGCGATTGTAATAGGTGAACTCCGGCGAACGACGGATGAGCAGACCGTCGCGGATTTCCTCTTCATATTCGTATTGCGCCCAACCGTTGCAGTTCTCGCAGAACGGCACTTTGTCCCACTGCCCAGTTTCGTGATAGTAGCGGACTTTAGTAAATTCCTCGCCGTTCCAGACGGCTTTCACGCCTTCGTGGAAAACGTTGCCGACATTGGTGCTCTTGAAGCCGTCGAGGCAGCAAATCGTCACGGTACCGTCGTTGTGGACCGGCAGCGTCTTGTAAAGCGTAGGGCAAGGCAGCCGCTTTTCCGGCGGCTTCATATCCGGGAAAGTGCCGTTCTCGAACAGCAAATTGACACGCACGCAATCCACCAGCCCGCTCCAGCGCTCGACGAAGGCGACCTCCTCGTGGCGGTTCTTGTCCTGCAGCGTGAACGACACGCTGATCCGCGGCAGATCGCGATCGCTGCGCGCCGCCAGCATACGGAACACCGCCGCCTCGATCTTTTCCAGCTTGTCGACGCCACGAATTTGTTCGAGCGTGGCGCGCGTCACCGAATCGATGCTGAACGAGATCGAGTCGAGCTCAATCTCGACCATGAATTTCGCGAGATCGTCGTCGAGCGTAAGACCGTTGGTGTTGAAGGCGATGGCAATGCCCCGCGCCTTCATCTCGCGTAACCGCTCGCGCAAGTTCGGTACCAGGAGCGGCTCGCCGTACATGTTCGGCTGCACCAAGGGATGCGCCGGCGCTATCTGATCGAGCAGCGCCTGCGACTTCTCGGCATTCATGACCCCCTTGACGGAGTCGATGGCGTCATTGTCATCCGAGCCCCAGACCGGACACATCGGGCAGCGCAAATTGCACTTAGTGGCGTAATCGATCAGCACGCGCTCCGGCAGTTCGGAGACCGGCAGCGGCTTCCAATTGAGCGCCGGGTCGACCCAAGACGCGCGCGAATAATCAGTCATTTCTGCCTCGGAGCGTTGGAGGGCAACGCATATAAAACGGTCTCGATGATACCGCCATCGTGCTGGCGCAGGTAGAGACGGTAGCCCATATCGAGTTCCAGCACCAATTGCGGAATGCGCCACAGGTCGCTGGCGCGATGATAAATCGACAAAGCGAGCCGCGGTTTCCATTTTCGGATCGCGTTGCGGCCGCCCTGCAGCGCATCGATCTCGGCGCCTTCGATGTTCATCTTGATGTAGGTCAGCCGCTTGTCGCCAAGCACTTCATCGATCGTGGTCACTGGCATTTCGATCTCGCCGTCGGCGGCGAAGATGGCGCCGCGGCTGGCATCGTCGCGGAATTTCAGGGTTCCGCCGCTGCTGTAGATGCCGGCATGGATCGGATGAACCCGTGGTTCGTTGCTGAAATTGGCCTGGAGTTTAGCAAAGGTCACCGGATCGGGCTCGAAAGCATAGACGTCGCTGAACTTGCCGTGTACCCGATGGATGAAGGTACGGACGGTGTCGCCGTCGAACGAGCCACCGTCGAGATAGACCTCATCGTCGGAGAACGCGAACAAGCCCTCCGGCGCATAGAGATCGTGATCGGTGACGACCGGCTGCAGCACCGCGGGGTCGAGCGTGCGGCGAAAGCCAATTACCGCATCGAGCACCCGGCGCGAGCGATCGTCCGCCAAACGACCGTACAGCGCCTGGATCTCGGCGCGATGCACCACAAGATCGTCCAGCAGGTTCTCGTAGAACATGTGCGGGTGGAAAATATCCGGCGCCAGCACTTGCAACGCGGCGAACGGCGCGACTGTGGTGAAGCCGAGATCGCGCACGCGCTGCGCCACGCCGAGCACGCGATGCGAGGCGATGACGACCGGCGTGGTTTTCTGCAAGCTGGCGAGGGTCTGCACCGGCATGACCGGCTGCCCTGCAACAACAGTTTGCCGCTTGCTTTGATCGTCGTCGACCACTGCCGCGATCTTGATGCCGCGGTCCTGGCAGATGCGGGCGAGCCGCCGACCTTCTGGCGCCGCACCGACGATCGCCAGGGATTGGAGCGTGGCGACGTCGAGCCCGCTATATGCGGCCATGGCGTCGCGCAAATGCGACGGACCACCGACGCTATCGAGGCCAGACAGCCAACCTGGATCGGCGCGCGTATCTGTTTGGACTTGATTCATGAATCCTGCCGGGGTTCTGCTTGAACTTTGAACACGAATGCCAAACCGATTTTTGTGTGCCGGTCGCTATCCACTGTGCGGAGTTTCAGCTCCGATTGCAGTGCACCCGCGGCGCCGGAGGCTGGTAAAATAGCCATTTGCGGCGCCGACACAACGGCGATTTTCCTTTGCATTCCACAAGCCTATCTATAATTTCCTGGCCGGCATGGCAGCG
>JBARER010000116.1:0-8877 GCA_049796395.1 Xanthobacteraceae bacterium
GTCAATTCAGGAAAGTCCGCTAAAATCTGTTCATGACTAAGCCCGTTGGCGAGCCAGCCCAGGACGTCCGCGACCGAGATACGCAAGCCCCGAATGCACGGACGACCGCCGCGCTTACCTTCTTCAATGACGACGATATCCTGATATTTCATGCACGCGCTTCATCGAAAGCCGAAATGACGCCGCAAAGTAGCAAAAAATCCGCTAAAACACCACAGCGGACCGATCAGTTTCCTCCATCAGCGCCACCGGCTCGCGGCCGATCGCTCAGTCACCGTTGCCGAGCGGTCGAGAGTAATCCGGAGGCACCGCATTGCTGTTGCTCCCAAAGTTATGAACGCCAAACTGGTCTGTCTGACCACCTCCAATGCTGAAATGAAGTCCTGGACTATTAGGATCAGGTGTTTTCGCGCTCTCGCTGAGTTTGGCTTTGTCGTCCACAGAACCATAGTTGAAGTTATAGTTGCCGTTAGGCGTGACAGTTTGCTGGCTGAACGCTGAAGCAGCGGCAGTCGTAATCACGATTACGGCCCCCGCAATCAAGGGAACAGCCGCGAATCGAAATTGCTTGATCATGACCATCCCCAGTCGATGCGGCTGAGCCTAGCCGGACGATAAGGCTGTCGCCTGCTGACGGTCAAGACGATCCACGCGATCGCGAATAGCGGGATCAGCGAAGCGGACCACTGCAAAAGTGAAGGCAGACGCAACGCGGCGTGCGCGCAGTCCCAAGATTCTCCATCGAAATTCGGTCGAAGGATGACACAAGACTGGCCTTTCACTCCATCAGCACCACCGGCTCGCGGCCGATGAGGCGGGCGAGCGAGCGCAGCCGGTTCATAACGCGTTCGCCGGCAAGCGCACTGAATTCGCCGGGCAGGCGCAGCGCCAGGCGATGGCGCTGGATGGCGAGCGGGGTCTGCGGCAGCACGCCCGGCATTGCCGCGGAAATCACATAAGCGAGACGCAGCGCCGCGCCGAGGACGCGGGCGCGGTCGAGCAAGCGCGTCGAGACCAGTTCGCGCAGCCGCGGCGATAATTCGTCGTCCATCACCAGCCCGACATGGCGAAAGAAAACCGCCAGCGCCAGATAGGCGCGGCCCTGATGGTCGATGCCGGAAAAGCCGCCATGGGCAATGATATTGAGCGATTGCTCGCCGCGATAATCCGGATGCGCGCGCCAGCCGATATCGGCAAGCAGGCACGCGGCGTGACGCAGCCGGCGCTCCTCGCCGGTCTCCTCGATGCCGGAGGTGGCAAGCAGGCGATCGGTCCACGCGATCAATTCCTCGCCGTGCTGCGGCGAACGCGAGCGCAGCACGTTGAGATGGCGCGCCGCTTCGATCAGCGCGTCCTTCTCCTTGTCGGTCTTTTTCAGCAGCGAATAGAGCAGTCCCTCGCGCACGCCGAGCGCCGAGAACACCACCTGCCGCGGCTTGCCGGCGCGCAGAATGTGTTCGAGCACCAGCGCCGCATAAGGCAATAGCGGCCGGCGCGCGTTATTCACCACTTCGATATTCGACAGCGTTTCGACGTCGACCCGATGCACCAGCCGGGCGAATTCCAGCGCTTCGTCGGCCGGAATGGCGTAGCCGTGCATCACGTGCAGCGGATAGCCGGTCTGCCACATATGCAGCCGCGCCAATGACCGCCATGTGCCGCCGACGGCGTAGAAATTGCGGCCCTCGCAGCCGCGCAGCACCGGCAGTCCGGCGAGCGATTTCCGAACGAATTTCTCCGCCTTCTTGATCGACTTCGCCGAAATATCGGCGAGCGCCAGACCGCCGAGCGGTCGGGTGACGCCGTGGCGCGCGCGGGTGCCGCGCACGTCGACCAGTTCGAGCGAGCCGCCGCCGAGGTCGCCGACGATTCCGTCGGCGTGGTGTACGCCGGAAATGACGCCGAGCGCGGTAAGCTCCGCCTCGCGGCCGCCGGACAGAACGTCGATCTCGGCGCCGATGGTGCGCTGGGCAAGCTTGATGAAGGCCGGACCGTTCTTGGCATCGCGGCAAGCGGCGGTGGCAATGGCGAGCGTCTTCTTCACCCCCATGGTGGCGCACAGCGCGCGAAACCGCTTGAGCGTCGCCAGCGCATGCTGGACCGCGTCGGCGGCAAGCAGCCGCGTCGACTGCACTTCGCGGCCGAGACCGCACAGCGCCTTTTCGTTGAATATCTCGGTCGGGCTGCGGGTCAGCCCCTCATAGACGACGAGGCGGACGGAGTTCGAGCCGATATCGACCACCGCGATCGGCGGCCCGTGGTCGAGTCGTCCCTGGGCGTCTTCGGCGGCGTGCTTCATCGATCAATGCGGCCTAATAAACAGAGCAATCATATAAGGCGGCTTCCGCCTTATCGGCCGCGGCTGGTCCATTCGATAAAGCGATTGCTGCGGTTATGGTTGCAGCATTGCTGCCTAAAGCCCCGGCATGGCAGCGGGCCATAGCCTATGCGATTCGCCGGGATTTCACATGCGCCGGCGGATAACCTGTTGAATTGGGATGCTAATAGGGACGATGCCGCAAGCGCGGAATCGACTCCTTCGGCGACTTGCCCCGGCCCGACAGGCTGGGATTGGTCATGAAGTAAGTGGTGGAGTTGAATACTTCCTCGCCCGGCGCCGGCTCGATGCGCGTCGACGAG
The DNA here is from genome assembly GCA_049796395.1 of Xanthobacteraceae bacterium. GTDB lineage: Bacteria > Pseudomonadota > Alphaproteobacteria > Rhizobiales > Xanthobacteraceae > BOG-931. The sequence goes on from JBARER010000116.1 coordinate 2,641, forward strand.
CCGTCGGCCAGGAGCTGCCAGCTCTGCTCGTTGTCTTTCAGATTGGCCACCATGATCTGCTCGAGCACCTGCTCGTGCACGGTGGGATTGAGGATCGGGCATAGCGCCTCGACGCGGCGGTCGAGATTGCGCGGCATCATGTCGGCGGACGACATATAGACGGCGGCCTTGGCATGCGGCAGGCCATGCCCGGCGCCGAAGCAATAGATGCGGCCGTGTTCGAGGAAGCGGCCGATGATGGATTTGACGCGAATATTGTCGGACAGGCCCGGAACGCCGGGCCGCAGGCAACAGATGCCGCGGACCACGAGATTGATGGCGACGCCGGCATTCGACGCCCGGTATAGCGCGTCGATGATGTCGGGGTCGACGAGCGCATTCATCTTCATCCAGATCGCCGCCGGGCGGCCAGCCGCGGCATGCGCGCTCTCTGCCTCGATATGTTCCTGGATGCAGTTGCGCAACGACAAGGGGGACACTGCCATGCGATCGAGCTCGGCAGGCTCGGCGTAGCCGGTGATGAAGTTGAAGATGCGGGTGACGTCGCGGGCGATGATCGGATCGCAGGTGAAGAACGACAGGTCGGTATAAATGCGCGCGGTCACCGGGTGATAGTTGCCGGTGCCGACATGAACGTAAGACGCCAGCGAGGCGCCCTCGCGGCGCACCACCAGCGACAATTTCGCATGCGTCTTGAGCTCGATGAAGCCAAACACGACTTGGGCGCCGGCGCGTTCCAGATCACGCGCCCATCGGATGTTGGCTTCCTCGTCGAAGCGGGCTTTCAGCTCGACCAGCGCGGTGACTGATTTTCCGGCCTCGGCGGCCTCGGCCAGCGCCTTGACGATCGGGGAATCGGCCGAGGTGCGATAGAGCGTCTGCTTGATGGCGACGACGTCAGGATCGCGGGCCGCCTGCTGCAGGAAATTCACCACCACGTCGAACGACTCGAACGGGTGGTGGACGACAAAATCCTTCTGCCGGATGGCGGCAAAACAATCGCCGCCGTGGTCGCGCACGCGCCCCGGATAGCGCGGCGCATAGGGAACAAATTCGAGGTCCGGCCGGTGCAGGCTCGCCACCTGGCCCATCTCGTTGAGCGCGAGCACGCCATCGACGCTGAACACGCTGTCGTCGGTGGCGAAGAGCGCCTGCTGCACGAAGCGCCGCAGCTCCACGGGCATCGTCGCCTCGATGTCGAGCCGGATCACGATGCCACGGCGGCGACGCTTGAGCGCGGTCTCGAACAGCCGCACCAGATCTTCGGCCTCCTCGAGGATTTCGACTTCGGAATCGCGGATGATGCGGAAGGCGCCAACGCCCTTCACCGCATAGCCCGGAAACAGCTTGCCGATGAACAGACTGGTCACGCCTTCGATGGTGATCATGCGTACGACGCCGCCATCGCTAGCCTGCGGCAGGCGCACGAAGCGCTCGACGCGGTTGGGCACGCGGATCAGCGCATTCATCGCCTTGCCGTCCTTGCCGCGGGAGAGCTGCAAAGCCAGCGTAAATCCCAGATTGGGGATGAACGGAAACGGATGCGCCGGATCGATGGCAAGCGGCGTCAAGAGCGGGAAGACGTGCGCGAGAAAGTAGTCTTCCAGCCAGGTCTTTTCCGCCTTGGTCACGTCCTGCCCGTCGATCAGAACAATTCCGGAATCGGCCAGCTGACTGCGCAACTCGCGCCACTGCGCCTGTTGGTCCTCGACGAGAATCGACACCGCCTCGCCGATGCGCACGAGCTGCTCCGCCGGCGTCAGCCCTTCCGGACTCACGGTGTTGATGCCCTCGCGCACCTGGGCGCCGAGACCGGCGACGCGGACCATGAAGAATTCGTCGAGATTGTTCGCCGAGATCGAGAGGAATTTCAGCCGTTCCAGCAGCGGATTTTTAGGATTGGCCGATTCCTCAAGCACCCGCCGATTGAAGTTCAACCACGACAGTTCGCGGTTGATGAAGCGGTTCGGACTGACGGAAAGATCGGAGTCAGGCATATGCGCGATCGCTTCGGGGGCGCGCAAAGGCTCCTCAAGCCGCCGCACCGCCTCTGATTCTCGTGCAATAGCAGTGGCTTGGCCGCGGTCGGCCATGGCGGGTCCGTGCTCCTCGAGGGCTATGTTGGCCACCTTTGGTAACAATCCCATGAATGCAATGAACCGAGATAACGCGGCAAGCGGCCGCCCCGTCAAGGCCGGCTTCGGCCGCGAATCTGCAAGCGACTTCTTGTGCGGCAAAATGAACGATTTCGAGGCGTCCGCCACGAGGCGAGGCGGTGGCAAATTTATGCGCCACCACGGAACAATTCGGCCGCCAGGACCCGGCTCGGCGGCCGGCCCTGCTGCAAGGCCTCCCGGTCGAGCGCAATGACCGCCGCGCGCGCCGCGGCGAACGAGCGCTCGATATGATTGGAAAGATAGCCGACAACGCCTTCGTCGAGCTGCAACTGACGGTCGGCGGCAAGCTTGACGATGACGCCGCGCAACAGCGCGTCGTCCGGCGCGCGCAACGCCACCACCGGCATCGCCCGCAGCCGCGAGATCACATCCGCGACCGCCGCCGGCCAGAGCGACGGCAGCGTGCGCGCCGCGAACAAGAGAAACGCGCCATCCTCGCGCGCCATATTGATCAGGTGGAACAGCGCCCGCTCGTCATTGACGCCGTGCGCGTCCTCAATGACCAGCGCGCCCGTCGCCAGCGCCGCGCGAGGGTCGACGTCGCCGAGACGACGCGCCGAGACGACGCGCGCCCCCGCGGCGCCCGCCCAGATCGTCGCCAAATGCGTCTTGCCGGATCCTTCCGGCCCGACGAGCGCGACGGCGCGCGCCGGCCAATCCGGCCAGGCGTCGATCAAGACAAGCGCGCTTTCGTTGGAGGGACCGGCCAGGAAATCCTCCCGCGCGTAGCTTTCGGCATGACCGAGTGCGAGCGCAAGCTGGCGCGGCGGGGAGGAGACGGCATCGGCGGACTTCATGCTCACGTCTGACTGGTTCCGGTGTACAGCGGACTGGCCAGATAGTGCCGCAAGGCAAACCGGATCAACACCCCGGCAGCGGCTGCAAGTGGCACCGCGAGCAAAAGCCCCACGAAACCGAACAAGTAGCCGAAGGCGAACAGCGCGAACATCAGCCATACCGGATGCAGCCCGACACTGTGTCCCACCAGCTTCGGCGCCAGTACATTGCCTTCGAGGAATTGGCCGACCAGGACGATGCCGATAACCACGACAATGCGGCCCCATTCAGGAAAGAACTGGGCGACGGCAACACAAAGCGAGACGACGAGCACGGTTACCGAGCCGACGTAAGGAATGAAACTGATCAGCCCGCCAACCACCCCGATAAGAAAGCCAAAGTTCAAGCCCGCCAGACTCAATCCGATCGCATAATAGGACCCCAGGATCAGGCAAACCCCGGATTGGCCGTGCACGTAGGCCGATATGGAGGCGTCGATCTGACGAGCCAAGCCGCGCACCGTTTCACGCTGCTGCAGGGGTACCAATTGATCGATGGTGGTTACGATGCGATCCCAATCGCAGCCCAGATAAAATGCGACCACCGGAGTGATGATCAAAAGCGAAAAGATCGAGATCAGCGTCCGGCCTTTCACCCACAGCGAAGCGAGCACGCCGGTCACATATCCCATCGCTTGGTTGATGATGTCGCCGGCGGATCCGCTGGCGAGATTGTCGCCGACGACGCGCTTGAGCCAGGGATGGTTCGGGTCGCTCACCAGGGCCTGCAAACGCTGGGCGTAAACCGGCGCATTGTCGATAAAGGAAGCAAGCTGCCGGATCAGGGGCGGCGTGATCAGGAGGAGAAGCAGCACGAAGGCGAGCGCGAAGCCGGCCAGGATAATGAACGAAGCGAAGGTCCGGCTCATGCCGCGCTTGGTCAGCCTTCTATTGAGAGGATCGAGCAGGTAGGCGATCGCCAGGCCGAGCACGAAAGGCAAAAGGATCGGGCTCAGCAGCCACAGCAGCCCGACGAAGACGACGAACGTGGCGCCCCAGAACACGATGTTGCGCTCGATCCGCATGGCGCTTCCTTAAAGCATGATCCGGAAAGTGCCTGCCCGCCGAATTCGATTCGCAGGTGGCCGCCGGCTTTCCGAAAAGATCATGCCGCCCAAGATTTTAGCGCACCAATCGATCCAATATGAAGCGATTGCAGGCCGGCTAGTAGTCCTAGTGGAGCTTTTGGATTTGACATTCGCCTCACGAGTTTGCGGCTGGGTGGGTAGCGAATGTCAAATCCACTCCACTGAAAGCAAATCAATGACCGGCGCCGAACGAATTCATATGGCGGACCCACTCCGCGAGATAGAAGGCGATTGAAGCCAAGGTCAAGACCGCGACGAGCGCCATGGTCAGGTCGGTCGCCAAACCGGCTTCAAAATTGAAGGCATGTTCGGCGAGGACCAAAGCGGCAAGCAGGATTTGCGCCGCCGTATTGGCTTTCGACACCATCAACGGCCGGATCGGCATCGGCCGGCCCACCAGCCACGCGAGGAGGAAAGCGCTGATAATCATGATATCGCGCGAGACGACAAGAATAACGATGGACAGCGGCAGCGCCTGGGCGATGCCGAGCGATACATAAATCGAGACTATCAGCGCCTTGTCGGCCAACGGGTCGAGATATTTGCCAAGCTCGCTCGCCATATGGAAATTCTTGGCGAGAAAGCCGTCGACGGCGTCACTCAGTCCGGCCGCCAGAAACAGGGCAAAGGCAATGCGCATCTCGCCCGAGGTGATCACCCAGACGACGACAGGAACCAAGAGAATTCGGCCCAATGTGATGAGATTTGGGATACTCAAGTCGCGACCCGGCGCAGCCATTTTGAACGGCCGCACTATACCGGCCGCGGCGCGCTTGCACACCCCGCGATTCCGACGTAGGAGGCGCGATCAGTGCCTTTCCGAAGCCGGGGAGGCTCGTCCCGTCCGAAGTGGTGGCCTTCGTGGATGACGCGCGCTACGCGGCCGCCGGCGTCGATATCGATGCCGGCAACCGCATGGTGGATTTGATCAAGCCCCTGCTGCGCGCCACGGCCCGCGCCGGGGCCGGCGCCGAAATCGGCGGTTTTGGCGGGCTGTTCGATCTGAAGGCAGCCGGCTTTTCCGATCCGATCCTGGTCGCAGCCACCGACGGCGTCGGTACCAAGGTCAAGATCGCGGTCGAAACCTCCCGACACGACACAATCGGCATCGACCTCGTGGCCATGTCCGTCAATGACCTGGTCGTACAAGGCGCCGAACCGCTGTTTTTCCTAGACTATTTTGCGTGCAGCAAGCTCGATCCGGCGATCGGAGCGACCATCGTAAAAGGTATTGCGGCGGCGTGCCGCGAATCCGGCTGCGCCTTGATCGGCGGCGAGACCGCGGAAATGCCGGGCGTTTATCAGGGCAACGATTACGACCTTGCTGGCTTTGCCGTCGGCGCGGTCGGACGCCAGGACGTGCTGCCGCGGCGCGATATTGCGCCGGGCGATGTCATCGTCGGTTTGGCCTCATCGGGCGTCCATTCCAACGGCTATTCGCTAGTGCGCCGCGTCGCCGCCGATGCCGGGCTCGGCTGGGATAGTCCGGCGCCGTTTAAGCCGGCGCAGAGTCTGGGTGAAGCCCTGCTGACGCCGACTCGGCTTTACGTGCGCTCCTGCCTTGCCGCGATCCGCAGTACCAAGGCGGTGAAGGCGCTGGCGCATATCACCGGCGGCGGCTTCACCGAGAATATTCCGCGCGTATTGCCGCGAGGCTTGGCCGCTGCTCTCGATCTCGATCGCGTTCCCGTCTCGCCGGTGTTCAAATGGCTGGCGGCGGCCGGTAAGATCGGCGAAGCGGAAATGCTGCGCACATTCAACTGCGGCGTCGGCATGATCGCGGTGGTCGATCGGACCGGCACGGATGCCGTATCGAAATGTTTCGCCGACCACGGCGAAACGGTGGTGCGGCTCGGCGAAATCGTGGCTGCGCCCACTGGCGACCCGGTGCAGTATCGCGGCCGCCTTGATCTGTCGTGACCGGCGGCGTGGCAAAAAAGCGCGTTGCCGTGCTGATCTCCGGCCGCGGCTCGAACATGACGGCGCTGATCGAGGCCGCCGCTGCGAAAGACTATCCCGCGGACATCGTATTGGTCGTTTCCAACCGCCCGGATGCTCGCGGGCTCGCGCGCGCCCGCGAGGCCGGTGGCGCCACCGCGGTGGTCGATCACCGGCGCTTCGGCGACGACCGCGAGG
>JBARER010000117.1:0-40753 GCA_049796395.1 Xanthobacteraceae bacterium
CCCGTATCCCGCCGGTACGGATCGGCGGCGAGACCGAAACCGTCGCCGTCGGCGATACGCTGGAGGTGGCGGGCTACGGCGTCACGGTGCGCGGCGACGGCCGGACCGGTGGTACGGTGCGAGCGGCGACGCTCGCCGTCACCGGTCAGCCCGGGACCCTGCAAATCCGGCTGTATGATCCGCGGACCAAGGACGAAAGCGCCGGACTGGGTGCCTGTGCCGGCGATTCCGGTGCGCCGGCCTTTCGCGACACTAATGGCGATCTCACCATCGTCGGCGTTGTCAGCTGGTCGACCGGACCAAAGCTTTCGGCGGGCTGCGGGGGCCTGACGGGCATCACGCCGCTCGTGCGCTATCGCACCTGGATCGTCGACACCGCGCGCACGCTCGGCTCGCCGCTCCAACCATAAACGCGCTTCGCCCTTCCCTTCGCCTCGTTGCAATCCTAAGTTTCACGGCTGTTTCGGGGTGGACGGTGCGACGGCCGATATCTCTGGCGCTCACTGCATTGATGCTTGCTTCGGCAGGAGAAGCGCATCACGCGCATGCTCAGGGCGCGCCACTGCTGCTGGGCCCTCCGGCAAATTCTGCGCTCAACAAACCTGCCGCGATCCCTAAGAATTGGAAGCTCGTGGACAGCGGCCGCGATCCGTTCACGGAGAAACTTGTACGCATGGCGATCACTCCACCAAAGCCTGGTTCATCTCACAATGCAAAGTTAGGTTCGGTCGGATTGCGCATCGAATGCGTGTACGATTATTCGGAAGAATTAACGAGGAATGCAAACGAAGTAACAAGACCGGTAGCCGTCATTGCTTTTGCGCCGCTGCCCGGCATACGCAGTTACAAGAAATTTGCAACGCGATTTCGGTTTGATGAAGGACCGATTTATAGCCTGACCTTGCCCGGTGAAATCGACAAGAACGGCATACGCAAACTTATTTTGCCAACTCCGGTCGCCAACCTTGCCGCTGCAAACGAGTTTCGGGCCGAAGTGGATCTGCACAGCGCCGGAATCGTTTATCTCGACTTCAATATCGCGGGCGCGGCAAGGGTAATCGAAGCGCTCGCCTGCAAATAGCGACCGCAGAACCTACTCGGCCGCCCCTTCCGCCAACCGCACCGGACCGTGCAGCGGCCGCTCTTCGACGGCGAACAGGCAGCAGAAGGAAATGCCGAGAAAAATCGCCGCGGCAATAAAGACCCACTGATAGGCCGGCGCTAAATCACCGTGCATGACGGCAAGCTTTTCGAGCGTCGCGACGCCGGATGTTTCGAGCGCCCGGCTGAGTACGATGGCGCCGAATACCGCGACGATGATCGCACCGCCGAGCGTACGAAAGAAGTTGAGCGTACCGGTTGCGGTGCCGAGCTGATGCGGCTTCACGGCATTTTGCATGAGAATAGTGCTCATCGGATACATCGGCCCGACGCCGCAGCCCAGCCCGAACAGCAAGAATACGAATCTTTCGATCGATTGACCGGCCGGATCGGCGGCGAGGATCGCCAATACAGTGATCGCGACGGCCAGCCCGATCATCGCCACGCGCAAATAGCGCGTCATCCGCACCATCAGCCGCGCTGCGACCTGCGAGCCGCATACGGTTCCTGCCATAAACGCAATGAGCGCCAAACCGGACGAGCTCGCCGAGACACCAAGCACGGCCTGGCAGTATAGCGGAGTGTAGATCGTGATGCCGATGATCGTGCCGATGGAAAAGAAGGCGGCGATTGTGATCGCCGATGTCACCCGCCCGTGCAGAATGGCGATCGGAATGAAGGGCTCGCGCGCGGTGACGAGCCTAACCGCAAACAACGCCCACAGCACAACCGAACACGCGATCAGCGTCACGATAGGCCAAGAGCTCCAGGGATAGTGCGTGCCCCCCCAGGAAAGCGCCAGCAACAACACGATCGCCGCCGCGACCATCAGCGCCGCGCCGATGACATCGAGCCGATGCGGCCGATCGTTGCGCGGCAGCCGGCGCAAAGCCCGCTCGGTCATGACCAAAGCGCCGGCGCCGAGTGGCAGGTTGATCCAGAAAATCAGCGACCAGTGCAGGTGATCGGTGAGCAGGCCGCCGAGCACCGGACCGAGGATGCTGGCGCTCATGAACATGATCGAGGTGCGGCCCATCACCACTGGCCGTTCGCGCGGCGACACGAGGTCCGCGATGATGGTTTGCGCCGTCGGCAGTAGGCCGCCACCGCCGATGCCTTGCAGGCCGCGCGCCAGAATCAGCATCCAGATGTTTTGCGCCAGCGCGCAGGCGACGGATCCGGCAATGAAAATTCCGATCGCCCACATCAAAATGAGCCTGCGTCCGTAGATATCGGACAGCTTGCCGAATAACGGCGTCGTCGCGGTAACAGCCAACAGGTATGACGTCACCACCCACGACAGATCGTCGATGCCGCCAAGGCTCTTGCCGATAGCGGGCAACGCCGGCGCGACGATGGTCTGTTCCAACGCGGACAGGAACATGGCCAGCATGATGCCGGCGACAATCGTCCGGACCGCGCCATGATCGAGCACCGCCGGTGCGCGGGCGGCTTCCGCCGCCGCATGCGGTGTACCGCCGGCGGCAGGGCCCGCCAGGGCATGCTCGGGTTCGATTTCGCTGATTTCGCTCGTCATCTCGGGATTGGTTTTCGACGCAATTTTCTTCGCCCGGCGAAAGGCCGCTATCACTTGGCTGGCGCGAAGGGGCTTTGCAACCGCTCTGGCCGCAGGTCAGGCGTGCACAGCTCTTTCCAGCCGGCTAACGCCGCGGCTGCCGCGCCCGTTTCGGTAGCCGGAGCGGCCAATTGACGATGTGATCTTCGAGGTCTTCATCAGGTACGTCGACTTCCGATGCACCGACCCGGCCACGCACCGAAACGCCCGCGATGTGAACCGTTTCTGGATCGCCGGAGACCAACGGGTGCCACCAATAAAGGTCCTTGCCTTCGGCAAGCAGCACATAAGCGCACGAGGGCGGCAGCCAATTAATGGTTTTGAGGGTCTCCGGGGTGAGTTCCACGCAATCCTCGACCCGTTCCAGCCGATGGCTGTAATCGTGACAGCGACAGGTTTCCCCATCCAGCAGCCTGCAGCCCACGTCCGTATAAAAGGTCTCGGCCGCCCCCTCCTCTTCCTCGAGCTTATTGAGGCAACATTTGCCGCACCCATCGCATAGGCTCTCCCATTCCGAATCTGTCATATCCTCCAGTGACTTGCGTTGCCAGAAGGGAACCGGACCGGAGCTGATTGGTGTGGTGGCCATGTTGTTCTGCGAGACCCTATGCCAAATTTACCCCCAATTTCCATTCACCTTGTCGGTGCGTGCGAATTGGCGAGTCGTGGCGGGTTCCACTACACCCTAAGCTAACGAATCATTAGCCGGCCAAATCGCCGTCGGGTAAAAGGGCAGGCCCTGTGGCTTCGATCCCGGTTGTCGTCGATTTGCGGAGCGCGTTGTTGTGACGGACATGTTTCCCGATCCAGGCGACGATTGGCGGCCCAAAATCAAGCGCGTGCTGCTCGACATCGATGCCCGCATCGATTTCGCCGTGTTTCAGTCCGGCAAGTGGGCCCGAGAAATCTACGAGCGCTTTACGGCTTTCATGGATCGCGCCCATGTCGGCGGCTGGCGCCGCTGGCTCCTCATCGAGCCGCTGTCGGAAATGGCGACGCTCGGCACCGCCGGCCTTGTTCTCATGGTGACGCTGGCAATTCCCGCCTTCCATCAGACCTCCGACGACGACTGGCTGAAAAAATCCGAGCTCGCGGTCACGTTCCTCGACCGCTACGGTAATGTGATCGGCAGTCGCGGCATCAAGCACACCGAATCAGTGCCGCTCGATGAGATGCCTGACAACCTCATCAAGGCCGTGTTGGCAACCGAGGACCGGCGTTTCTATGACCACTACGGCATCGACGTCGAAGGCGTGTTCCGCGCCTTCGTGACCAACACCGAGGCCGGCGGCGTGGTGCAGGGCGGCTCCACCATCACCCAGCAACTGGCCAAAAACCTGTTTCTGTCCAACGAGCGCACCTATCAGCGCAAAATCAACGAGGCGTTTCTCGCGCTGTGGCTGGAGGCGCACCTCAACAAGAACGAAATTCTGAAGCTCTATCTCGACCGCGCCTATCTCGGCGGGGGCGCCTTCGGCGTCGATGCGGCGTCGCGTTATTATTTCGGCAAATCGGTGCGCGACGTGACGCTCGCCGAGGCCGCGATGATCGCCGGCCTGTTCAAGGCGCCGACCAAGTTTTCGCCGCTCGTCAATCTGCCGGCCGCCCGCGCACGCGCCAATGTCGTCCTCGATAACCTGGTCGACAACGGCTTCATGACCGAGGGCCAAGTATACGGGGCGCGGCGCAATCCGGCGACGCCGGTCGATCGCGCCGCCGAGGACGTGCCGAATTATTACCTGGATTGGGCTTTCGATGAGATGCGAAGGCTCGTTGAAACATTTCCCAAATCCGTCACCGCCCGCTCTTTTATCGTGCGTACCGCGCTCGACAGCAATCTGCAGCACTACGCCGAGCGCGAGGTCGAATCCGAGCTGCGGCAATACGGTCGCGACTATGGTGCCAGCCAAGTCGCGGCGGTAATCGCCGATCTCGACGGCGGCGTGCGCGCCATGATCGGCGGCCGCGATTACGGCGAGAGCCAATTCAACCGCGCCACCGACGCGCTGCGCCAGCCGGGCTCCTCCTTTAAGCCCTACGTCTATGCCACCGCACTCGCCAACGGTTTTACGCCCTCATCGGTCGTCGTCGATTCGCCGGTCTGCATCGGCAATTGGTGCCCCCACAATTATTCCGGCGGCTTTTCCGGCCCGGTGACTTTGCTCGATGCGATAACCCATTCGATCAACGTCATCCCGGTCAAGCTGTCGATCATGCTCGGCAAGGGCAATCCGAAGCTCGGTCGCGCCATGATCGTACAGACCGCGCGCAATTTCGGCATCAACACGCCGCTGCCGGATACACCGTCGCTGCCGATCGGCGCGGACGGCGTCGACGTTCTCGAACATGCCGTCGCCGACGCCACCTTTCCCAATCTCGGCCGCGCCGTCACTCCGCATGCTGCCCTCGAAGTCCGCACCGACGCCGGCAAGCTGGTGTGGCGCTTCGATCGCGACGGACCAAAGCCGCGGCAGGTTATCAGCCCGGAAGTCGCCATCAACATGATCAAAATGCAGAATTCGGTGGTCGAGAACGGCACCGGGCGGCGGGCGCAACTCGATGGTGTGCCGACCTGCGGCAAGACCGGCACCACCAATGATTGGCGGGACGGCTGGTTCGTCGGCTACACCGGGAACTTCGTCGGCGCAGTATGGATGGGCAATGACGATTTTTCGCCGACCAAACGCATGACCGGCGGTACGCTGCCGGCGATGACGTGGCACAACGTCATGGCCTACGCACACCAGGGCATTGAATTACGGGCGCTCCCGGGGCTGCCACCGCCGCAACATGCACCGACGATTGCCGACGCCTCGTTCAAGACAGACGAGGTTCCGCACCCGGTGCTGTTGACCCGCAAGGGCACCGATGCGCTTGTTCAGCTTGAGCACATGTTCGATGAGGCCAGTCACGCACTGACGGCGCAAGGCTTTCCACTTGGGTCACTTGGCGCCCTCGACAACGAGCATCGCGGCGGCCCGCGGAGCAATGCGTACGCCACGGCTGCAGACCGCAATGCGGCAGATTCAACGCGCGGCGATTAGAGCGAAGCGCCGACCGCGCGAATTCGTATTCGATTCGGATCCCCCATGCGTCTGCTGTTCGGTTCCTGCTTCACGCTGTTGATCGCCGCCGCCCTCGGGCTCGGCGCGACCTGGTTCACGCTGACGCGCGGCGTGGCATTCGGCGCGCTGACGGTCGGCGCCTGGACCGCTTGGCCAAAAAGCGGATCGGTCGATATCGATCCTTATGCACGCGCCAGTATCGCGCGCAGCGGCGAATTGCCGACCGGCATGGGCGACGGCATCGCTTTTTACGCCCATACCGACGACGCCGGCGATAATCTGGACGGCCGCTGTACATTCGTGATCAGCGGCATGACGCCGCCGGCGCGCTATTGGACTGTCGCGCTATACGATCCCCAGGGACGGCTCGTGGCGAACGCAATCGATCGCCACGACTTCACCAGCGAGGAAATCGTGCGCGACATCGATGGACGTTTCACCATCACCGCGGCGCCGCTGGCGCGCCCGGGAAATTGGCTGCCGACCGGCGGCATTGAGCGCTTCGTCCTGGTCTGGCGCCTCTACGACACGCCGATCGGCGTCGCCACGCGAACGACCAAGGAAGGGCCGATGCCGGCCGTTACGCGAAAGGGTTGCTCGTGATCCGCGGCCTGTTGTGGATTCTCGCCGCCGTTTTGCTGGGTGGCATCGTGCATCTGGCGACCGTGCTTGCAATGCCGCAGACCGCGACCGAGGATGCCTATGCCAGGCTGGCGCCAATATCACCGGTCAACCGGGTGGTGCCGATGTCACCGCCGACCGCCCAGAGCGCCATCATGCCGTTCATGGATCCGGCCTTCGCGTCGGCCGTCTGCCGTTACGATTTGAGCGGTGGATCGCTCAAGCTCATTGCGCCGGTAAGTCAGGCCTACACCTCGGTCACCTTCTATACGCGGAAGAGCATCGCCTATTACGCCATCAACGACCGCGCCGCCGGCCGACATTCGATCGAGCTCGATCTGATGACGCCGGAGCAGCACGCGGCGCTTCCGGAGGACGAAGACGTCACGGCGGCCGACCGGCTGATCATCGAGTCGCCGTCAACGATGGGCTTGATCGTCTTGCGTGCGCTGGCGCCCGAGCCAGGCCTCATGCTCATGGCGCGGCAAGCGCTGGCCGCGGCGACCTGCGGCGTCCAGCCGGCGCAGTGATTATTTCGCCGCTGCGACCGCCCGCGGCACCGGGGCGAAATGCGGCGCCACGACGATCACCTGGTTGACCGCGATCTGCTGCTGCAATTCGGTGAGCGCCCGATCGGCGTCCGCGGCGATCGATTCCGGTTCGGCGACCGCAAGATGTTCGAGCGCAAAGCGGTAGCTGGCGCAGCGCTGCGCCAAGGATTTGTCGACCCAGGCGATGGTCAGGCTGTTTTCGTTGATGCGCGCCATCGCGTTGACGCGCTCGGCTGGCGTGAGATCGCCGACCTGCCGCATACTCGCGGCGCGCCGCCGGACAAGGTCGAAAACCTGTCGCCCCAACAGAAAAAACGGCCCGATCCGAACGATGTCGTTGCGGATATCGTCGATCAATTGATTGTAACGCGCGGCGGTCGAGCGAAGCATTTCGCTCTGCAGATGCCGGTAATAGGCGGTCGGGTCGAAGGTCCACAATTCGCGCTGGAACGAGTTCTTGGTGCCGTATTCGTAAACCACGGCATCCCAGCGTATCCGGTCGTAAGCCGGTTCAATCAGCGGAAAAGCGAGATCGCGCAGCGTGCGCTCGTCGTCGGTCAGATTATCCGCCGAGACCGGCGCGCCGACGCGGGTCGCGGCCTCTTCGCCGACCCAGGAGTGAATGTCGTCGGTGGCCAGCGGGTCGGAAAGCCGGCCGAAATCGCCGATACTGGTACAGCCAGACAGGACAAGCAGCGTCATGATGACAAGACAAGTCGCCCTGATTTCGCTGCGGCGACGGGCGCTCGGCGACATGTGGCAACGCCCGTTTAGCGGCGTCTGACCCGTCGGCGGCCGCCGTTGTCCGCCGGCGGATGCCTATGGGGTTCGGCCTCCTCGGCCCGCGGATCGGCATAGCGCTCGATCCGGATTACCGGCAGAATGATGATCGTGGCCGACTCGTCCGCCAGCTCGCGTCCGAAGCGCACGATGCGTCCTTCGTCCGGGAATTTGATAACGTTGCCCACCAGCCGCTTTCCTCTGCCGCCGGCAACGAGGCGTTCTGCCCCGCTGCGCAGAGACCGGCATCGCTGCGATTAAGCCGCATGCACGGTTAACGCTCCGCTAACGCCAACCTCTTAGGCTGGCGAGCCAATTCGCCTCGCGGCACCGTTTGCGTTTGAGTTACCGTCAATGGAAAGCGCCAGTCTCTCCCACCTGATTAATTTGAGCCGCCTGGGGCTGCGCGGCGGCGTCGACATGCGTCCCACTTTGTTACGGGTTCTCACCGACCTCTATGTGCAGAAACCGACGCACACGCCCGACGAGGAGCGACATTACACTGAATTGGCGCTGCGGCTCCTGGACGCCGTCGATGTGCCGACCCGCGCGGCGGTAGCGGCCCGGCTGGTGCGTCATTTGTCGCCACCGGTGCGGATCATCGAGAAATTGGCAGCCGATCTGCCCGAAATCGCGGCTGCCGTTCGCGCCGACCCGCGCCCCCAGCGTCAGCCCCGAACGATCGAAACGCCGGCTTCGGTCGTCCTGGCGGCCGCCGATCAGGCAACTTCGCCGAGACACGATGAGAGTCCGGTTCCTCAACCCGACGAGCGCCAGCATACGGAACTTTCGCCGGTCCAGAATCCCGATCTTATCGCTGCCGACATGGCGGGCGAACTTAACGAACTGTTTTTCGCAGCCAGCGCCGAGGAGCGGCGTCTCATTCTCCTGAATCTCGAGATCGCCACGCCGATGCCGGCTGGTCGGGTTCGGCTCGAGCGCGATATCGCTGCCGGCCGCCGGCTGGAAGCGGCGTCGCTGGCCCGCAACCGCGAGGATTTCGCGCAGCACCTCGCACAAGCTTTGCAAATTCCCCGCGCCCAGGCGCGCCGCATCGCCGGCGACGAATTGGGCGAGCCGATCGTGGTCGCCACCAAGGCGCTCGCCACGCCGCGCGATGTCGTCTATCGCATCCTTCTGTTCGTCAACACCACCGTCGGTCATTCGGTCGAGCGCGTTCACACCCTCGCCGGCCTCTATGACGAGATGACGCCAGCAGCCGCCGAACACATGGTGACGATTTGGCAGGCGCTGCAACGCGGCGAGCAGCCGCTAGGCCGTTATCGGCCGCTCCATGGGGACGACGAGGCCCGCGCTCGCGCGCGAACGGCAACCGCAGCCGTGCGCCGGGCGCCGTCAGCGCATCGGCCCATCGATCGCCGCACCGCTTCTTAACGCACGATATCGAGAAAATTTCGGCCGGCGGGATCCTCGACCTCGACGATCCACAGATCGGGATCGAATTTCATTTCGCGCGCGAGCTTGGCTTCGACGGCGTCGTCGGGCGTGGGCTGCCGGGGGAAGCTTGCCGTGAATGCGCGATCGGCGCCCAGGCTGGTATCGAGCGTGCTTTGCGGGGCCGGACCGAAGAGGTCGGACGTTCCGTCAAGCCGGCTGATCCGCACGAAGACGGCGCCGGCCTCTTCCGCGCCGTGCCGACGCACGACGCCAAAAGTACCCTCGACCTGACAACGCCGCAGATAGGCGGCAACCCATAGCGCGGTTTTCAGACGCATCGTTTGCTCTCACATCGGCGGAGATATGCATCGAACACCGCGATGGCGCAAATGATCGTATTATTGCAGCGGGTGGCCGACCAGGGTGGCAAGTTCGCGCATGAGCCGGTCGGAGATCTCGCCCGTCACCGGAAGACGGCGCTCCCGCTCGAATTTTTCAATGGCGGCCGTCGTAGGGTCGTCGAGTATGCCGGATGGCTGGACCTGGCCGTAGCCGTAGTCGGACAGAGCCCGCTGCACGGCCGCGATCCGCGGCGACGGGCCGATCAGATCGGCGATCGGATCGTCGCGCCGCAGGGCGACGGGTTGGGCCGCTATGGAGGCCGTCAACCGGCGCTGCGCTGACGGCGCGTTGAGCTTCGGCGCATCGCCGCTGGCGATCGGCTCCGACCTTGGATTGGCCAGGAATGGAGCTGGATGCGGCCCGGACTGCAAGAATACCGCGTTGACCATGATAACAATACTTGTGGCCGTAGCCAAAAGGATCGCGACCGAGTCGATCGGACACCGAACGGTCTTCGTCCATAGTCGCATGATCAATGCGCTGCCGGCGCCACCGAGGCGCGCATGGAGCGCCGGATCAGGGCTGCGATGTCTACGCACTTTTCTTCACCAGGACATCTTGAACGCGTGATTCTTGAACGCGCGGCTCCGGAGCAGCCTGGCGGGGCGGCCCTCCTTTGGCCGGCGGATTATTCGTCAGGCCGAGCAGTTGCCGAACATCAGTGCGTTGCGCGAGCCGTGCCCGCTCGCAATCGATCGGCAGCCGCACAGTGACGCGCGTGCCCTCACCGACCCGGCTGCGGATGGCGATTTCGCCGCCATGCAGTTGCACCAGACCTTTGACGATGGAGAGGCCGAGCCCGGTGCCGCCCTGACGGCGATCGTAGGAGTTGCCGCCCTGAAAATAAGGTTCGCCGACCCGCGCCAAGTCTTCGTCGCTGATGCCCGCACCATTGTCTTCGACAACAAAAGCGATATGCGCCGCTTCAGCGCGGGCACGAATGCTAACGGTGCCGCCGCGATCCGTGAAGCGGATCGCGTTGGACAAGAGATTCAGCAGGATCTGATTGAGCGCGCGCTTGTCAGCGATCATGTCAGGCAGATTATCGGTTGCGACCTTTTCCAGGCGGACACCGGCGTCGCGGGCGCGTAACGTGAGAATGCTGCAGCAGGCGGTGACGACCTGTGCCGGCGCGAACGGCTCGGCGGTAATCTCGAAATTGCCGGTCTCGATCTTCGACATATCCAGTATGCCGTTGACGACCGACAGCAGATGATGCCCGGAGTCGTTGATGAGGCCGGCATATTCACCGCGACGCGCCGCATCGAGGCCGAGCGCCTGCTCCGTCTTCAGCATGTCCGAAAAGCCGATGATCGCGTTGAGCGGCGTGCGCAATTCGTGACTCATGGTGGCAAGAAAACGGCTTTTGGCTGCATCGGCCCGTTCCGTTTCGGCGTGCGCGTCGAGCAGCGCCTGCTGATGCAATTTGCGCTCGGTGACGTCGCGCATCACCGCGACCACCTCGCGGCGCGTTACGCCGCTTGATTCGATCTGCTCCAGCGGCCGGCAGCGCATTTCAATCCAGACGAATTCGGCCATCGCGCGGCCTTCGCCGTCGACGCCTTCACGGCGCACGCGGAATTCGACCGAGCGCTGCTCGCCGAGCACGGCGGCATCGCCGAGCGCGGTGAGATAAGCCGGACGGTCGGTCACATGCACGCGATCGAACAAGCCGTGTCCATGCAGCGCTACGACGCGCGAACCGAACAGCGATTCCGCGGCCGGCGAAGCGAACAACACCGATCCGTCGCGGCCATGTCGGGTGATGACGTCGGCGATATTGCGGGCCAATAAACGGTAGCGGTCTTCCTCGGCGTACAGCAGCCAAAAGCTCGTCCGCGCCAGCGTCTCGGCGCCGAGCGCAAGCCCGGTCGCGTAAAGCACAGCCGAAATGACGCCGAGCGTCGCCAAGGCCTCGGGTGCAATGGCGCTGGGGGCCGGCAACAGCCCCTCAGCGCCGAGCAGCATCAGGAGCCCGGCAGCTGCAAGCGCGAAGGTCGAGGCGGTCGCCACTACGCGGCGCGACGCCGACAGGGCCGCTTCGAGCGGCACCACGACCAGCCACACAGCGGTGAACGAGGCGATGCCCCCGGTGTCCGCGGCAAGCGCGGTGACCAGTCCGGTCAACGCTAACGAAGACAAGGCGTGCGCGCGCTCGTAACGTCCGGTGCGGGAGAGAAAATACGCGGTGAGAATCTGCGCAATAAGCCAGGTAAAGATCAAAATCTCGGCTAGGCTCGGAGCGCCACGGACCGTGAGATAGATCGGAAACGCCGCGAGCGCGATGACGCTACCGAGAAGACGCGGCGCGATAAAAGCGCGATGACGCGCGGCGGTCAGCAGATCCTGCTGCGCCGTCGGATGCACCAGCGTTTCCATATAATTGCGAATTGGCGCGAACAGGCCCACGTTCCCGACGCACGCGCGGCTTTGCCGACGCGCTCCCCTTTTCTGTTGCCGGATCGTGTCAGAGGCCGCTTAAGCGAACGCTAAGGGCGGAGGCGCTCCCGGCGTGGCCGGTGGTGGGAAGGCTTTGCACGGGCGGCAAATCCCCATCATGGTGAATCGCTCGTTGCCGCGCACGGTTGCCAAATGTTTGCGACAGGCGCGACGCGCAAGAAAAGTCCGCAAGCGATGCGGGCTTTACATGCCGAAAATGTGGAACAAGCCGGGCCGTGGGTCATTCGTTCAATTTTTAGCTAAATCACATTTTTTCCAATTGGTCGAAAATTTGCGGCGTATTCTGTTCGATTATGGGCAAAAGCTTATCTGCCGAGCGAACGCCACCTTCAATGGTGCCTGCTAGTTTCCCCGCACGTGCGGTAACGTACGTGTTAGGGGATGTGGGTCCGATGTTCTTTTTACTGCGCATGGCGTTTTGGCTCGGCCTCGTGCTGATCCTGTTGCCGACGGGCTCATCGGAACGAGCCGCCGCAGGCAACCCGGTGAACGCATCACAAGCCATTTCGGCCGCCTCGGCTACGGTCGGCGATCTGCGGCAGTTCTGCACGCGCCAACCTGACGCCTGCACCGTCGGCTCGCACGTGGCGACGGAACTCGGTTACAAGGCGCAGGCAGGCGCCAAGATGCTCTATGATTTTCTCAGCGAGACACTTGCCTCAAAGGATACGTCCAAGGAGCAGGCAAAAGACACGCTGAAGACGACCGGCTCGCTGGCAAGCGGCAGCAGCGCCTCGGAAAATACGCTGACACCCGCCGATCTTGTTCCCGCCTGGCGCGGTCCGGCGCTGCGCAAGCATTCGGCATAAGACCGCTTCCTCCACGTCATCGGACCGGCCACCGCCACACCAGCCGTGGAACACGTCGACCTCCGCTGTTGGGAGCCCTATATAGAGGGCGACAATCCCGCTTCGGCTCTGATCCGGAAATCGGCACGATGGCAGACATCGACGAGATCATCGGCAATTTCTCGGTTCTGGACGACTGGGACGACCGCTATCGCTACCTGATTGAACTCGGCCGTGAGCTGCCCCCGCTTAGCGAAGCCGCGCGCGGCCACGCCAACAAGGTGCAGGGCTGCGCCAGCCAAGTGTGGCTCGATACCACCGTGAGGCCGAACGGAACCGGCGGACCGATCCTGAGCTTCGCCGGCGACAGCGATGCCCATATCGTGCGCGGGCTGATTGCTGTCCTGTTTGCGGTCTATTCCGGCAAAAGCGCCAAGGACATTCTGGCGCTTGACGCTATCAAGGTGTTCGAGGGACTGGGCCTGAAGGAACACTTGACCCCGCAACGCTCCAACGGCTTCCGCTCCATGGTGGAGCGAATCCGCTTGGACGCGCACTCGGCGCTGACGACAGCCGCGCCATAATCTCATTATCCCGCGCAAGAGGCGCCATCCCGCAGGGGCGTCGCGTCGCGGGTATTCAACCCGTCACTGCAATCGTATTGTAGAATTCATCGGGATGTAGGGGCTGCCCGTTGAGTAACTCGACACTGCGAGCCGCACTGACGGACGTGTTCGCCGGCACGGTCTGCAGCATTTTGTCCATTGCCTATTGCCTGTCCTACGCAGCGCTCATTTTTACCGGTCCGCTTGAGCACCTGTTGACCTACGGCGTCGCCGTAACCTTCTTGTCGGCTGCTATTGGCGGCGCGATCGTCGCGCTGCGCGGCTCGCTGTTTTTCGCGGTTGCCGGTCCGGACAGTTCGATTTCGGTGGTTCTCGCGGCGCTGGTCGCAACGTTGGTGCAGCGGTTGCCTATCAGCGGCGCCGCCGGCCTCCTCGCTCCGGTCCTCATCGCCATGGCTCTGGCGACCGCGCTGACCGGGCTTTTGCTCTGCGTGCTCGGCTGCACTCATGCCGGCCGCGCCATTCGTTTCGTGCCTTATCCGGTGATCGGCGGCTTCCTCGGCGCAACCGGTTGGCTTCTGATCACCGGGGCGATCCAAGTCGTGACCGGTCTGCGGCCGGCGCTCGACAATGTCCCGGCCTTCGCCGACATCGCGGTTCTGACCAAGATCGCGCCCGGCATCGTGGTTGCCTTGATGCTCTATGCGCTGTTGCGCCGCTATTCCAAGAGTCCATTTGTTCTACCCGCCGTGCTCCTGACCGCGCTCGCCGCGACTCATCTTGTACTCCTGTCAACCAGCACGACGATATCGGCCGCCCAAGACCAGGGCTGGCTGTTCCGACTGCAGCCCGCCGCCGGCTTGACGCTGCCATGGCAGGGCGCGGCACTGCGAAGCTTTCCCTGGTCTTCGCTGCCGCAAATCGCCGGCGACGGGCTCGCCGTCATATTCGTGACGGTCGCCAACTTTTTGCTCAATACGACCGGACTGGAAATCGCCACTCGCGGCGAAGCCAACATCGAACGCGATCTCAAAGTGCTCGGTCTCGCCAATGTCGTCATCGCAGCGCTCGGCGGCTATGTGAGTTGCACCTCGTTCAGCCGGTCGATGCTGGTCCGCACGGCCGGGGCCACAAGCCGCATAGGCGGTCTGACCGTAGCGGCAATTTCAGCGGCCGTGCTGGTCGCCGACCCGGCGTTTCTCGGCTATGTGCCCAAATACATTATCGGCGGCCTGTTGTTCTATCTCGGCGCCGGTCTCGTCTATCAGTGGCTGGTACAATCGTCGCGCCGACTGTCGCCCGTCGAATACCTGTCGCTCCTCGTCATCGCCGCGCTGATCATCTATGCCGGCTTTATCGCCGGCGTGTTGATCGGGATCGTCATCGGCTGCGCCACATTTGCTTTGAGCGCGAGCCGCGTCAGCGCGATCAAGTTCAGCTTCGACGGCTCCGAATACCGATCCTCGCTCGATCGCGGCCCCTACGAATTGTCGCTTCTTGCCAATCATGGACGCGAGATTCAGGGCATGACACTGCAGAGCTATCTGTTCTTCGGCTCAGCCAACCGGCTGTATGAGCACGTCAAGGCGCTGCTGGCGGCACAGCCGAACTGCCATTTTCTGCTTTTCGATTTTCGCCTTGTCACCGGCATCGATTCCTCCGCCACCCACAGCTTCGCACAAATCAAACAAATCGCCGACACGAGCGGCGCGCGTCTCGTGCTGGTCAATCTCACCGTGGAATTGGAACGCGCTTTTCATACGGCGCGCTTTATTTCCGACGGCGTCATGGTCGTATCCGATCTTGATCGCGCGTTGGAATTTTGCGAGCAAAGCATCATCGAGACGAATCGTACAGCGGCCGGCGATGAGCGGTCGTTGCGGGCTTGGTGGACGGACGCACTCGGCGCCGCCAATGCCGACCGATTGGCAGAATTTTGCCGGCGGCGTGAAATTCCGGCCGGCCAGATCATCGCGCGGGAGGGCGAACCGGCCGCTTCGATGCATTTCATTTTGGAGGGACGCATCGGCATCGTTGCCGATATGGGCGAGGGCCGCACCATGCGCCTGCGCAGCCTCGGCCCCCACACCACGATCGGCGAAATGGGATTGATCACCGGACGCGCGCGCAGCGCGACCATCGCAGCCGAGGCCGATAGCGTGCTTTACGAACTCACGGCCGAGGCTTACGAGCGCATCAACCGCGAGCAGCCGGCGCTCAGCCAGGCGCTGCTCGGTTACATCGTCTCGGTGATGTCGGAACGGCTCAGTTTCGCCAACCGCGCCGTGGGCGTCTTGCAGCGTTGACCGGCTGACGCCTCAGGTTCGGCGGCGGCGGCGCTGCTGGCCTAGCCCCATGTCTTTGGCGAGCTTCGAACGAGCGGCCGCGTAACTGGGTGCGACCATTGGATAGTCAGGTGGCAAATTGAATTTTTCGCGATATTGATCGGGCGTCAAATTGTAGCGCGTGCGCAGATGCCGCTTGAGCGATTTGAATTTCAATCCGTCTTCGAGACAGACGATATACTCCGCGGTCACCGACCGCTTGATCGGCACGGCCGGCTTGGCCGGCTCGGCGGCGCTCATGCCTTGGCCGTCCGACACGCGCTTGAGCGCCATGTAGATCTGGCTGATGAGGTTGGGAATCTCGGCGCTGGGCACCGAATTGTGGCTGACATAAGCGGCGACGATGTTCGCGGCGAGCTCGATATAGTCGCTGCCGCCCGAAGCTTCGGCCATGGGAGTCTCACGCGAATTGCAGCAAAATGCCCCAGCGTCCACTTAAGGTATATTGGACAAGGTCAGTAGAAGCAGTAAAATTCCAGCAAGGCAAGGCCGCTCGCCAATAGTCGACAAGAAATAATCTGTACTATTCAAGCATGGCCGGGGTGCGCGGACCGCGCTTAAGCTTAAGCGCTTTGCTCGATGTGACTACGCAATTCGGTGATCGAACCGAAACGCAGCGTCCCCTGCGGCAGTTGCGCTTCGATGGAGCCATCGGAATAGAGCGTGTAGGCCATTCCGTCGACCACGCCGGATTTGAGCACGGACACGGAATCCGCAGCCCCAACCGTTGTCGCGGCTTGCGCAGCCTCGGCAGCCGTATCAGGCATTAGGTCCGGCTCGGGTACCGGGGTGGTGGCAACTTGTACCGGCGCCGGCGACGCAGGCACTACCCGCGATGCTTTCGGCCAAAGCGCCTCGAACGAGGGTCCCAGCGGCCGCTCGCCCACGGCCGGCGGACGCGCTCCGATTTCGAGGCGCGGTGCGATACGGGGCGACGACGCTCCGTTTCTGCGCTTTGCCGCTTGCACTTTGTCGACTTGAGCCACGGCAATGTCGACGCTGGTGCGAAACGGTGTGGCCGCGTCGTCCGGGTGCGGGATTTCGGTTGCTGCAAGGGCGCGCGATGCTTCGAGCCGCGCAATTAGCGGACTCGTTTCCGGCACGCTCTTTTTCGCAGCGTATTGGACGGGCTTTTCGCCGGCCGAAGCGAGCGGCACGGTCGCGGCGGTGATGGTTTGCGCTTGCGTGGGCTGCACTGTCGTGTTCGGCAAATGCAGCAGAGCCGGCTCAGGCTGCATGGTTAGTGCTGGCTCGGCGCGTTGCATCGGTCGCGCCGCGAGCGCGCGCTCGATGCGCGCCAACAGCCGTAACGTCAGTCCTAGCCCAATAAGCAAGAGCCCACCAACGGCCGCAACCACGCCGGGTGTCATGATTGAGGTGTCGAAAGTATGCTCGTGGATCGACACGCTAAAGGCTGCGAGAACAATTCCAGCGGCGGTCAAAACGCCGCCAAAAACCAGCAACAGCAGATACATACGCCCGCCTCGGTCCTAAGGATAATGCATCGGGACCACATCAAGGCAGTATTGTGACGGTGCAACCCGGGCGACGCAAGGACTAAGATACGGCCGCTGCGACAGCGCGACCTCGGACCGGCATCGCCGAAACATGCGCGCCCGTTGCCCAGACCCCTCTGAAGGCCCTATCTAGAGGAACCATTCGCTTGCCCGCACTGTTTCACCTGCGCCCCGTCCCATCCCGCCGTTTCCGGCTTCACATTGAGGAGTAGACCATGGCTTTCACCCTGCCCGAACTGCCTTATCCGTACGATGCCCTGACCCCGCATATGTCGCGAGAAACCCTCGAATTTCACCATGACAAGCATCATCAGGCCTACGTGACCGCGGGCAACAATTTGGCCAAAGGCACCGAGTGGGAAAACAAGCCGGTCGAAGAAGTCGTGAAAGGCACCTTCGGCAAAAACCCGGGCCTCTTCAACAATGCGGCCCAACACTTCAATCACACCCATTTTTGGAAATGGATGAAGAAGGGCGGCGGCGGCGACAAGCTTCCCGGCACGCTCGAAAAGCAATTGACGTCCGATGTTGGCCCGCTGGCCAAAGTGAAGGAAGAACTCGTCCAAGCCGGCACCACCCAGTTCGGCTCCGGCTGGTGCTGGCTCGCGGTCAAGGACGGCAAGATCGTTGTCATGAAGACGGCGAACGGCGAGAATCCGCTGGTGCACGGCGGCAAGCCCATTCTCGGCTGCGACGTGTGGGAGCACTCCTATTACATCGACTATCGCAATCGGCGCCCCGATTATCTGAAGGCGTTTCTCGATCACCTGGTCAATTGGGACTACGTGGCCGAAATGTACGAAGCTGCGATGAAATAACCGCGTAGACCGCGGCGAAGATTTCAAAGCGGGGCCCGCGGCCCCGCTTTTCGTTGCGCGTTCGCTCATTTGACACATTGCCCTGACCGCAGTTGCGTCTCATAAGTAAAGCCGCGCCGATCTGAAACCGGGCTGATCGTGCAAGACGCTGCGTTGAGCTCCCTCCTTTTTCGCTCGAAGGCGATCGGCACCGCACGCCGGCTCGACGCTCTGGCATTATGTGTGCTCGCCGCGGTCACCACGATCGCGCTTGCCACTTTCCGCGACTATGGGCTCGGCTGGGACGACTACACCCATTCGCAATACGGCCAGCTCCTGGTGGCACTCTATCGCTCCGGCTTCACTGATCGCCGCGCACTGTCGTTCGTCAATCTTTACATGTACGGCGGTGGCTACGACATCCTCGCCACGCTTGCGGCGAAGATCCTTCCGTTCGGCCTGTTCGAGACGCGGCGGCTCGTCGGCGTGCTTATCGGCATCGTCGGACTGTTCTTCACCTGGCGCCTGGGGCGGCGTCTGGGCGGCCCATTTGCAGGCCTCATGGCGCTCGTCCTTCTTGCCGCCTGCCCGCTCTATTACGGCCACATGTTCATCAACGCCAAGGACGGGCCGTTCGCAACCTATATGGCCGTTGCGCTGCTCGGTATCGTGCGTGCGCTCGACGAGTACCCGCGCGCCAGTCCGGCGACGATGGCGTTATGCGGAACCGGCGTAGGGCTGGCGATCGGCGCCCGCGTGCTTGGCGGCTTTGCCGTCCTCGAAGCTTTGCTGCCGTTGTTTTATATTTTCGCCGTCCGCCGGCACGAGCGCGGCGCAGGCGCCGCGGCCGCCGAGCTTGGCGCTTATCTCGCGCCGTTGATCCCCGCCATCATACTCGCTTATCTGGTCATGGGCTTGGTCTGGCCGTGGGCCGTGCTGTCGCCGTTCAATCCGTTTCATGCCGTTGAATATTTTTCTAATTTCTTCGAAAAGCCGTGGCGCGAACTGTTCGACGGTCAGATCAATCTGGTTCCGGACATGCCGCGCAGTTACGTGCCGACCCTGATGGCGCTGCAGACGCCTGTATTGATGCTCTTCCTCGGCTTGCTCGGCATTTCCGGCGCCGTTGCCGCCATTCTGCGCGGCGCCAGGAGTGGCCTCGGCACCGGCCGGCGCGCGGCGCTATGCGCGGTGCTGATCGCCGCGCTTCTGCCGATGCTGATAACGGTTGCCGAGCGGCCGGCGATGTATAACGGCATCCGCCATTTCGTCTTCACTTTTCCACCGCTCGCCGTGCTCGGCGGTTTGGCCGCGGCATGGATTGCGCAGCGCTTGCGGCGTTTTGGCCTCGCTGCCGTGGCGGCGGCCGCGCTAACGGTGATCGCTGGCGTCGCCTCCCCGGTCGTCGAGATGGTCCGGCTGCATCCCTATCAGTACACCTATTACAACCACCTCATCGGCGGCGTGGCGGGCGCACAGCCGCGCTACATGATCGATTATTGGGGGCTGTCGACGACGCAAGCCTCACTCCGCCTGCGCGCGTGGCTAGAAGCGCGCGATGAGAAGCCACCGGCGGGAAGGCCGTGGAAAGTCGCCGTCTGCGGGCCACATCCCGCGGTCGAGGTTGCGTTGGGCCCGGGATTCTCCACCCTCTGGGACCCGAACGGCGCGGACTTCGCCATGATGCTCAATGAATTCTATTGCGCCAAGCTCGATGCGCCGGTCATTCTCCAGATCGTGCGCGACGGCGTTGTCTACGCCCGCGTCTACGATATCCGCGGTCTTTCGGTATCGACGCTGCTCGCCTATCCGAGCGTCAATTAGAGCGGTCACGCAGTATTTAATGGATCATGATCTTTTCGAAAAACCGGCTTCCACTTTCCGGATCACGCTCTCGCCGGCATCGCGCGATCATGCCGTACGTCCGGAAGGAAGGCCGTGAGCAGCCCGATCATTGGCAGGAACGAGCAAATCCGATAGACGAACTGGATGCTGGTCCAGTCGGCGAGCACACCGAGCACCGCGGCGCCAATGCCGGCCATGCCGAACGCCAGACCAAAAAACAGTCCTGACACCATGCCGATGCGGCCCGGCATCAATTCCTGCGCATACACAACAATGGCCGAGAACGCCGACGACAGCACCAAGCCGATGATGACGCTCAACGCGATGGTCGCGGGCAACCCGACATAGGGCAGCGCCAGCGTGAATGGCAGCACGCCCAGGATCGAGCCCCAGATGACACGCTTGCGTCCGATACGATCACCGATCGGGCCGCCGATGAAAGTGCCCACGGCGGCGGACGCCAGGAAAAGAAACAGGCAAAGCTGGGCGTCCTCGGTCGATAGGCGGAACTGCTGCATCAGGTAGAAGATGTAATAGCTGGTGATGCTCGACAGGTAGAAAAACTTGGAAAAGATCAGCGCGATCAGAACAGCGATAGCGCGGCGGACCTGCCCAGCCGGCAAATCGGACGCCGCCGCAGAAGAACGTCCCGACCTTCGCTTGCCGTGGCCGGCGGTCTTGAACCAGCGTCCGACGAGCGTCAGGACGACCATGCCGAGCAGTGCCGCCAGGGCGAACCAGGCGATGCTGCCCTGACCGTGCGGCAGGATGACGAAGGCCGCCAACAGCGGAGCCGTCGAGTTGCCGAAATTGCCGCCAACCTGGAACAGCGACTGCGCAAAACCATGGGCGCCGCCGGAGGCGAGACGCGCCATGCGCGAGGATTCTGGATGGAAGATCGCCGAGCCGACGCCGAGAAGCGCGGCGCCGGTGAGCAGCAAAGGAAAATTCGTCGCGTAAGCCAAGGTGGTCAGTCCGACGAGCGTACAGCCCATGCCGAACGGCAGCGAATAAGGTTGCGGGCGGTGGTCCGTGTAGAGCCCCACGACCGGCTGCAGCAGCGATGCGATGCCCTGATACGCCAGCGTGATCACGCCGATCTGGGCGAAGCTAAGATTGAAGCCGCTCTTCAGCATCGGATAGATGGCCGGCAACAGCGACGACGCCATGTCATTTATGAAATGACAAAAGGTGACGGCGGTTAGAATCGCCACGACGGTCGTGCCGGCCTCGCGCCGGCCGATGACAGCTTCGCTCACTGGAAAACCTTCCTTCGCCCGCGCAGGATAAGTGCACGGCGTTTTTGTGGGAGTGGTCATAACCGTCTGCGCGACAGCGTGCCATCCCAATTGGGCATTGCACCTATGTTCGATATAAGAGGCGACATTGCGGACACTTTGCGCACAAAGGCCATTCCGGCGTGCGTCCTCAAACATGCCTATCGCTAGGAGATTGGCCGATGATTAACGCTGCCCTACCGATCTTCGTTTTCGATGCATACGGCACGTTGTTCGACGTCCATGCGGCGATCGCCCGCCATCGCGCCGCCGCCGGTCCCGACGCCGAGCGTTTCTCGGAGCTCTGGCGGCAGAAACAGCTGGAGTACAGCTGGATCCTGACGCTGTCCGGCCGTTACGTCGATTTTTGGACGCTCACCGAGCGGGCGCTTGATTACGCCTTCGCGCGGGTCCCCTCGGTCGATCGCGCGTTGCGGCAAAAGCTGCTCGAAGCCTATAGGAAGCTTGACGCCTACCCGGACGGACGCACCGCCGTCACCGAGTTGAAAGCGCGAGGCTTCCAAACCGCTATTCTGTCCAATGGCTCGCCGGGCATGCTGCAGGATGCAGTTGATGCCTCCGGCATGGCACCGCTTCTTGATGCTGTCCTCTCGGTGGACAGCGTGCACATGAATAAGCCGCGACCGGAGGTCTATGCGCTCGTCACCGAGCGGTTCGCGGTGCAGCCGAACCAAGTCGTATTCGTTTCTTCCAACCGCTGGGACGTCATGGGCGCCATCGCATTCGGCTTTCGCGCGCTTTGGGTCAATCGCTCCGGCCTGCCGGAGGAATATTCCGAATACCGGCCGCTGCGCGTGCTGCCTGATTTATCGGCGCTGGCGTCGGTGGCCCTCTAGAATCCCGATTCTAGGCGTTGACGGCAAGGAGCGCGGGCGGCTCGGGCGCGACCGGCGGCAATAACTTCGGCTCGACGAATCGGCCGGCTTCGAGTTCTTCGATCTGGCGATCGATCTGTTTCATCACGTAGCGCGAATACGGCCCGACATGGAGGTAGAACGCCATCAGCGTCACAATGGCACGCACCGTCTGCGGGTTCTTTGACATGCAGGTCATGAATGCCTTCCAGAAGCGCTCGCGGCCTTCTGGCAGACGCGACAGAAGCTCATGCACCATGTTGATGGTCGAGAGCCGCCGCCTGATGTCGCCTTCAGGCAGTTCCTTGCGCCGCACCGAGCAGTCGAGCATGGCGGAGAGCCGCTCCAGCCGTCCACAAAACGCGTCGGGATCGTAGACCTCTTCGAGGATTTTACGGTAGTCGCGCAGGATGTCGAGGCGCGAACGCTTGGTCTGATAATTCACGCCGGCGGTGCATTGGTCGCCGGTGCCTTCGGGCGCCGCATCGTGTCCGACATACAGGCGACCCTCGCGCGCGAGGCGGCGGGTAAGTTGCGTATTCGGCAACGCATAAAGCAGGCCCACCATGGCGATCGGGATGGCGGCCTCCTCGATCAGATGAATCATCGGTCCCGCGACCGAACCTTTCTCGGTGTCGAAACCGACGATAAAGCCTGCCGTCACGAACATGCCGGCCGCATAGATCTTATGCACGCTGCCGGCGATGCTGCGGCGCGTGTTCTGCTTCTTGCGCATCGCCGCGAGCGTTTCCTCGTCCGGACTTTCGATGCCGACGAAGATGGCAAAAAAGTTGCTCCGATTGAGCATCTGCAGCAACTCGCCGTCATCAGCCAGATTGAGCGAGGCCTCGGTGGTGAACTCGAACGGGTAATCGTACTTCTTGATCCAGTTTTCGAGCACCGGCAGGAAGGCCTTGATCGCCTTCTTGTTGCCGATGAGATTGTCGTCGACGAAATCGACGTGACCGCGGTAACCGGCACTGTAGAGTGCTTCCAGTTCCCGCAGCATCTGGTCGTGCGTCTTGGTGCGCGGCGAACGGCCATAAAGCTCGATGATGTCGCAGAACTCGCAGGTGAACGGACAACCGCGCGAGAACTGCACACCGATGTAGAGGTATTGCTCGAACTTCAACAGGTCGAAGCGCGGGATCGGGGTCTTGGTGACGTCGACCTGGAATTTCTCCGCCGTGAATGTACCTTCGCGCTCGCCGCTATCCCACGCAGCGATAAATTCCTTGAGGATGTCCTCGGCTTCGCCAAGCACGCGAAAATCCGCGCTTTCGTAAAGATGCGGGCTTGAGGTCGCGTCGGGGCCGCCGACGACCACGGGAAGGCCGCGCGCGCGGCCCATTTCGATGATTCGCAGCGTGTCGGACTGCTGGAACAGCATGCCGCCGGTCATGATCATGTCGGCCCAGGCAAAGTCGCTCTCGGCCAGTTCTTCCGTATTGCGATTGACCAGGCGCACGTTCCAGGATTTCGGCAGCATCGCCGCTACGGTGATCAGTCCGAGCGGAATCGCCGGGTAACGGGCGCCGACGAGCTCGCAGGCTTCCGAAAAGTTCCAGAAGGAATCCGCCGTAAAGCGCGGATAAATCATAAGCACGTTGCAGGAATTCGACTGCGGCCCGCCAAAAACACCGGTGCCGGCGATCTCGTTACGTTGCTGTTCCAAGAAACCCCCAGACGGCGCTGCCGATCTGCATGTCGCTTCGCAGTATGGCGAAATTGCTCGACAATTCAAGGATAAAGCCGGTTCCCGCCACCGCTGTCGAGAAGCCCGGAATCAACATTAAATCATGGCGTTACCGCGGCTTGATAAGGCTAGATGTGACCCCCAACGGAGTATTGGCTAGTCTCAATACCCCATCATCCGATGCACCGGCCTGGAGGAAAGCAAGATGCACGCCGCTTTCTACGAGAAAAACGGTCCCGCCCGCGAGGTCATCACGCTCGGCGAAATCAACACGCCGTCGCCCGGCCCCGGCGAGGTCCGGGTCAGATTGGCGACGTCGGGCGTTAATCCGTCGGATGTCAAAGCCCGCGCCGGTTCGACCCGCAAGATCGCCTACCCTCGGGTCATCCCGCACAGCGACGGTGCTGGCGAAATCGACATGGTCGGCGATGGCGTCCCCATCGCCCGGCTGGGCGAGCGGGTTTGGCTGTGGAACGCGCAATGGCTGCGCGCCTTCGGCACCTGCGCCGAATACATCGCGTTGCCTTCCGAGCAGGCGGTTTACCTGCCAGACAATGTCAGTTTCGAGGTCGGTGCCTGTCTCGGTATTCCGGCGATGACGGCGCTTCACGCCGTTGCCGTCGCCCGTGCGGCGCCTGGCATGACGCTGCTCGTCGCGGGCGGTGCGGGCGCAGTCGGACATTACGCGGTCCAATTCGCCAAGGCGGCCGGCGCCACCGTCATCGCCACCATCAGTTCGCCGGAAAAGGCCAAGCAGGCAGAGGCGGCGGGCGTCGATCATGTCATCGATTATAAGCATGAAGAGGTCGGCGAGCGGGTCATGGCCATGACTGGCAGAAAGGGAGTCGACGGCATCATCGAACTCGACATCGCCGCCAATGCCAAGCTCATCCCCCATGTGTTGCGACCGCGCGGGACGGTCGTCGTTTACGGAACCGGTGCCATGGAAGCGGACGTTCCGCTGTTCTTCTTCCTGCGCAACGCCATCGCACTGAATTTCATCTATGTCTATGAACTCGATGCGACCGAACGTGCCGCAGCACTTCACGGCATCGCGCGGGCGCTGGCCACGGGCAAACTCATCACCAATATCGGCGCGGTCCTTCCGCTCGCCGAAACCACCGCCGCGCATGAAGCGGTGGAACAAAACCAGGTTCGCGGCAACGTCGTGGTGCGGATCCGCTAAAGATCACGCCCTATGCGGCGTGCTCCGATTCTCCCGCTTCGGGACTCTTCAACGCAGTTACGATTTGCTGCTTGGTGAGGCGGGTACCGTCATCGCCCTCGATCAGCAAAGCGACGCGGCCGCCTTTATTGATATGACGCGCCCAGCTCATCGCCTCGTCCAACGAACCGAATTCCTTGAAGAGATGCTTGTCCTTGTCCAATGGCGAGATGGACTCCGATCCGCGCGGGCCTGAATAAACACGATAAGTCATCATTGGCCTCCTCTTTCGCTCGGTTATTCGAGCGATTTTAGCCGTCAATTTAGCCAGCCCTATGTCGGCGAATACGGCACGCCGTTGACGTGCGGAACCGTACCGCTACCCTTGTGTAAAAAACACATTGGGGAGGCCGAACGTTCATGCGCTCATTTTTTAAGCTTGCTGTCTGGCTGGCTATTGTCGCGGCAGTTCTTGGGAACCCGGCTCGCGCTCAAGACAGCGCCGTGTATGTTGTTACCTATATTGAACTCATGCCGAACGAGATTGCCAGCGGCACCGCGTTGCTGAAGCGTTATCGCGATGTGAGCAGACGGCAACTCGGCAACCTGCGGTTCGACGTGTTGCACGAAATTGCCCGGTCGAACCGCTTCGCTATTTTAGAAACCTGGAAAGACAAAACAGCGCAGCAAGCCCATGATCAGGCTGCCGTCAGCGCGCAAATTCGCGATAGGCTGAAGGCCATCGAGGATGCGCCTGCCGATGAGCGGATCGACAATCCCCTCTACATGACGCCTGGAAAGTCATCGGCTCCTGCCGCCGCAGTCTATGTGATCACGCATGTCGACATTATCCCTCCCGGCAAGGCCGATGGCTTGGCGGCGCTGAAGGCAATGAGCATCGATACGCCGAAGGACCCAGGCAACATCGCATATCAAGTGCTGGTACAGGCCAACCGCAGCAATCACTTCACCATCCTCGAAGCCTGGAGCAGCAAGGCTGCGCTCGACGCGCATGCCATGACCGAACATGCGCGCAGCTTTCGCCAGAAGCTCACACCGTTTGCCGGCGCAATTTATGACGACCGCTTCTATAAGGCCGTCAACTAGGCGGCGTTTAGTGCTGCGGCGCAAAAACCTGATCGCTGTACGGCAGCACGGTCGGACGCGCAATCACGATAAAAGCGTGATCGAGCGTATGGTGGCAGGCATTGCATCCGGCGCTCAATTGGTCGTAGGCGGCGGCGAATGCCGCGCTGTCCTTGCGGTCGACCGCTTTCTGCAGCGCGTCAAGCGCACCGCCGACGTGCTGCTTCACAATATCGCCGCCGAGCATTTTGCCGACATCGTCGAAACCGTCGGTCAGCTCACCGATCTCGTAATCGGCGAGCGGCCAGTTACCGGCATGGCCGGCAAACCACAATTTTATGTGACGCTCTTGCTGATGCGCCATGATGTCGGAGAGGCTTGGCTGATAAGGCTGTTCCTGCGGCGTTTGCGGCGGCGGCTGCGCATTGTCCTGCGCGCCAGCCGCGCCGGCGAGCGCGAGCAGCGATGCTGCGGCCAGCAACACAACGGCAGCTTTCATGGCATGCTCCTCTTTTCAGGCTAGCTGCCCGGAGCCAGCGACTCGTCGCATTCCTTGGGATGCGCCACCTGGCAGGCGGCGTAAAGCGCGGGGCACGACCGTGCGGCGGCGAGCGCCTCGTCGATGGACTTGGCCCGCTCGCCGGCGGCCTGCGCCTGTCCCTCATAAATCAGGATGGCGTCATCGCGCTCGATGTTGCGATCCGTCATCAGGAATTGGTTCGCGGCGTCATAAAAGCTGGTCGCTAGGTTGATCGCGTCGTTGAGCTTCTTGGTATACTCGGTATTGATCTTGGGATCCGGCTTGACCACGCGGGCGTGCACCGCGATGTCGGTGTAAAGTACATTAAGCTTGAAAAAGATGCCGCCACATTGCGCCATTGCCAGCCAATAAGGCCGCCCGGCAAATGGGGCCGGCGCGGCGACAACGCGGTCGCGCTTGTCGAGCGGAACAGCCGGCGCCGCATGCTCGACCTGTCTTGGTTCGCGATGCCGCTCGATGCGATAACGATATTGCGCGCGGGCGCCGGTCGCGACGGACACCGTCGCGATCAGGAGTAAAGCGATCTTGGTGGCTGTCTTGGCGAGGGTTTTCAGCAGCATGGCATCGGAATCTTCGACGCTTTAGAATTTCTCGACCCAGGGCCGCAGCTCGATTTCCCAAGCCCAAGCGCTGCGCGGTTGTTGCAACAGATGCAGATAGCTCTGGGCGATGGCGTCGGGGTCGAGCATGCTGTCGGGCTTGTCCGGCGGGTCGGGCCGCCGGTCGCTCTTGATGCCGCCATCGACCACCACATGGCCGATATGAATGCCATGCGGCGAGAGTTCGCGGGCCATGCTTTGCGCCAGACCGCGCAAGGCAAATTTGCCCATGGCAAACGGCGCCGACTGGGCATAGCCCTTTACGCTCGCCGACGCGCCGGTGAAGAAAATCGCGCCGTGATGATGGGGCAGCATGCGCTTGGCCGCTTCCTGGGCCACCAGGAATCCGGCATAGGCGGTAACTTGCAGTGATTTGGCGACCTCGTCCGGATCAAGCTCGACGAACGGACCGCGAGTGCGGTAGCTGGCGTTGTAAACCACGACGTCGGGCGATCCCAGCGCAGTTTCGACATCGGCGAAAAGTTTGGCGACATCGCCGCGATTGGTGGCGTCGCAGACATAGGTCTTGGCGCCGGTCTGTTGCGCCAGCGGCGCCAGATTGGCGGCGCGCCGCGCGGCCAGCGCGACCTTAAGTCCGGCCCCGGCGAAGGTCCGCGCCAGCGAAGCCGACAGCCCCGAGCCGACCCCGACAATGAGTGCGGTCTTGTAAGACGCTTCGGTCATCCATCCCTCCACCATCGCAGCGGCCTTGATGGCGCGCCGCCATGATGTGGCGGTTCAAACGCCAATCGTCAATCGACCACCGCAATGGCATTTATTTCGACCAGACAGCGCGGATCGGTGGCAAGCCGCACCACCTGAACCGTGGTCGTCGTCGGCTTGGCGTCGCCAAAATATTCGCCCCACACGCGATTGAGCGCATCCTGGTCGGAAAGATCGGTGACGAAACGGTCGGCGGTGACGATATCGGCGAAAGTAGCGCCGACGGCGTCGAGCCCGCGTTTGAGATTCTCGAGCGCCGCCCTCGCCTGCCCCGCCATGTCGCGCGGCATGGCATCGAATTCCTCCGGCCGGTGCGGATGATGGTGATAGACCGGCGCCGCAGTGACGCCGGCGAGGTAGACGGTGGTGCCGCCCTTGACCTTGATCGCTGGCGCATAAGGCATCCATAGGTCCGGCGCGTCCGGCCAGTGCATGTGCTCGATGGTTTTGGGCATCAGACAACCTCCGCCTTGTAACGCATAACGTTCTGCGTTATGGTGGGATAATGATCGTTAGCTTTCGCGATACCGAAACGGCGACGATCTGGGAAGGCCGGCGCAGCCGAAAGCTTCCGCCGGACATCCAGTCGGTCGCGTTGCGAAAGCTCCGTTTTGTAAATAACGCAAAACGGCTTGAAGACCTTCGCATTCCGCCTGGCAACCGGCTCGAAGCTCTGCGGGGCGAACGGCAAGGACAGCATTCAATCCGCGTCAACGATCAATGGCGAATTTGCTTCGTCTGGAGAGAAGACCATGCGCACCAAGTCGAAATCGTCGACTACCACTGAGCTTTTACCCAATCCGCACCCTGGAGAAATGTTAGCCGAGGAATTTCTGAAGCCCATGAAGCTATCACAGACGGCGCTGGCGCGGGCGATTGCCGTGCCGCCGCGGCGCATCAATGAGATCGTACTCGGTAAGCGCGCAATCACGGCCGACACCGATCTGCGGCTTGCGCGCTATTTTGGAATGTCAGAAGGATTCTTCATGGGGCTGCAGACCGATTACGAACTCATGGAGCGCAGGCGAGCGATCGGTGACAAACTCAAGGCGATCAGGCCGCGGGCGGCTTGAATACTGTTGGATCCGATCATGTTGCGGTCCCAAAGCACTAGTTCACCAACTGCGGTAATTATCTCTCACCTTCCCAACCCAGTTCTGGATTGCGAATTTGGCTTGGGATCGGCCTGACTCGCTGAAACCTCCCATTGGTAGCTTGTGCACAAAAACATCAGTTACGCCGTGATCGAATACACCCCCACTTATTCCGTCTTCCCGAAACACAATCAGAGGCAAACGGAGAGAGAATAGGATTCCTGCCTCTAGTTGATTCCATGGCGTGGGAAATTTACGCTCTGCGCCTCAACCTTTTCATCCGCTGTTCCCCCTTTGACGATTCCCTTTGTGGAAACGTATTGAGAAAATCCTAAAATCACTCCGCCGGCACAGTGCTTTGCAATTGTATACACTTCGCGCAGCGGAAGATCGGAAGGATAATCACTCTTACCGAGCGCCCGCTGTTCAAGATTTTCGTCATCTAACAGCGACCAGAGTTCATCGCGAGTTTTCTGCTGCAATGGAGACAATATCGTGGGCGCGGAAACGAACACGGGCATTTTCATCATACTACTTCCCCCAAAACGTAAACCCCCTGAGACCTCTCGCCACCGCAACGCCGGAGCTAACTTCCACTTTCACATCCTAAACACGCCGAACTTCGTCTCCGGGATCGGCGCATTCAGTGCCGCCGAGAAGCATAGCCCCAACACGCGGCGCGTTTCGGCGGGCGTGATGATGCCGTCGTCCCACAGCCGCGCGGTGCCGTAATAGGGATTGCCCTCGGCCTCGTATTGCTCGCGGATCGGCTGCTTGAATTCTTCCTCCTCGACCTCGGACCAT
Organism: Xanthobacteraceae bacterium; assembly: GCA_049796395.1. Lineage (GTDB taxonomy): Bacteria > Pseudomonadota > Alphaproteobacteria > Rhizobiales > Xanthobacteraceae > BOG-931. Next base: position 29,673 of record JBARER010000117.1, read on the forward strand.
GACTTGCCTTCGGCCTCGATGTTCTCGCGCCGCACGCTGGCGAGCACGCTCGCCGCTTGTTCGCCGCCCATCACCGAGATGCGTGCATTCGGCCAGGTGAACAGGAAACGCGGACCGTAGGCGCGGCCGCACATGCCGTAATTTCCAGCGCCATAGGAGCCGCCGATCACCACCGTGATCTTCGGCACCTGCGCGCAGGCGACCGCGGCGACCATCTTCGCCCCGTCCTTGGCGATACCGCCGGCCTCGTAGTCGCGGCCAACCATGAAGCCGGAAATATTCTGCAGGAACAGCAAAGGCACCCGGCGCTGGCAGCACAATTCGACGAAATGCGCCGCCTTGAGCGCACTCTCGGAAAACAAAATGCCGTTGTTGCCGAGAATGCCGACCGGGATGCCGTGGATGCGGGCGAAGCCGGTGACGAGCGTGGTGCCGTAGAGCGCCTTGAACTCATCGAACTCGGAGGCATCGACCAGCCGGGCGATCACTTCACGCACGTCGTACTGCTTCTTCAGATCGGCCGGCACGATGCCGTCGAGCTCATCGGCGGCGTAATTAGGCTCGACCGGCTTGGCGAGTGAAATGTCGACGGTTTTTTTGGTGTTCAGCGAGGCGACGATATCGCGGCACAGCGCCAACGCGTGCCGATCGTTCTCGGCGAGATAATCGGCGACACCGGATTTTTTAGTGTGCACATCGGCGCCACCAAGCTCCTCGGCGCTGACCACTTCGCCGGTCGCCGCTTTCACCAACGGCGGTCCGCCGAGAAAAATAGTGCCCTGATTGCGCACGATAATGGCCTCGTCCGACATCGCCGGCACATAGGCGCCGCCCGCGGTGCAGGAGCCCATCACCACCGCGATCTGCGCGATGCCGGCCGCCGACAGCGTCGCCTGATTGTAGAAGATACGGCCGAAATGCTCACGGTCGGGAAACACCTCGGTTTGATGCGGCAGGTTGGCGCCGCCGGAATCGACCAGATAAACGCAGGGCAGCCGGTTTTCGCGCGCAATCTCCTGCGCGCGCAGATGCTTCTTCACCGTCATCGGATAATAAGTGCCGCCCTTGATGGTCGAATCGTTGCAAACGATGACGCATTCACGGCCCGAGATGCGGCCGATGCCGGTGATCAGCCCGGCGCCGTGAATATCATCGTCATACATGCCGTTGGCAGCGAGCGACGACAATTCAAGAAACGGCGCGCCGGCATCAAGCAGCGTCAAAACCCGCTCGCGGGGCAATAATTTGCCGCGGGCGAGATGGCGCTCGCGCGCCCTCGCCGGCCCACCTTGCGCGGCTTTTCCGCGGCGCGCGTCAAGGTCCGCGATCAGCGCGCGCATTGCCTTCTGATTGTCGCGAAACTCTTTTGATTTGCAATCAACGCTGGATGTAATCGCGGCCACCGCTTCCTCATTTCTCCAAATCATTTGCTCTGATCGCGCGCCGATCTGAACGAAAATTCAGAAACGAATTCAAATCGCCGACGTCGTGCGGACAAAATATCACAGTGGCAAATATTCGAGAAACTTTCCTTGCCGGTGTGCGTTCGTCCACCAGCATGCACGTCCGCTGAGGCCGTCGGCCCCGGAACAGCACGCAATCACCAGAAATCCTGGAGAGGAGAAAGCCCGATGAGACAAAAACACAATATGCTGCTGGCCGGTGTCGCCGCGCTTGCATTAATTGCAGGTGGCGGCATTGCCGCGGCGCAACAGAGCCCGCAAGGTCAGACCAAAGCCGGCGTGAGCGCACAAGGCGCCGCGCAGGCGCAAACGCCGTCCGGCAAGCAAGGCGGGGCCGCGGCCGGGATGGAGCAGCACGCTCAAACCAGTTCGCCGGCAGCGAAGACCGGTCAGTCCTGGATGGCCCAAAAAAGCGCCGAGGGCGCCAAGCCTGAGAACGCCAAGCCTGAGAATCGAAGCGCGCAGATTGGCCAGAAGAACGCCCAGGACGCCAAGCAGTCGGCGCAGGAGAGCCGGCAGCAGTTAGGCGAGAACGCCAAGAGCACAAACACCAAGAGCACCAATGAAGCGAAGCAAAGCGTCGGCGAAAACGGCAAAGAAGCCGCCAAGAACGACCGCGCCAGGACTGACGACGCAAAGACCGCAAACGCTAAGACCGAGAGCAAGACCCGCGAACGCGTCGGCGCGATGGAGAAAAGCCACCACGAGCGCATCGGCACCAATAGCCGGTTCGAGCGCCGCCACGAGCGTATGAGTGCCAATACCCGCTCGGAACGCGGCCACAGCCGCATCAGCGAAAGAAGTAAGCGGCAGGGTGAGATCAAGGGCCTGCAAGGCAACGCGTCGATTCCCATGCAGGGCAGCCACGTCAACCTGACATCGCGGCAGCGCAACCGTATCCGCAACACCGTAATCGATGCGCGCGGCGCGCCGAGGGTCGGCCATGTCGGCTTCGACGTAACCGTCGGCACGCTGGTGCCGCGGGATCGCGTCCATGTGATCCGGGTGCCCGAGACGCTGGTGCGGATCGACCCGCAGTGGCACGGCTATCTCTATTTCGTCGTCGAAGACCAGGTGGTCATCGTCAATCCGCGCGATATGCGGATCGTCGCCGTGCTCGACGTCTAAAATAGACGGCGAACAATAAAAACTTCCAAGGGCGGCCTCGCGCCGCCCTTGCTATTTCTTCACGCTCGGACTTCCTGACGCTGGAAGATCACGTAGCCGATAACGAACAGGACGATCTCGGTCGCGATCATACCGACGATCTGCGGCCACGCGATCAGTACGCTGGCCGCGAGCGGCAGCGGCGCGCCGAGCACGGCGCCCTGAAGCTGACTCAGATAGATCGGCCCGAGCGAGCGCGTGGTGGGATCGAGCAACGCCACCACCACCTCGGCATAGAGCGTCGAGGGCGACAGCCGCGCCAGTATCTGCTCAAGCTCGACGGTACTCGGCGTCTGCAAGCCAAGCGCCATGTAGCGCGGGTCCGGCGGCATGAAGATTTGCGCGAAAGCGCCGGCCAGTACCGGCCATATGAACGTGATGAGAAGCCACAAGCCGAGCGTCACCAGCGCCGCGGTCGCGGCCGAGCGGAACAGGATCGAAAATAACAGCGCCAGCGCCAGCCATACCCCGGCATAGACGATGGTCACCAGCAGAAACACGAAGCTGCGCGCGATCTCTTCGCCGCCCGGCGGAATACCGATCATCAGCAGGCCGAGCCCGATAACCAGCAGCCACAACGTAATCAGGCTGATGGACAGCGTTATCAGCCCGGCCAGGAATTTGCCGAACAGCAAGGCGTCGCGATAGATCGGCTGCGACAGGATACGCGACAGCGTTCGCCGATTGTGCTCGCCGTTGACGGCATCAAAGCCGAGCCCGATTGCCATCAGCGGCACAAGAAACGACAGGAACGACACAAAGGACGGCAGCGGATCGCGCGAGGTCGTGAACAGGCGCAGGAACAAGAACGGATCCTCCGCAGTGGTGTCCTTGATCTGCTGGATGGCGGCGTAAAGCGCGGCGACCGCAATCAGCACCACCAGCCATTCCAGCACCCGCATGCGCACCGAGGTCAGATGATCGGACAGCTCTTTGAGCACGACCACGCTGAGACCGGAAAAGGCGGAACCTTCACGCTGCATGACGCGCCCCTTCCTTCATGACCTCCTCGGGCCGTGTTTCGAAGTAGCGGGTGTAAATCGCCTCAAGGCTCGGCTCCTGAACGCCGAGGAATTTGAGGCGGCCGTGCATCGCCACCACTTCCACTGCCGCTTCGGGACGGACATCGCGATCGGCATGCAGGCGCAGCTTGCCGATGCCGGTTTTCTCGACGCCGCTCACCCCCGGGATCAGCGCCAGGCGGTCGGCAAGCCCGGCCCCGTCCGCTTCGATATCGACAACATAGCCGCCGCCGAGCACCTCGCGGCCGAGATCAGGAACCGAACCCATCAGCGCGATGTGGCCCGCGGAAAACAGCGCCACCCGGTCACAAACGCTTTGCACGCGCTCAAGCAGATGCGAGGACAGCAGCACCGAAACGCCTTCGGCCTTGAAGTTGCGGATGATGGCGAGGAGTTCGGTAGTGGCGTGCGGATCGAGTCCCGACGTCGGTTCGTCGAGGATCGCAATCTGCGCTCCCTTCATCAGGATCTCCGCCAAGCCGAGCCGCTGCCGCATGCCGCGCGAAAAGGTGCCGACGCGCTTTTCCGCGAACTCCGAAAGCCCGACACGGTCCAGCGCCTCGGCGATGCGCTTCTCGCGCTCGGCAAAGCGGAAACCGATCAGCCGCGCGGTGTAGCGCAGATTATCGCCGGCGGTGAGATTGTCGTAAAAGCCGACGGTGTCCGGCAGGTAGCCGACCCGCCGCTTGACCGAAAGCGGCTCGCGCGCCGGATTGAAGCCGAGCACGTTCACCTCGCCTTTCGAGATGTCGGTCAGCCCGAGCAGCATCAAGATAGTCGTGGTCTTGCCGGCGCCGTTGGGCCCAAGCAGACCGAAGATTTCCCCGCGAGCCACCGAGAACGAGATGTTGTCGACGGCAACCGCCGGACCATAGGTCTTGGTGAGGCCCGTTGCTTCAATGACGGTATCTGGGTTCATCGGCGGCCGAACCTCGCCACTGCACCGACCATGACCAAAAGCGCTACGCCGATGATGCCGACGCCGGCGATGCCCCACAGAGTAGAGGTCGTCACGGTAACTCGGAAGTTCGTTGATGCGGATTCACCGCGCGCCGCCGCGCGAATGGTCGTGATGTAGTCGCCGGCGATGGCCTTGTCGGTGGGCGTGATCAGCGCCTGCACTTCCTTGTTGTCGTTCGGCGCGATGCGCTCGACCGTCTTGGGATCGAACGTGACCTTCCAGCCGCTGGGTGCCGAGCCCGACAGTTCGACGTCCTCGGCGGGTGCGGTGCCGGTATTGGTAATGACCACCGGCACCGAGGTCTGTTGCCCGGCGGAGGCCCGTGTCGACACGAGTCCCTCGCGGCCCGAAACGTCGAGCCTCGGCTGGCCGGTGATGTCGAGGCCGAGATCGGTCGTCGCCGAGGCGTCCTCCGCGGCGACACGCGCGCTGACCTTGTAGTCGCCGGCCGAGGCGGTATTGGGCGGCGTGATCTTAAGTTTCACGTCCTTGGACTGGCCGGCGTCGATCGGCACGGCATTAAGCTCCTGGGCGCCGTACTGTTCGGTAAAGGAGGTATCGAAATTCTTCGGCGCCTGCGCCGACAGGCTGACCGTCAGCTTCTTGCCGCTGTCGTTCTTGATGTTGAGCTGATACTCGAAGCTCGACCTTGAGTTTCCGCGCAATTCGGGCAACTGCGGCGTAACCGAAAGCTTCGCCGGCAGATCCTTGGCGAGCGTCACCGCGATCGGTAACTGCAAATTCGTCGCGTTGCCGGTGGCGGCGATGGTGAGCGTCTGGGTGCCCACCGCGGCGGTCTTCGGCACGTCCAGCCGCAGCGACAGCGCCACGCTGGAATTCGTCGCCGGCATTGCGGCTGCCACCGGTTGGCCGCCGCCCATCAACGTCGCGGTCCAACCGCTCGGCACTCCGGACACCGACAGCCCCAGGCGCTCGGGCGCCATATCGTAATTCTGCAATCGCAGGTCGACCGTCGAAGTCTCGCCGGGGCGCAGCGTTACCGCCGGATAGTCGCTCATAAGAAAAAGGCCCTTGACGTCTTTGGGCGCGTCGTCGGCCTTAACGGCCGGCGCGGCCGCGACAGCGGCGAGAAACGCAGCGAGAAAAGCCGCATGAGCGGCGACAAAACGGAATCGCATTGGCATTGGCTCCCGTGCAGGCAATTGGGTCGGTGTATCCCTTCTCGCAACGCACCTCAAACAGCGCGCCCGAGCGGCGGCATTGTCGGCTTAATAGTGACAAAATCATGCAGCGAAAGGGCTATTTAGCAAGGACTGCGGTAGAGAGCCGCACTTATAGCAGGACCTGCGCGGATGCGCCGCAGCACAGACATCAGTGCCGGAATATTGGTTTTTCGCCGCAACGCCGGGCTGGAGGTCCTGCTGGCGCATCCGGGCGGCCCTTTCTGGGCCAAAAAAGACGACGGCGCCTGGACGATACCAAAAGGACTGGTCGAGCCCGGCGATGATCTGGCCGCCACGGCACGCCGCGAATTTCTTGAAGAGACCAATCTGACTTTTAACGGCGAATTGATCGCGCTTTCGCCGGTTAAACAAAAAAGCGGGAAAATCGTTCACGCCTTTGGTGTCAACGCTGATGTCGATCTCGGCCCATTCGCCAGCAATGAATTTGAAATCGAGTGGCCACCGAAATCGGGACGGCGTCAACGCTTTCCGGAAATCGACCGCGTCAACTATTTTGCTCTTCCCACCGCCAAGATGAAGATGCTCACCTATCAGCGGCCGTTGCTGGAAGAACTTGAGCGGCGCTTTAAGTGACGGGGATCACTCACGGGGCACGTCCGGCCAGTCGACTTCGTCATGCGGCAACACCCACGGCTCGCGGCGCGCCGCATCGCGCCATTCGTTCCAGGCCGGCAATGCCATGACCGCCGCCATATAGGAACGGGCGGCAGCGCTGAGCTCGACGGCGAAGGTGTGGAATCGCCACACCACCGGTGCAAACATCGCGTCCGCCGCGCCGAAGCGACCGAATAGAAACGGCCCACCAAATGCCGCGCGACATTCGCTCCAGATCGCATCGATGCGCGCGGCATCCGCCGCCGCACCGTCGTCAAGCGCACGCCGTTTGACCGGACGGGCGACGTTCATTGGCAGATGCCGGCGCAGCGGCAAAAAGCCTGCATGCATCTCCGACGCGACGGCGCGCGCCCAGGCACGCGCGCTCGCGTCCGCCGGCCACAAGCAAGCCTGCGGATAATTCTCGGCCAGATATTCAATGATCGCCAGCGATTCCCAGACCCGCACGTCGCCGTCGATGAGCACCGGCACCCGCCCTGCCCCGCTCACCGCCGTCACGCGCTGTTTGAAGTCCTTGGCCTCAAGCGAGATGACGGTCTCGTCAAACGCGATCCCGCCGACCTTCATCGCCAGCCAAGGCCGGAACGACCAAGACGAATAATTCTTGTTGCCGATGATCAGACGCAAAGCCATGCGGCGTTGTAGCCTGGATTTCGGGCGCGCGAAATCCAGCCTCGCGACACCGCCTTCAACGGAGCTGATAGCGCAGCATTGGCGTGCCGCGGCTGATCAGACCAGGCCGGTCACCACGGCGAGAAATGAGACGAAGAGAATTGCGGAGGCGGTGAACAGCACCGTCAGAACCGTCTCGGTCCATTCATTTCGTTCGGATTGCGTCCCGGCGGCAGCCGGCAGGTCGCCGAGCGCGGCAGGCATATCGGTGGAGGTCATCAGAGTCCTTCCCCAAAGGACGGAGCGCGAAATCAAGTATCCGGCCGCAGCCGTGAAGGATTGGTAAACGGAAGGTTTCTTTGGCGGCTAAGTATGATCCGAAAACACCTGCCCTCGAACTTGATCCGAGCGCGGAAACCGGTTTTCCGAAGGATCAGGCCTCACCAAAAGCTTTGGGCGCCAATCGATTCCATTTTTTGAAGCGGTTGCGCTCTAAGGGGCCGGAAATAATTCCGTCGTCCGGCCGGTGAGCCGATAGACAAGGAGACCGATCCATTCGTGCACCGCGACATCGGTCATTGTCAGGCCATGGGTCAGAGCAGCGAACGGCCGCGTCGCGTCGATCGGCCCGCGGGTGCGCCAATCGACCGGATAGGCCTCAACCGGAAAACCGGCGGCGCGAAAGGCGGCGATGGCGCGCGGCATGTGAAAGGCCGAAGTGACCAGCAGCCAGCGCTCGCCCGGCTTGGGCTGAGCGAGGAGCCGCGAGAACACCGCATTCTCGACGGTGTTGCGCGACTGCTCTTCGGCGGTGATGCGATCGTGCGGCACGCCGAGTGCCTCCAGCTCCTTCATCGCGATAGGCGCCTCGGTGGGAGCGTCGAAACGCAGCGAAGCGGTGCCGCCGGAAAAGATGATGCGGGCGTTCGGATACCGCCGGGAAAGCTCGACGGTCGCCGTAATGCGCTCGGCGGAATCGTCGAGCGCAACCGCGCCCCGCGCTATCGAGATGTCCGGCTCGATCGCACCGCCAAGAACGACGATTCCATCCGGGGGACCCTGCGCCGGATTCCAAGGCGGAAAGCGCTGTTCGAGCGGCAGGATCAAAATGTTGCCGAGCGGCGAATATCCAACGAAGGCGATCAGGACGAGGCTAGTGACCACGAGCCAACTGGCGACCCTGCGAAACCTCGTACACAAAAGGATCAGGCCAAGAAGGCCGGCCGCCATGAGCAAATTCGACGGTAGCGTGAAAAAACCAAGTGTCTTGGAGAGGACGAAAAACATTCACGCTCCCAGTCGGGCCGGGCGGAAGACGGCGGTCAATCCGCGCTTATTCCCGCGATTTACGCCACGCCGCGTAGCGCGCCTTGGCCTCGTCGTTAGGCGGATAAAGCCCGGGCAGCGGGATACCCTTTTCGACCTCGGTGAACACCCAGCTCTCGTATAGCTCGTGCTCGGCGCCCTCGTGGGCAACGAATTCAACCAGCGCCTTGGGTATGACGACCGCACCGTCGTCGTCGGCCACGATCACGTCGCCGGGAAAAATCGCGCAGCCGCCGCAGGCGATCGGCTCCTGCCAGCCGACGAAAGTCAGGCCGTTGACGGAGGCCGGGGCGGCCACGCCGGCACACCACACCGGGAGCTTGCTGGCGAGCACCCCCGTCAGATCGCGCATGACGCCGTCGGTGACCAACGCCGTGACTTCGCGCTTTTTCATCCGCGCACAAAGAATGTCACCGAAGATACCGGTGCTCGACACGCCCATGGCGTCGGCGATGGCTATGACGCCCTCCGGCATGGCTTCGATTGCAGCGCGGGTCGAAATCGGGCTGGCCCAGCTTTCCGGAGTGGCCAAGTCCTCGCGTACAGGCACGAAGCGCAGCGTGAAGGCCGGCCCGACAAGGCGGTCACCGCCGGGAACGAGCGGCTTAGCGCCATTCATCCAGCAACGCCGGATGCCCTTCTTCAACAGCATGGTGGTGATCGTCGCGGTCGTCACCTTGCGCAGAATATCGAATAACGCATCGCTCATCGGTCGCCTCGTTTTCAAGAAAGCATCATGCCGGCACAATGCCAAGCCGTGCGTCGCGGTGGCGAAGCCAAGTAACAAAAGGAATCGACAACAGCACCATCCACGCCTTGCCGACGACCTGGCCGGCCAGAAAGTCGAGCGAGCCGAAGGCCAGCCAGAGGAATATAATCGAATCGACCACCAGGCCGACAAGGCCTGAAGCAACCACGGCGGTGACCAGTCGGCGGTGCGCCAGCGGCGTGTAGACGGCGAGATCGGCGAACTCCGACAACAGAAACGCCAACGCGGACGCAAAAACCAGCGCCGCCGGCGCCAGCAACGCCGACAAGGCACTGCCGGCGACGATCGCCAGCGCCGACATGACCGTGCCCATCCGCCGCTGCACCAAGTCGCGCAAAACCAGCGCGACGCCGACCATCGTCACGCCCGACGGAGCTATCAGACCGGGCGCGACCGGCAGCACGCAGGGCCCGCCCGGGATGCACGCCGTGCCGACGTGCCCGACCATCCAATTGGCAGTCGGGATCGTGAGCGCGAACATCACGAGAAAGATCGTCCCTTCCCGCGTCCGTTGCTGATCGACCGTCATGATGCAATCTTCCGTCTCGCCATTAATCTCAACCTTTTAGCCAACGGCCGATGCGCTCGACCGCTTCGAGCATGTCGGCGGACGTTCCGGCGTAGCACAGCCGCAAATATTTTCGGCCATTGATCGGATCGAAGTCGACGCCCGGCGTTGCCGCCACACCAGCTTCCTCAAGCATGCGCGTGGCGAAGTCAAAACTGTCGACTGCAAAACGGGAAATATCGGCATAGAGATAGAACGCTCCGTCGGCCGGCAGGAATGAGGAAAGACCGGCGTGCGGTAGGCCTTCGACCAGAATGCGGCGATTGGCTTCGTAACCGTGCTTGATTGCTTCCAGTTCAGCGCGGCCATCGCAGGCGGCCTCGGCGGCGATCTGCGACAAGGTCGGCACGGAGATCGCCAAGTTTTGCTGCAGGCGTTCCACCGCGCGCAACAGCGCTGGGGGCACAACCATCCAGCCGATGCGCCAACCCGTCATACAGAAATACTTCGAAAACGAATTGATCACGATCGCGCGGGATGAGACCTGCGCCGCGCTCTGCGCCGCAAACGCATAATCGAGGCCGTGATAGATCTCGTCCGATATGACGGCGATGCCGGCAGCTTCCGCGCTTTGGATCAATTCGGCGAGCGCGGGCGCGGTCATCATGGTACCTGTCGGATTGGCGGGCGAACCGATGATGACGCCTTTGAGCGGCCGGGCGCGATGCAGGGCGAGCAGCATGTCGCTGGTGATAGCCCAGCGATTTTCGGCACTAGTCTCGATCAGGACCGACTCGCAGCCCAAGGCCGCAAGGATATGACGATAGGGCGGATAACCCGGCACGGCCACCGCGACGCGATCGCCGGGCTCGAACGCGGCAAGGAAGGCGAGCATGAAACCGGCCGAGGAGCCGGTGGTGATGACGATGCGCTCCGCGTCGACCTCGATATCGCGCCATTCCGCATAGGCCCGCGCGATGCGCTGCCGCAGCGAGGCGATACCCAAGGCTTCGGTATAGCCGTGCGGTCCGCTTGAAAGCGCGGCGCGGACCGCCGCGATCGCGGTCGCGGGCGCGCCAGCCGCAGGTTGGCCGACCTCCATATGGACGATCCGGTGACCCTTTGCCTCCAGCCGTGCCGCTGCGGCCATGACGTCCATGACCATAAATGGCGGCACGTCACTGCGCACCGACGGCTGCATGAGCCCTTTTGCCTTTTCAAGCATCACAGCGCCCTTGATCCGCGCTTCCCCTTGCCACCGGCCGACCGCCCCGCTGATGCCGTATTCAGCGGGTTTCGTCGCACGCAGCCGTGATTTGGCAAGGCGTCAGCGCTGTGTTGACCCTAAACTATCCGATCCATAGTTTGCGCCCCGGGATCCAAGGGCTGGAATCCGACCGGACATGATTGTTGCGCGATTTCCTAGCAAAGCG